>NZ_JBRIQR010000005.1:0-166719 GCF_052983755.1 Enterobacter sp. CFEC122 | reverse complement strand
GAATATGATGATCTCATATCAGGAACTTGTTCGCACCTTCCTTAGCATATCCGCTCAGTGCCAGAAGCGGATGTCGTAAGATTCGTTCGGCTAAAAGAGCAAATTCTTCTGCATCAGAGTGACAGGCCCTGCGGATTCACATTTATCATTACTCTCTGCAAAGTACTTTTATTTTTGCCCGGGGTTACGATAAATATCGGGTCGATTGATTTGCCAGACAAAATCCGGCCGGTTCAATGGGTTATACCCCAGCTTCTGGTATAACCATGGCGCGCTGTCGGTTACCAGCATTATCCGTCGCAGACGTGACAACAATGGATGGGCATGACAGCATTCAATCAGCCAACGTCCAAGACCACTTTTCTGATAATCGTTCAGCACGTAGACGTCACACAAATAACCAAAAGTGGCATAGTCTGTGACCAGACGGGCGAAGCCGATTTGTCTTGTTCCATCCAGGAGCGCGAAACAAAGGCTGTTCTGGATTGATATCCTGACCGTTTCAGCATCAATACCAGGAGCCCAGGACGATTGCGAGAGGTAATCATGAATGGCTTCCAGCTGAAAAAAGCTGGGATCGGTTGTGACAATAAATTTGTCTTTGGTAAAACGCAGATGCTGATTATTCACCGAACTCCTCCTTTTGGGCTACTTGTGATGAGGCACAGGGCTGTCCTCTATGCCGGGGAATGCTCAGGATGCTTTTTCATGTACTGTCATGATAAATACCAGCGGGTTCTCCCCCTGGTTTTCATAGAAATGAGGAACGTCCGTTCTGGCGGTTGCCGAACAGCCAGTATTTACCCGATACACGTGTTCCTGTACGCCGAGTGTGAGCGTGCCCGACTGCACATAAAACAGTTCAAGCGTACCTTCCGTGTGGCCGGGGGACGCAAACTTTTCCCCCGGCTGCATTTCCCACATCCAGAGCTCGGTCATATCAGGGCCACCTGACCCTGCGAGCAATCTTGCTCTCCCGCCTTTTTCACCTTCCCACAATTCTGGGATCTCATCTTCAGCAATGAGATGCACGGTCGGTTTTGAACTGACATCCACAAAATCAGCCACCGAAACCCCCATTGCGGCAGCCAGGCGGCATAACAGGGCAATGCTGGGATTCGCCCGGCATCCCTCTATCTCAACCAGCGCTCCCTTGCTGACGCCTGCCCGACGGGAGAGTTCATCGAGGGATATCTTCTTATGCTTACGATAGAGTTTAATTCGCTGAGATACGGCTTCATTCACAGTATTGACGATAGCGTTTGCATCGGTCATTAAATTGACTTTTTTGGTCATTGGTCATTATCATGAAATAAATTGGTCATTACAGGATTATCACGTGCTAATAGTATCTCCGTCAATTACCCCTGAAATTTATCGTATTGCTCCCGGTTTTCGTGCACTGAGCATTTGCGTAAAAGCTGCGCCAGTGCTTAATCCCGACATTGGGGAAACGGCGCTGCGTGAAGCCTGTGAAGCCGTTCTGGCCGGTGAACCAGATTGGGCGGACTCTCATCTGGCGGCATGGGCCGACGTTTTTCAAAAGTTTGGTGCTAAACCTAAACGCACCCCTTGCTCAGCAGATGCGTTACGCAAGCGCGTGTTACGTGACGGAACGATGCCAGCGCTCGATCCTATCGTTGATCTTTATAATGCCGTTAGTCTCCGCTATGCCGTTCCGGTTGGTGGAGAGAATCTCTTTGCCTATCAGGGGGCGCCGCGTCTGACTGTGGCAAAAGGAACAGAGCCTTTTGATACCGTCAAAGAGGGAGAGGCCACCGTTGAGTATCCTTCACAAGGCGAGGTTATCTGGTGTGATGATATCGGCGTGACCTGCCGTCGCTGGAACTGGCGACAGGGGATCAGAACCCGCTTAGGCGTGGAAGCTCAGCAAATGTGGTTCATTCTGGAGAGTCTCCCGCAGATGCCGCTGGATAGACTTCACGAAGCCGGGAAGATGCTGACCGACGGCCTGGAAAAAATGATGCCCGGTCTGTGGTTTGAAGTTGCTCTCATCGAAGAACAACAGCTGTAATACCCTTCAGGAGAAAGAGTTATGTTTACCGGTTTGTCGGCGTTTCCATTAACCCCAGTCACTGCCCGCGGCGTGGATGAAAAGGGTTTTAGCCATATTCTTTCCCGTCTTACAGACGCTCGGGTTGATTCTATGGGCATCCTGGGGTCAACCGGAAGCTACGCCTATCTGACCCGGGAGCAGCGCAAGCGCGTAGCAACCTTGGCTAAACAGCATGCAGGGAACATCCCCGTTATGGTGTGTGTGGGAGCGGTCAGTACCGATGCCATTCTGCATCTGGCAGAGGATGCACAGGCAGCTGGTGCGAATGCGCTGTTACTCCCGGCGGTCAGCTACCAGCCACTCCGTGACGAAGAAGTCTTTTCACTCTTTGAGACCGTTACCCGGCACGTGTCTGTACCGGTGTGTATCTATGATAATCCGGGCACTACGCATTTTACCTTTACGGATGAACTTCACGGTCGTCTCTCCTCACTTGAGGGGGTTCGCTCGGTCAAGATCCCTGGCGTCCCGGATAGCCCCGCTGCAGCGATTGAACGGGTGAATGCGTTACGTCAACTTTTGCGCCCTGGCGTAACAATCGGTATTAGTGGCGACGCTTATGCGGGGCTGGGATTAAATGCCGGTTGTGAAGTCTGGTATTCCGTGTGTGGCGGTCTGTTCCCTGAGATGGCGAAACAAATCACCGAAGCTGCGGCGGCAAACGATCGTCAACGCGTTACAGCCCTGACAACCCACCTTGAGCCGTTGTGGTCGCTCTTCCGGAAACATGGCGGAAGTATTCGCGTTATTGCCGCTGCGGCTGGCGTGCTTGGGCTTACCGACATGGATTGCCTGCCTCGACCTCTGCAACCGTTGTCAGCTGGCGATATCGCGGATATTGCCCATGTGATAAGCACGCTGGAGCTGAAGTGATCTCCGCAGGACTGGGTGTCTACCGGTCCTTACCGCAAAATTTTATTAGTGAAGTGACTCTTCCTCTCCTGAGAGCGTATCTGCATCAGGAGAATAATTCCGGTAAACGCATGCCAGTTTATGCCCGTCAGGATCGCGCAGATAGGCAACATAAAAATCGGGGCCGTAGGCGGTTCGTGTACCGGGCACGCCTTCATCCTTTCCTCCCGCACGGAGGCCCGCTGCATGGAAGCGTCTGACAATTTCCGCGCTATCGGCTCTGAATGCGAACATTGTCCCGTTTCCCGCCGTCGCGGGTTGCTGGTCAAAAGGAGGACAAATGCAGAAGCTAAATTCGTCATCCGGATGATTTTCGTTTCCCCACATTGCCCAGCTATCAGTCCAGGCGGGCAGACGTGAATAGCCCAGCACGTTAAAAATAGCGTCATAAAAGTTCACGGCGCGCTGAAAGTCATTTGTCCCTATCGTGATATAAGCCAGCACCTTATAACATCCTCTATCCACGCAGCCACGGCGTAACTGTTAGTCCGGTCAGCAAACCTTCCGGGCTGAGCAGGCGAGTAACGGTTTGCCCCCACGGTTCCGTGCGGTTGGCGACCAACAACCGATAGCCTCTTTCACTCAGAACACGGGTAGCGGAATCGAGATCCTGCACCTCGTATTCAATCCATCCCTGCGGTATCGGATGCTCCACGGGCCACTCCGATTCACCAAAACAGGACGTTGCCGCCTGTGACAGCGGCCAGACGGCAAAATGCTTCACGCCCGGTAAGCGTCCCTCTTCGGTGAGCAGATACTCGGCATTGCCCTCCATCGGCTTCAGCGGCAGACCGAGTGTCTGGATATAAAACGCGGTGCTGGACGCTGTATCCTGTGAAATGGGCCCGAACCCGGCGACGAACATGACATCAATTCCCGGTAACGTCTGCGACATATCCACTCCTTAATAGCCTGAAATGACGGAATTTAGCGTAGAGCCTTCTGAAATACGACTCTCAATTCTGGTATCGCATTCACCGCGCCTGCACGTTCACGGTGGGTTTGAAAGTGAACGCGATAGCGATCAACAGCACGACTCCCGCACTCATCACCAGCCATGCGCTGGTGAGCGAGACCGAACTGTCGCGAACGATCCCTGCAACTAGCGGCATGAGCGCGGCGATCATATATCCTCCTCCCTGAACTTTAGACAGTAACTTCCCGGCCTGCGCGGGCGTTCGCGCATGATCGAACGTGACGATAAGCGACAGCGGGAAGAGGGCGCCGATACCGATGCCAAGCAGCAAGGTTGATAAGACCGGCGTGGTGCCCGGCGCAAAGACCAGACACAGTAACCCCGCGAGCAGCAGTAACAGTACAGTTATCAGCGGAACACGGCGGTCGGGGAATTTACCGATCAGCGCGGAGACGGCAAACCCGGCGGCCACCTCGGTTAAGGTCAGCCAGGCCAGCATATAGCCGCTGCTGCGTGCGGACCATCCTGCCTGAATATAGAGCGGGGGCAGCCAGGCTAAGACCAGCGTGTAGGCACCCGTCCCCACGCCGAAAAAGAGCAGAAGGAGTCCAGTCCGGGAGGAAGAGAGCGTAACGGATTCATGTGCTGTTTGTTCACCTTGAGGCTGCTTAACCAGGGGTAACCACAGCATCAGCGCCAGCAGCGCGAGCACGCCTGCCATAGCCAGCGCGGGCTTCAGCGTGAGCCATGAAAACAGCGGCTCGGCGCTGGCGGCGGCGACTGCCGCACCGGCCATAATGCCCGTGCTGAATAGCGACATGATCGTGCTGGCCGTTTGCGTATACGCCTTTTTTATCAGGGCAGGCATTAACGCCTGGATCGTGCCGATGCTGGCCCCGCCGAGTAACGCGGTGCCCATCAAGCCCGTCAGCGAGGTGCTAAAACCGCGTAATGAACAGGCTACCAGCAGGATGAACAGCCCGAGCATAATTCCCCTGACAGCACCGATCCTGGCTAAAAGCCAGGGACCACACAGGGCAGCCAGTCCCATCATCGCCACCGGCAGGGTCGTCAGCAGGCTGAATTGCGTCGCGGTCAGCCCTGCTTCGCCCTGCAGCACGGAGAACAGGGGGCCAACCGAGGCCAGAATGGGGCGCAGATTTAGCCCGACGATAAAAGCGATAACGGCGAAGAGTAACGGTGACGTGCGTTTCAACATGGCATCCTTTTCGGGTGTGAATGGCCCGGGCAAATTGCCGCGAGCATTTATCTTAACGTTAAGATAAAATCTGTTTTAGTGTAAGATGTACCGCACAACTCGATAAATTCCCACGCCATACGGGGTGAAGATGAAAGACCATGTAGACTTCGTTGTCGGCCAGTGGAGCCGCGCCATGCCCGAGCTGGACGCCTCGTCGATGAAAATTTTTGGCCGAATGCTCAGGCTGATGAAGCACCTGGGAAAAGAGCGCTCGCAGGCCATGGCGCCGTTTGGCTTTCGCGAGGGCGAGTTTGACGTCCTCGCCACGCTGCGCCGCGCCGGGGAGCCGTACTGCCTTTCGCCCACGCAGCTGTATACATCCCTGTTGATCACCTCAGGGGCGATGACGAACCGGCTCAACCATCTCGAACAGCAAGGCCTTATCAGGCGGATTGCCGATCCCGACGACAAGCGCAGCTCGCTCGTCAGCCTGACGCTGCACGGGCAGGAGCGTATCGAACAGGCGCTGCTCGTGCATACGGAAACGCAAAATGCGCTGCTGATAAACCTCTCTGAGGCGCAACGCGCGCAGCTTGAGTCCCTGCTCAGGGTGCTGCTGCTGACGTTTCCGGCTGAGGAATGGGATGAAACGTCACCGAGCGCCGATAATACAAAACCTGCATGATTACACCTGACAAAAAGGGAACGTATGTCTTTACCGCCACTGTATGCGCTGCGCGCGTTCGAAGTTGCCGCACGGCTGAACTCCTTTAGCAAAGCGGCTGAAGTCCTGAATATCACGCCGGGGGCGGTCAGCAGGCATGTCCGGACGCTTGAAATGTGGTTTGACTGCGAGCTGTTTAAACGGCAGGGTCCGAGAGTGGAGGTCAGCGACGCCGGGCGCATTCTGGCCGGGCAGCTTAGCGAAAGTTTCTCGAATATTGAGTGGGCCTGTCGCGCATTCAAAAGTGAAAACCACCTTCTGCGCCTCAAAGCCCCCAGCACCCTGACGATGCGATGGCTCCTTAATGTGCTTAAATCCTTTCGCGAGAACCACGCGAAGCCGAAAATCGAAATCGCCAGCGTCTGGATGGACTTCGACACCGTTGACTTCAGCCGCGAGCCCTACGATTGTGCGATCCTCCTCGGGAACGGCTATTTTGGCGAGTCAACGGAGAGCCGGCTGCTGTTCAGCGAATGGCTTATTCCGGTTTGTACGCCGTCTTTGCTGGAGCCTGCCCGGCAGCAGCTTCCAGAGTGCGATCTTATTCATCCGTCACCGGACAGACGGGACTGGAAGCGCTGGCTGAAAAGGACGGGCTTATTCCCCGGCCTCGACATGGGCGGCGGGATCGTGTTCGACACCCTGGAGCAGGGCAGCCTTGCGGCCATGCACGGACACGGCGTAGCGATGGCGGATCTCCGGCTCACGCTCGACGCGCTGAAAAGCGGCCTTCTCGCGCTGCCCTTCAGGGAGGCGATAGCAACAGGGGACGGTTACTACCTTGTCTGGCCCAAACATTCGCTCAGAGGACAGAGTATTGAACGGTTGCTGGCCTGGCTTAACCTTAATGCGCCAGTGGTGCCCTCTTTGGATATTGTCTGTCTTGATTTCAATGAAAAGCGGATTTAATAAATAGCGGAATATTAACAGGGAAATATTCCGCACAGTGAACGTATTTATGCGTAGGGAATATTTGCCATATTTTTATATCTTTCCGGCAGGGCGCTGTTCAGGTTGAGTAATTTATCCAGTATATATAGCGCAGGGGTTCCCTTTGCGCGTTCAGCTTCGATCAGCGCAGAACGTAACAGATTGGTAGCCGATGTCATTTCACGGAAGTACTCCTCAGATTCAGGCGTCTGAACTTCGCCTGAAGCGGCGTAACGCACCCGGGGCCAGTCCGCGAAGTCCAGAACCGGAAGGATCCCGTCGTCTTTGGGTAAATGCGCAGAGAGCAACTCTTCGGCGTTACCCGGATTGCTTTGGGCAAACGAGAGCAGATGCAGTCGATGAATAAAGGGCGAAAGCACCTCAGCGCTATCGTTTTCTGACGAAAGTAACGTTATTAACGCATGTATATTTTCACCCGCGATGTTTTTTTCAGGTGAGATCATTTTCATTAGATGAAATAAAACATCGAGTGTCATACGTACTCCATATGCATGCAGGTGTATTTATTATTTGAGTTTCGCTCTCTGTTCCAGGTCAGGAAGAGACCGGGAATGAAGGGATGGTATTTCAATGAGATTACGTTTGAAAAACGAGAAATAGTGGGAATCAATGTGAGTTTTACTCAACATAGGTTTTATTATTCAATGAGATTCTCCAGATGTGATGATTAACTTACAATGAACAGCAGAATATCTGTCCGACAAGCGTCTACAGAGGCGAGCAAACATGAGATTAGAGAGTGCGTCAGTTTTAGAAGAACTCCGGACCAGGCTAAGACCCGCATCGGTCGCGCAGGTCGGTGGGTTCCGGCCGCCTGAAGATCCCATTACGTCATGGTTTCTGAAGGGCGTTTCTCGCGCAGATGAAGGATTACCCACCTGGAAGGGCAAACCCATGTTTCCACTTCTTCAGATCAGGGTCGACGAGCTTCCTGTTATTCCTGACCAGTTGAAGGGCATAGCCCTTCTGGTGTTGTTTCACAATGTGGAACAACATCCCTTTGACAAACCGCACGGTGAAGGATGGTTAATTCGCGAGTATGCCAGCCTTGATGGGCTTCAGCCATTGCCTGAATTGGACACGCCGTATCGGCCGTTTCCAGTTCAATGGCTGAGTGTCATTGACGATGCACCTGGATGGGAAGATGCCTGGGATATTATTGATCTCTCATGCGTAAATGATGATGAGCAGGCCAGTGAGAGTTTTTTTGAAGATTTCAATCGCTACAGGGGAACCAAGGTAGGGGGATTTCCGACTGAGATACAACACGGTGTGGGAATCGAAGAGTTTGTTTTTCAGGTTGGGTCAGAAGAAAAAGTAAACTGGATGTGGGCGGATAACGGTATCGGTTACTTTCACCGGTCATCAGAAGGGGAATGGCGGTTTTCATGTCAGTTCTACTGATGAGCTTCCTGTCGGGGGATTGACCACTCGCCCGGCAGCGATTTGTTTCACAAATCCCATCGCTCCTCGACCGTTCAGGATGGTATAACGTCCTGCGGCAACCGGGTTGCCATAGACAGCCCAAATTCCTAAAGGTGTATATGAAACAGATTACTTTCAGTGACCTGCAGCAGCAAAGCGAGCAGGCCGCACATTCTCCTCGCTTACGCGCGCACCGTAATTTACACCCTGACCTGAGCGACCCGGTGCAGCGCCTGGCCATTGCAATGGAACCCGGTACCTATGTCCGCCCCCACCGCCATCCGCACACGTTTGAACTGCTGACGGCGCTGAGCGGTCGCTTTCTGGTGCTGAATTTTGACGACAGCGGAAACGTGACCCGGCGCGTGGTGTTAGGCGAAGAGTGTAAAGTGCTGGAGATGGATGCCGGAACCTGGCATGCCGTGCTGTCGCTGGATAGAGGCGGCGTCATTTTTGAGGTTAAACACGGGGCGTATCAGCCCGTGCCCGAGCATGATACCGCCCCATGGTCACCGGCAGAAAACGAGCCCGGCACCGAGAAGCTGATGCAATGGTACGCTCAGGCACAGGTGGGTGACGGTGGTTTTACCCTGTAATTATTCTCTTATGTGCCCGGCGCGCGGAAAGGCGAGCCGGGTAAAGAGATAAGCGCTCACCTGAGTCCACTCACCGTACTAAAAAGCCAGTCACGAGCAGTCGACAGCGTCACAAACGGGCCTGCCAGCGTGCTGTTGTGATGGGCAATAATGTCGCTGGCGGATAAACAGTCATTATCCATTGTGGTATGCGCATCTGAAATTAATACCGTCCTGAAACCCAGCTCCGGTGCGGCCCGGCCGGTCGTATCGACGCAAAACTCTGTTTTCATCCCGGCAATGACCAGCTGTTTGATGCCTCTCTGATTAAGTTCTCGCAGCAATACCGTATCCCGAAAACAGCTTGGATAGCGCTTGGTGAAAACAACGTCCTGCTCCTTCACGTCCAGTTCAGGTATCAGCTGTGTTAACGGCCCCTTTTCTGAGAAGGGGGAGTCGTCCGGCCCAATATGGCGGGCAAAAAAGACGGATACCTGCGCGTCTCGGGCGTTGGCGATTAACAAGCGGATATTGGTCAGAACGGCATCGGCGGAGCGAGGGGAAATCGGGCCCCGAAAGAGGCCCTGCTGCATGTCGATAATCAAGAGAGCATTGTCAGATGAAACCATTTCCTTTCTCCATTCAGAAGGTGGTGAACGGAGAAACATTTCCCCGTCCATGCCGGCGGGGATTGAGGTTCTGTTTGTCAGTCGTTTGCTACAGATACACTCACGCCGCCGAAGGGTCCGGTGGTGGTGAGGGTGGTTGTTGGCTGAACTGACGTAAACATGTTATGACCTTCGCTGATATATCTTTTAAATCATATCTGGACGAGCCGTTAAACTTTAAAAATTTGCTGCCGATAGTTCTTTTCAATACCATCAATATGCATGTAAAGATGAACAAAATCATATCAGCATATTTGGTAGTTGCGTATTTGTCGGCTCGACTTATTGCACAATCCAATAGTGCGAGAGACTGGATAAAAACCGTTGTGTTTCGATAAAAAATCACAAAAAGGATGTGCGTATGTTGAAAAGATTAGTCGCGGGGCAGATGAGCTTACCGATGACTTTCTGGGGATGGGGAATTTGCGGTAATTTTCTACTGGGTCTTATTGGGCTTGCTGGAGTACAGACCGGTCACCCGGCCATGGTGCCGCTTTCCTATATACTTAAAGCCATTCTGTTCAGTGCTGTACTTTCCGGCATAACTTTCATTCTGCGTCGAAAAATCACGGTATTGGGTGGGATCGCTTTTTTTATTATTTTGATTCAGGTGATTATGAGTGTAGTGATGACGATAGGCCTTTTCTCGTTATTTTTTGAATAATCACAAGAAAGAGCGTTCCGGTTTGCCAGCAGGATCCCTGACGGTTAGTAACATCGAGAACTCGTGCCTCCTTATGGCGAAGGAGGCACGCCGTTGCTGGCTGGATAGCCGATATTATTTTAGGTTGCCGATCTCGCTCAGGAATTCGTCAACCTGCTCGGGCGTCGCCGTGTCTGCCTGGTAAAGGATATCGAGCTTAACGTTCTTCAACCCGCAGAAGCCAAATACCCCTTCGATGATTTGCGTCTGAATCGCCGTCGAGTAGCCGTGTTTGTCGAACCCGGTAAGATCGCTCCCGCCAGTGGCAATCAGGCGGACGGGAACATCCCGTAAGTTGCCCACAATCCGGCCGTCGTCGGCCACCTTATACGCCCAGTTCAGGGTTAACACGCGATCGAACCAGCCTTTCAACAGCGCGGGAACCGACCACCAGTACACCGGGAAGACGAATACCAGCATATCCGCGCGCTCGACGCGCTGTTGCTCGCGCAGAATATCGTCGGGGAGGGCGCTCGGATCGCCGTGATACAAATCGAGATCGGCGCGGGTCATCGACGGATTAAACCCTTCAGCATGCAGATCGGCGATCTCAACCTGCGTACCTTCCTCGCGTAATTTCCCGGCAATACGAGCTGCCAGCGTATGGGATAACGAATTGTCGATCGGGTGTGCCGTCACGATCAGCGCGTTTTTAATGGCATGTGTTGCAGACATAGCGACCTCCAGATGGGGGAGAAGTGATGCCTATATTACTATTGGTAACTTAGGTGTCAATCCGCCCCCGGCGATCATTTTGTGCTATTCGCGTAGGTCTCCAGCACCCCGGTCATGGCGCCGCAGAGCATATCTTCTGCCACATTTCGGGCGAGCACGCCGTTGCCCGCCGCGGTGCTGAGCGCCTCCGCCGCGCCAATGATGGCCGTCAGTACCGCTTCTCCCTGAACGCCTTTTAAGACGATAAAAGGAGAAAGCGCGGTGCGCAGGCAGTCGGCACATTCGGCCACGCACGCTTCCCGAAACGTCTGCAGCGCGCGAGAACCGGACAGCGCCGCGGCGATTGGCCCGGTTTCAGGCCCGGCGGCAATGGCACAGTCGATATAGGCCGCGCTGAAAAAGCGGATCGTCTTCTCCAGCGTTTTGCTGTCCACCGCCAGCGTCTCGCGGAATTTTGCCAGCTGCCGATCGCTATAGTCCTGGTACAGCGCCATCAATAGCCCTTCACGATCGCCAAAGTGGTCGTAGGGGATGGGCTTGGTCACGTTAGCCCGTTCTGCCAGATAGCCAAGGGTCAACGCCTCCGTGCCTTGCTGACGCACGATCCCTCGCGCAACCTCCAGCAGCTGCACGCGGCGGTCCTCTTTTCTTAAGCGCTTAACAACCATGCTTGCCTCAGGTCAGTTATCTACTGATGGTAGTTTACACGTTTTCCGTGGCATGCTGCACGCGTTGTTCAACCGGGCGGATCCGGAACCAGATCGCATACATAGCGGGCAGGAAGACGAGGGTAACGATCGTCCCGCCCAGCGTTCCGCCGATCAGCGTCCAGGCCAGCGTGCCCCAGAACACCGAATGCGTCAGGGGAATGAACGCCAGCACGGCCGCCATGGCGGTGAGTAAGACCGGCCGCGCTCGCTGGACCGTCGCCTCGACCACCGCCTGGAACGGATCGAGGCCGTCCTTCTGGTTATGATCGATTTGACCGATCAGGATCAGCGTATTGCGCATCAGAATGCCGGAGAGGGCGATCAGGCCGACCAGCGCGTTGATGCCAAACGGCTGATTAAATATCAGCAGGGTCGGCACGACGCCAATCAGCCCCAGCGGCGCGGTTAAGAACACCATGACCATCGCGGAGAGTGAGCGCACCTGCAAAATGATGATCAGCAGCGTCAGGGCAATCATGATCGGGAACAGCGGTAACATGGCCTGCGTGGCTTTGCCCGACTCCTCAATCGACCCCGCCATGTCAATGCGGTAGCCGGCCGGCAGCGAATCAACGATCGGCTGGAGCTGCTTCATGATGGCGACCGACACGTCCGGCGGCTGAAGATTGTCGACGATATCGCCCCGTACGGTAATCGTGGGGGTGCGATCGCGACGGCGCAGGATCGGGTCTTCCATGCCGACCTCTATCTTGCCAATTTGAGACAGCGGCACGCGCTGTCCCGCATTGCCGACCAGGGTAAAGCCTTCGATTTTTGCCGGGTCAAGGCGGATATCTCCCGCCGCGCGGGCAACGACCGCTACCGATCGAATATCTTCCCGCACGGAGGTGACAGGCACGCCTGAGAGCAGGAACTGAAGCTGCCCGGCAACGGCGCTGGAGGTTAAGCCGGTCGCCTGCAGGCGGTTCTGATCGAGAGTGAAATGGAGCACCGGAACGCGCGAGCCCCAGTCGGTGTTAACGGTTCGCATCATCGGGCTTGCCTGAAGCACGGCTTTCACCCGTTCGGCGATGTCCTGCACCTGTTTGACATCCGGCCCCGACACGCGCCAGGCAACCGGGAAAGGCGAGTAGGGGCCAAACACCAGCTGCGTCACCCGCACGCGAGCTTCGGGCGCAAGGCCGCTGGCGACGGCCTCCCTGAGCCTGAACTTGAGCGCCTCGCGTGACGTCTCGCTGTCCGTCAGGATCACGATTTTCGCAAAAGAGGGATCGGGCAGCTCGGGGGCCATTGCCAGATAGAAACGGGGCGAGCCCTGACCAATATAGGCCGTGACGATTTTGGCTTCCGGCTGCTTGCCCAGCCACGCTTCTATTTTTGCGGTAGCGGCGCTGGTTTGCGCAATCGAGGTGCCATAAGGCATCTGCACTTCAACCAGCACTTCCGGGCGATCGGAGGTCGGGAAGAACTGTTTTTTTACCAGCCCCATGCCGAGCACGGCCAGAATGAAAATGGCGACCACGGACCCGGCCACGCGCCACTTTCTGGCGATAACGCGGCCAAGCAGCTGGCGAAAGCGGTTATAGCGAGGCGTGTTATAGATGGCGGCATGGCCGCCTTCCACTTTGGGGATCGCGGGCAGGATCTTCACCCCCAGATACGGCGTGAACACCACCGCCACAAACCATGAGGCAATCAGGGCGAGGCCGACAATCCAGAACATATTGCTGGTGTATTCTCCGGCGGTCGACTGGGCAAACCCATTCGGCATAAAGCCAATCGCCGTCACCAGGGTACCGGCCAGCATCGGCGCGGCGGTGTGGCTCCAGGCGTAGGCCGAGGCTTTGATTCTGTCGTAACCTTCCTCCATCTTCACCACCATCATTTCGATGGCGATAATGGCATCGTCAACCAGCAGGCCGAGGGCGAGGATCAGGGAGCCCAGCGTGACGCGGTCAAAGTTTATTCCCGCGGCCTCCATCACCACGAAGACGACCGCCAGGGTCAGCGGCACCGCCGCCGCAACCACCACCCCCACGCGCCAGCCCATGCTGACAAAACAGACCACCATGACCACAAGCAGGGCGACGAAGAATTTGATCATAAACTCATCGACCGAGGAGCGGATATTCACGGACTGGTCGGTGACTTTGGTCAGGGTCATGCCAAGCGGCAGGCTATCGTTGATTTTCGCCGTTTCCGCATCCAGCGCTTTACCCAGCGCCAGGCCGTTCCAGCCCTCACGCATGACAACGCCCAGCAGCAGGGCGGGTTCATGCTGATTGCGTATCAGCATCGTCGGGGGATCTTCATAGCCTCGTTCAACTGTTGCCACATCAGACAGCGTGAGCGTTTTGCCCTGGGCGACTAAAGGCGTATCGCGGATTTTCTGCAGTTCATCGAACGCGCCGTCCAGGCGGATAAAAATCTGCGCGCCCCGGGTCTCAATGGCGCCCGCCGCGGCCAGGGCATTCTGGCCGTTGAGGGCATTGAAAATATCCTGCGGTGAGAGGCCCATCGTCGCCAGACGGTCATGGGAGAAGGCGATATAAATCCGCTCGGCCTGTTCACCGATGATGTTCACTTTTTTGACCCCTGGAACGTGCAGAAGCTGCTGGCGCAGGCCTTCGGCATCGCGTACCAGCTGCCGCTGCGGTTCGCCTTTCGCTTTCAGAGCAAAGAGGGCAAAGGTGACATCCGAGAATTCGTCATTGATCATCGGGCCGATGACGCCCGCCGGGAGACGCTGGGATTCATCCCCAAGCTTTTTACGCGCCTGATAGAACTCCTCCTGCACCTCAGAAGGCGGGGTCTTGTCCTGCAACGACAGGGTGATATACGCCATGCCGGGACGGGTATAGGTTTCGGTACGATCATACCATTTGAGTTCCTGCAGGCGCTTTTCCAGCGGCTCTGCGACCTGATCCTGGATCTCCTGCGCGGTCGCACCCGGCCAGACGGCAATCGCCGTCATCTGCTTCACGGTGAAGGGCGGATCTTCCGCGCGCCCGAGCCCAAAAAAGGCGTAAATACCGGCAATCGTTACCAGAACGATCAGAAACAGCGTGACGGAACGCTCGCGGACGGCCAGCGCTGACAGGTTGAAGCGGCTTCCGCTCATGGCGCGTTCTCCGCCGGAGCGGCATGGCGCTGTTCTGCCAGCCTGACAACTTCACCTTCGTGCAGAAGATGGGCCCCTAACGCAACGATCTTCTCCCCGGGCTTCACGCCGCCCGCGATCTGGACCGCATCTTCGCCCACGCTCAGCACCGTAACCGGCGTCCATATGACCTTTGCCGGCTGGGCGGAAATGCGCCAGACGCCGGGCCCTTTACCCGCATCGTAGAGTGAGGCCAGCGGGACCTGCATGGCCTGACCTTCCGCTTTCGGGTCTTCAAGGCTGAGCGTGACGGTTGCCCCCAGCGGCGCGTTCGCCAGCTGGCCTGCCAGCACGTAGCGTGCTTCATACGTCCGGGTTGCGGCATCCGCGGAGTCAGACAGCAGGCGCAACGTGGCGGTGACCGGGTGTTGTTCACGGCCATAAAGCGTGGCCCGTGCTTCGCTGCCGACGGCAGGGCGCAGCGTCTCCGGAAGCTGCACGAGCGCTTCGCGCTGTCCCGCTCTGGCAAGGCGGATCGCCACCTGTCCGGCGCTGACCACCTGACCGGGTTCGGCAAGCGTCTCCATCACCACGCCGTCTGAATCCGCCAGCAGGACGGCATAGCCCGTGGCGTTTTGCGCCACGTTGGCCTGCGCCCGGGCGGCGCTGAGATCCGCCCTGGCCGTATCGGCCGCTGCTTTAATCTGATCGTACTCCGCGGCCGACACCGCGCCGGACGCCACCAGACCGCGATAACGCGCCTCATCGCTGGTGGCTTTTCTCGCCCGCGCCTGGGCAGCATCCACCGCGCGCTGCTGCGCCTGAGCCTGTAATTTCAGGTCAACCGGATCCAGACGCAGCAAGGGCTGGCCCTGTTTGACGGTCTGCCCGGTATCCACCAGGCGTTCGAGGATTTTACCCTGAACCCTGAAGCCCAGGTCGCTTTGCGTTCTTGCCACCACCACGCCCGTAAAGGTGCGAGCGGCTGGATTCGCCCTCTCGACGGAGGCGGATCTGACAAGCGGTGGCCTGGTGCGCGGATCGTCACTCGCGGAAATATCGCCGCATGCCGCGAGGGCAAACGGCAGAAGACATATGGCAAGGCGGGCTGAAGTGAGCCTGAGCATGGGAAACCCTTTTGAAGTAACAGGACAGTTTCCGCATTCTGTGATTAGTGACCAATAAAGTCAATGGTCACTAATCAGGGAGCCAGGCTTCTTAAAATCAGTGAGGAGAGAAGTACCGCTGCCGTTGGGGCAGTTTCAAGGTTGTACTGCAGTTGAACGGGGTTAATGTAAGGGCACATCACCATGTAAACGGCACAGGTGACCTCGTCCAGCGGCGTCTTCCTTTCGAACTCTCCAGCCTGTCTGCCTTCGATAATGATGCTCTCAATCAGCTTCAGGAGGCTTTCGGTGTACCTTTCCGTCGAAGGCCACTTCTCCCGTGACGCGACGGCGGCGATGTCGTAAAGCTTGCGATCGTGGAAAAACAGCTCGCTGCCGGCCTCGGTGAGCGACTTAAAAAGACGGCGGAGTTTTTCGCTGGCTGACGGCGCATCCTCAATGGCGGAAAGCACGACCGCCATGATCAGCTCCAGGCGGTTAGCGCAGATCACTTCGCCGATAGCCTGCTTGGAATCGAAGAACTTATAAATGTAGGATTTTGAAAAACCGATAGATTTCGCCAGCTCGGCGACGGTGGTTTTTTCATAGCCGTAATGGCCGAAGTGCTCAAAGGCCGCTTCGACGATTTGCTCTCTGACAGAATGGTCAAGTGGACCACGTATTGATGGGGCGTTCATAGTTTTAGTCATTATGTAAGCTTAGCGTGACGAGCCAGGGTTGGCAACGAGTGACCATTTTGTACTTTGGTTACTGTTGTGCTGTCTTACGTCGTGAAGACGGGACAATCGGCCAGGTGGAGTAAGTGTATCACTGTTTTTTACGTTAATGTTTTTTAAGCCAGTCGAGAAAAAACTGGCTGAACGCCGTAACCTGAAGCGGCTGCAGCTTGCGCTGCGGATAAACAAACTGTAGCCCGACATCTTTGCGATCGTAGCGGCTAAAGCCGGTGAAGCTGTCGGCAAACAGCACCGTGAGTCTTCCGGCGTCAACGTCGTCTTTGACGTCCCACCACGATTTCCCGGCGATGCCCGCTCCGCCCAGGGCCCACTGACGAAGCAATGCCCCGTCGTCGCACACCATGGCGGGCTCGACGCGAACAACGCTTTCCTCTCCCTCATGTTCAAAGCGCCATTCGTTCATCACCACGCCCTGAGACTCCAGCGCCAGGCACCGGTGCCGGGCTAGATCGGCAAACGTGGCGGGGATACCGTGGTCGTTAAGATACGCCCCGGAGGCAACCAGCACCCGACGGTTCGGGCGGATGTTTCTGACGACAAGGCTGCTGTCCGGCAAATTGCCGAAGCGCACGCTCATATCCAGCCGGTTAGCGACCAGATCCTCAACGTGTTCTTTTAGCGAGATGTAAAATTTGACGGCAGGATGGTGACGCGAAAATTCAATGACGGCAGGGCTGAGATACTGTCTGCCAAAGTCCGAGGGCGCGGAAAGGCGAATATTGCCGCTGAGCACGCCCTCTTTTTGCGTCAGCAGCGACTCGGCGTGATGCACCTCTTCCAGCACGCGCAGCGCGGCGTGGTAAAACTCTTCCCCTGCGCGGGTCAGGGTGAGGGATCGCGTTGAGCGATGAAACAGGCGCGCCTGGTAACGCTCCTCAATTGCCTTCAGCCTGGCGGTCATCGTGGCAGGAGAAAGCGACAGGCGTCGTCCGGCGGCGGAAAGACTTCCGGCCTCGGCGACTTCCACCAGTAAGGCCATGTCTTCGAGTTTACCCATTATTCATTTTTTCCGAAAAGTGCATCTATTTTTAGCGTAATTATCAAAATCAGATGCCGACTGTAAAGTGATTTCATCCAAACCATAAGGGATGAAAACATGAAACCTGCTTCACTCTTTGAACGCTACAGGCTGGGGTCGCTGGACCTGAAAAATCGTATCGTCATGGCGCCGATGACCCGCGCGCGCTCCCTTCAGCCGGGCAACATTCCCTCCGCGCTGATGGCGGAGTATTACCGGCAGCGGGCCAGCGCGGGGTTAATCATCACCGAAGCCACGCAAATCTCGCCTCAGGGTCAGGGATACTCGTGGACGCCCGGCATCCATTCGCCGGAGCAGGTTTCAGGATGGCAGCTCACGACGGGGGCCGTACATCAGGCGGGCGGGGTCATTTTTTCTCAGCTCTGGCACGTTGGGCGAATGTCGCACGCCAGTTTTCACCAGGACGGTCAGCCCGTCGCCCCGTCAGCGCTGGCCCCGGACGCGCAGGTGTGGGTGGTGAATGAGCGTGGAGAAGGCCAGATGGTTGACTGCCCGCAGCCGAGAACGCTCTCACGCAAGGACATTCAGAACATCGTCGCGGACTATCGCCAGGCCGCTTTGAATGCCGTTCAGGCCGGGTTTGATGGCGTGGAGGTCCACGGCGGAAACGGCTATCTGATCGACCAGTTCCTGCGCCAAACCTCCAACAAACGCACGGACGAGTACGGCGGTACGGTGGCTAACCGGATCCGCTTCGCCCAGGACGTGTTAAGCGCGATTGCTGAGGCGATTGGTCATGAACGTACGGGCATCCGTCTTTCGCCGTTTATTACCCAGCGCGAGATGAACGACCCGCAGGTCTCTGAAGCCATACTCGCGCTTGCGGCCTGGTGCGAACAAAAAGGGATTGCGTTTATCCACCTGGCGGAAGCCGACTGGGACGACGCGCCGCAGATTCCTGAGCATTTCCGTCAATCGCTTCGCGAGACCTTCAGCGGCACCCTGATCGTCGCGGGCAACTATGACCTTGCCAAAGCCGAAGAAATTCTGGCGGCGGGCTATGCCGATTTGATTGCCTTCGGACGACCGTTTATTGCCAACCCGGATTTGCCTCACCGGCTGGCGCACCGCTTGCCCCTGGCCCAGGTGCGCGACCCCGCCACGCTGTTTGGCGGCACCGCCACGGGCTATACCGATTACTCAACGTACACCCAGCAGGAGGAAATATGATGACCCGTAAAACCTTAATTATCGGCGGTGCTTCCGGCATTGGTTTCGCCGTGGGCACCCTGCTTGCCGGGCGCGGCGAGGAGATTATGCTTGCGGGACGCGATAGCGCGAAACTGGACGCTGCACGTCAACGACTGAGCGCTCATGCCGCGTCTGTTAGCACTCTCGTGCTCGATATCAGCCGTGAGACAGAGCTTGTTGCGCTCAGTGAAACGCTGGGCGAGGTCAATAATATTGTCGTCACTGCGGGCTCACAGGCGCCGGGCGGGCTGCTTTCCGGACTGGATCTCCGTGCGGCAAGACATGCCTTTGATACAAAATTCTGGGGAAGCCTCAATGTCGCCCGCTATCTCAGCGGGAACATCGCCCCCCGCGGTACGCTGACCTTCACCAGCGGCTTTGTGGCGCGCCGCACCGTGGCGGGTGCCATCGTAAAAACCACGATGAATGCCGCCATTGAGGCCGCGACAAAAGTGCTGGCGAAGGAGCTTTCCCCGCTGCGCGTCAACGTCGTGAGTCCGGGGCTGACCGACACGGAAGCGTATGCGGGGATGGACGCCGCCGCGCGGGAAAAAATGCTCGCAGGCGCGGCGGAAACCCTGCCAGCCAAAGCCTGGGGAAGGGCGCAGGACATCGCACAAGGGTATCTTTTCGCCATGGATAACCCCTTTGTCACCGGGTCGGTCATTGATATTGAGGGCGGGGCGTTAATTAACTGACCCCCTCATTAATGTGATCCGCAGGGCATCGTCTGCGGGTAATGTAACACTCTGTAGAGAGACATCATGAAATATACGACGTGCTTTCGTCCCGCTATCGCGGCGCTTATTTTTGCTGGTCTGTCGGGCAATGCTATTTCCGCGCAGGGGGAAAGGGTACAGCCGAAACAGCTGATTGTGGACAAGAGCCTGCCCCAGATGCAATTAAAGACGAATGAAGCCGTTGCCAGAGAATATGCCACGTTCTGGAACACCGGTAATGAAACTCTGGCGCGTGATGCCCTGGCGGCAAACTTTGTTGATAAAACACCGCCGGAAGGCCGTAATCAGGGGCCGGAAGGCGCTATTTTAGCCTCGCGGGCGTTTCGCACGGCCGTGCCCGATTTGCGCTGCGACGTTGAGCAGATGATTATTTCAGGCGACCGCGTAGTCTCACATTTACATTTTTACGGCACATTCACCGGGACATTTGGCAGGCTGAAAGGAAAGGGGCAGAAAATAGATTTTATCGCCACGGATATCTATGAAATCCGTGACGGTAAAATTGCAGCGAACTGGCATATTGAGGACAACCTGACGCTGATGAAACAGCTGGGCGCGCTGTAAATCACATCACTCCGGGAAGCCGGAGTGATGCGTTGAGCCTATAACCCTAGATCGCTCAGCGAGGGGTGATCGTCCGGGCGTCTGCCCAACGGCCAGTGGAACAGTCGCTCGGATTCTTTTATCGGCATATCGTTAACGCAGGCAAAGCGGCGCTTCATCAAGCCGTCCGGTGCGAACTCCCAGTTTTCGTTGCCGTACGAGCGGAACCAGTTTCCTGAATCATCATGCCATTCATAGGCATAGCGGACCGCGATGCGGTTATCCGTAAAGGCCCACAGCTCTTTAATCAGACGATAATCGAGCTCTTTTTTCCATTTCCGCGCCAGGAACGCCTGCGCTTCCTCCCTGTTGGTGGCGAATTCTGCACGGTTGCGCCATTGGGTATCCAGCGTATAGGCCAGCGCAACGTTCGCCGGATCGCGGCTGTTCCAGCCATCTTCTGCCAGCCTGACTTTTTCAATAGCGCTTTCGCGTGTGAAGGGCGGCAAGGGAGGACGTGTGTTCATGGCAATTACCTCGTTATGTGATTATGTAGACAGATCTGTCTACTTGCGCTAATCTATGCCTGAAAAATAACGCTGTCAACATCCGTTTTGAGGCCATCGACAAATGAAAGCAGAATCCGAAAACAACGATAAAAAAATAAGCGTCAGGGATAAAATATTACTGACGGCGCACGATCTGTTTTATTCCACAGGCTTCAGAGCGACGGGGGTGGATACGCTGATTAAAGAGGCGAAAGTGACGAAGGTGACGTTTTATCGCCATTTTCCGAGTAAGAGCTTGCTTATTCTCGCCTATTTACACTATCGACATGAAATATGGATTAACTGGTTTGAGGCCACGCTTCGTCGACATCTCGTTGAAGGCCAGACGCCTGCGGACGCTCTATCGGCTACCCTTTGTGAATGGTTTATTTCGCCTGAGTTCCACGGCTGTGCGTTTATTAATGCCAGCGCCGAAGCCAAATCCGAAGATATTGAAAGCGAAATAAAAGCGATATGCCGCGATCATAAAATCGAAACAATGAATATTATTGCGTCGCTGACGACCATCGCGGATGAGCGCGTCGTCAATGAAATCATGCTGCTCATTGACGGCGCCATTATTCATGCGCAGATGGGCATGGAGACGGATGAGGTCATCGCGTCGTTGAAGAGGGCGCTGGCAGACTTAATCGGGGGCTAGCGAGGATCCCCTTAGTCCTCCAGACGAAGGCTGACAGGTGCATTCAGCATTTGCGAATAACAGTCGGCTGGCGTGCGCCGAGGATGAACAATCCTCGGCCTCAGCATGTGCCGCTATACCATGCTGTAAACCCCCGCTCCCCAGTACCCCTTACCCGGACGAGTCTGTTCTTTCCAGCCTGATGCGATCAGTTCTTTTGCAATGAACCGGTTGATGACCCCGTGCCCCATGAGCAAGACGGGGCCGTCAGAGTCCTTCGCTACATTCACCAGGATTTCTGCCGCCTTAACGGCACGTTCTTTTGCGGCGCTTACGCGCTCTGACTCGCCAGACAGGCCGCAGAGCCAAAGAACGCGAAACAGCGCTGCCCAGTAAAAAGGCGATAGCCGGAACCCCGGAATACGGAACACCGGCAGCTCTGCTTCCCGAAAAACCTCATCAATTAAGCCCGGTTCACACCCCAGCGTTTTCAACGATGAAAGGGCTCGCGGGAGAGGGCTGCTGAGAAACGTCAGTGCGCGGTACGCGAGGATTTGAGCCATCTCCGAAGGTCTGTCGCGGCCCGTTGAAGAGCGGTTATAGCTGTCGATCCATCCCACCATTTCCCTGTACGACACCTTTCCGGCGCCCCTGTATTCGGGTTCGCCGTGGCGCATCAAAATAATTTCCATATGTCTTCATCGCTCACCATCCATTCACCAGAGGCAGACTAGCGCGTTCTCACACTGATGTTCACCCACCCGTTTTGGAGTGTCAGGGCGGTGATCGCACTTATCAGACTTGTCGGTCTGTTAATTAATAAGTAGACTAGCCAGTCTTTTAAATGATCAAAGAGATAATTCAGTGTCAAAAATCACGTCATCTATCACAACACTCTGTCTTTCAAGAATTTTATTGACCTTTTTCTTCTGGATGGCAGGCTTTTATGGGTTGTTCAACTTTGGAGAGATTGTGCTGGAAATGGTGGATGTGGGTCTCCCCTGGCCCGTCTTATTCGCGACAGGCACCATTCTCTGTCAGCTTGTAGGCTCTGCTCTGGTGATTTCGAATTTTGCCGGCTACGGATGGATTGGATCGGCAATGCTGATTGTGTTTACATTACTCACCATTCCGGTGGGGCATCCATTCTGGAAATTTAGCGAGCCTCAGCGCACCCAGGAGTTTCATATCGCGCTTGAACACATAACCGTTATCGGGGGGCTCATGATGAGCATGCTTTTGTCAGGTCGTAAACGATGAGAGAAAAGGTTCGGCAGAAAGGCCGCCCAAAAGATCCGTCAAAGGAGCAGGCGATACTGCAGGCCGCAAGAAGCCTGTTTCTCGAGAAAGGCCTCGATGTCACGACGGAAGAAATTGCCCGCGTTGCCGGGGTGGCAAAAGCCACGCTTTATGCCAATTTCGCGGATAAAGACCTGCTTGTTGAGGCCGTACTCCGTAAGGAATCGGATCTGACCATCAGTGACAGTGATTTTTCCGAGCGGCATCATCTGTCGTTGACCGAGGTCTTAACCGCGTTTGGCAACCGTTTTGTCCGCTTCATCAACCAGCGCGAGCTGACGGGCTGGGACCGCTTAATTGCCTCCGCCGCTATTCGTCATCCGGAGTTACCCGCGCGTTTTTATGCGGCAGGTCCCGGCAGGGCGCAGCAGATGCTGGAGACAATTATCGGTGAAGCCGTTGAAAAGGGCTTACTGATCGCGTGCTCCCCGCGCGAAGCGGCTGACGACCTGGCCGGGTTGTGGCTCGGGATGACAAGCCTTGAGATAAAGCTTGGCGCCAGAAAAAGCTTATCTGATGAAGAAATTGCTCGTCGGGTCGCGCATGCGATCGCTGTTTTTATGTGTGCATATTCAGTGGAAAAGCGTTCATAATGAGTTAATTAGGGCAAAGGAAACGAAAAAATGAGAACACAGAAACGATGCCTTGGCTGCGTGGCTATTGTGGTTGATGACTACGATCGCGCCATTGAGTACTACACAGACAAGCTGGGGTTTACCCTGGTAGAGGATACGCCGCAACCGGGTAAACGCTGGGTGGTCGTCTCACCCAACCCGGAAAGCGACTGCAACATTTTGCTGGCTCGTGCGTCTAACGAGAGGCAGGAAGGTTTTATCGGTAATCAATGCGGCGGCAGAGTTTTCCTGTTCCTTCAGACGGATGATTTTTGGCGCGATTACCATGCCATGAAGGCAAAAGGCGTTCATTTCTGCGAAGAACCACGTGAGGAAGAGTACGGTACGGTGGTGGTGTTTGAAGATATGTACGGCAACCGCTGGGACCTCTATCAACATGCCCAACGCGGGTGATTACGCGGGATACCTTCCATGACGCTTCGAATTCGACAGGCCACCGGGGCCGATTCAACGCTATTAAGCGAGTTGGGATATCGTATCTATCCCGCGCATTTTCAGCATTTGTGGGTATCAGATGCAGAGATGAAGGATTTTTTGGACGCCGAGTATGCCCCTTCCGTCATTGAGCAGAGCCTGTCCGAGAGCCATGTTTCCTGGTTTGTGGCAGAAACCGATCGGCCAGTGGGATTTATGAAAGTGACCTGGGACGCCATGCTTCCGGAAACGGACAAGAGGGGCGTTCTCCTCAACAAGCTCTACCTCGATCCTGCCGAGACCGGCAAGCACTATGGTCAGGACATGTTCAACAAAATCATCGACATGGCCCGAAGCAGGGGAAAGGACTCTCTCTGGCTGGAAGTGCTTGAGCAGAACGTGGGAGCGTACCGGTTCTACCAGAAGCAGGGCATGCTCTGCATCAAGAACGTCCTTTTCGAAACTGCCTCACAGCAGAGCATACTCAAAATTATGGGGATGTCTCTTTAGGGCCTGGGCTCTCGTCCCGCTGTGCCAGCGACAGCGCGCTGGCGGGATCGAACAGCGAGATGCTCTCTATCTGATTGAGTAAAATCACCTTGCGGAATGACATGGCGCTGCGGGGTTCCGAGTCGAGCGTAATGTCATGCTCGGCGTACCACCGGCTGTAATTATTCTCGATGCGCAGGTTCATCGTCTTCTCGTCCCGGTACCCGCTCAACATTGGGATCAGCACGATATTGGCCGTTTTTTCATATTCCAGCGTCGCGGTGTGGATCATACCCACGTATATCCGCCTCGAGCGGAGCGTGACCTGCGCCAGCTCGCCTTGCTCCATACACTGATAGAGCAGTTGCTCGATCCCGCTCGCCTGCGCAAGCCGTTTGTAGAGCTTTTTCCGGCTCTCGCCGTCCAGCCTGGCGCTGCCTGCCCAGTTAGAGCGGTAGAGACAAAACAGGATGGCAAACGCCAGCATCACCACCACCGGCGCCTGAATGCCTAAAAAACTCCAGTTCATAAAGTCGATTTGCCAGTCGGTGTATTTCGGTGAGGCAAAGTGGAAAGCGTTGTTGGCGGCAGAAAGGGTGAGCAGCAGCAGCCAGAGCAGCCCCGTAGCAATCACCCCCTGCAGAACGAAAATACAGCCGTAAAGCGCAACGAGAAAATAGACGTCCCAGCCAAAGGAACGCTTGATTTTAAAGCGGGTCGACAGGTCGCGGCTGGTGTACCAGTACCCGCAGACCATCAGCACCATAAATATCGCCGTTCCCATATCAGGCCCTCTTCAGCGCGTTAACGTGACGCAGAAAGTCCTGCCGCACCTCGTTGCTCTTGTAGTTCACCGAGGCGTTCCCGTCCTGGTCGATAATGATGCGGTCGCCATCTTCCACGGCTTCAATAATTTCCTGCTGACTCATCACCTGCAGTAAGGATTCCGGGCTTGAGAAGAGGGAGAGAAAGAAACGTTTCATGTCAGGCATCCTTATGAATAAAAAGGATAAGCCTGGAAGATGACCGCTGAATTTGCCTTAAGGATAACCTGAAAGTGAAAGCCGGGTGGCGGCTACGCCTTACCCGGCCTACAAAACCGTCAAATGATTGAGTTCTCAACTTGTTGATATTTATGGGTAATAAAAAATAAACTTGCACAAACTTGGACAAATAACGTTAATTGTGTAAGTTTTAAGTATGCGATTACGCCACGTTGTTTACAGCCAGGATGTGACCCATGAGCACTTTGCCCTCTGTCGTGAGTCGGTTTGTTGAGTACTACGCCGCACTGGATAGCCAGCCGCCGTCCGCGCTGGTCGGGCTTTACCATTCAAATGCCACGCTTGTCGATCCGTTCGGCGAGCACGACGGTATCTTTGCGCTTCAGCGCTATTTCACCCATCTGCTGGCCAACGTCGAGAACTGCCGTTTTTCTATCGACCCGCCGCTCTGCAGCGGGAACCGGTTTGTTGTCACCTGGGTGATGCACTGGTCGCATCCGCGCATTGCCGGAGGCGAACCGCTCGATCTGCCGGGGTGCTCGGTGGTGGAGACGGAAAACGATCTCATCACCCACCAGCGCGACTACTACGATGCGGGAGAGATGATCTACGAACATCTTCCTCTGCTGGGCTGGGCGGTACGCGGCGTGAAGCGGAGGGTCAAATCATGAAGACGGTACTGATTACCGGTGCAAGTTCGGGTATTGGCGCCGGGCTGGCGAAATCCTTCTCCGCTGACGGCTATCATGTGATTGCCTGCGGGCGCGATCCGGCGCGTCTGGAAGCGCTGCATCAGACCTGCCCCAATCTCACCGTTCGCCTGTTCGATATGACGGACCGGGAGGCCTGCCGACAGGCGCTGACCGGCAGCTACGCCGATTTGATTATTCTCTGCGCCGGTACCTGCGAATACCTCGACGGTGGCGTGGTGGATGCAGCGCTGGTGGAGCGGGTCATGAACACCAATTTCCTCGGGCCGGTGAACTGCCTTGAGGCGCTGCAGCCGCAGCTGGTTCGAGGCAACCGCGTGGTGCTGGTGAGCTCGATGGCCCACTGGCTACCTTTCCCTCGCGCAGAGGCCTACGGTGCGTCCAAAGCGGCGCTGAGCTGGTTTGCCGAAAGCCTGCGCCTCGACTGGGAGCCAAAAGGGATTACCGTCACGGTTGTCTCTCCGGGCTTCGTCGATACGCCCCTGACGCGGAAAAACGATTTTGCCATGCCGGGTCGGGTGACCGTCGATGAGGCGGTGAAGGCGATCCGTATCGGGCTGGCGGCCGGGAAAATGCACATCGCGTTTCCTGCCGGATTTGGCTTCATTTTGCGGCTGCTCTCAGGGCTGCCTGCTTTTCTTCAGCGCACGCTGCTGCGCAGGATGGTGCGTTCATGAACATTGCAATTATCGGCAGCGGCATTGCCGGGCTGACGTGCGCCTGGCGACTGGCCGGGCACCATCAGGTGACCCTGTTTGAAGCGGGATCCACACCGGGCGGCCATACCGCAACGGTTGACGTGACGACGCCACAGGGCACATACGCGATCGATACCGGGTTTATCGTCTACAACGACCGCACCTATCCGCGCTTTATGGGCCTGCTCAGCGAGCTGGGTATCAGCGGGCAAAAAACCCAGATGAGCTTTTCAGTACACAACCCCGAGACGGGTCTGGAATACAACGGCCACACCCTGACGTCGCTGTTTGCCCAGCGCCGAAATCTCGTCAATCCGACATTCTGGCGGCTGCTCGGTGAAATCGTCCGCTTCAATCGTCTGGCAAAACAGGCGCTGGACGGGGAAGTGGACCCGAACGCCACGCTGCAGACGTTTCTGGACCAGCACGGCTTTACGCCGTTTTTTGCGCGCCACTATATTCTGCCGATGGGGGCCGCCATCTGGTCATCCTCGCTGCAGGAGATGAAGCGTTTCCCACTGCCGCTTTTTTTACGTTTCTTCCAAAACCACGGTCTGCTGGATATCACCCATCGCCCGCAGTGGTACGTGGTGCCGGGCGGCTCGCGAGAGTATATCCGCGCGATGCTGGACAAACTGGGCGATCGGCTGACGCTACACCTCAATTCGCCGGTGCAGCGGGTGAGCCGCCACGAGGACGGGGTCACGCTCCAGCTTGAAAACGGCAGCCATACCTTCGACCAGGTGATATTTGCCTGCCACTCCGGCAGTGCTCTGGCGATGCTTGACGACCCGACCTCCGCAGAGCGCGAGGTGCTGGGCGATATCGGCTGGCAGCGCAACGAGGTGGTGTTGCACAGCGACCCGCGCTGGCTGCCGGTGCGGCCGCGCGCCTGGGCGAGCTGGAATTACCGGCTGAGCGCGCAGGAGCAGGCCAGCGCCTGTGTGACCTACAACATGAACATTTTGCAGGGGCTGCCTGCGGGCAGTCCGCTGTTCTGCGTCACCCTGAACCCGGACGCACCGGTGGATGAACGCTTCGTTCTGCAACGCTTCGTTTATGAGCATCCGCTGTTTAACCCGCAAAGCTGGCGGGCGCAGGCGCGGCGCGGCGAGATCAACGGTCACCAGCGGAGCTGGTACTGTGGGGCTTACTGGTACAACGGTTTTCATGAAGACGGCGTGCGCAGCGCGCTGGACGTGGTCAACGCGATAGCGGCCGGGGAGGGGAACTGAGATGAACAGCTGCCTCTATCACGGCGTATTGCGCCACCGCCGCCTTCAGCCGAAAACCCATGAATTTCGCTACAGCGTCTTTATGGCCTGGCTGGATCTTGATGAGCTGCCGCTGCTGGCGTCCGTCGGCGTGCGCCGCAATCGCTTTGCCGCCGCCGCGTTCCACGACGCGGACTATCCGCTCGGCACGCCGCTCAAAGAGAACGTGCTCAGCAGGCTGGAGAGCCTGACCGGGGAACGGCCGGACGGGCGGGTCATGCTTCTGACGCAGTTGCGGTATTTCGGGTTTCATTTTAACCCGGTCAACTTTTACTACTGCTATGACGGGAAGGGGACTCTGCGCTGGGTACTGGCGGAGGTTCGCAACACGCCGTGGAACGAGCGTCATTATTACGCGGTCGACGGGCAACATGCCCAGCCCACGGAAAAAGCGTTTCACGTTTCCCCCTTCAACCCGATGGACATGATCTACCACTGGCGCTTCAACGATCCGGATAACACGCTGCATATGCACATTGAAAATCATCAGGAAGCGAAGGTGTTCGACGCCACGCTCGCCCTGCGCCGGGAGCCGCTGACCCGTCCGGCACTGCGCGCGCTGCTGCTGCGCATCCCGCTTATGACCCTGAAAACCGTTTTCGCCATTTACTGGCAGGCGCTGAGGCTGTGGCTCAAGCGCGTGCCGCTGTATAACCATCCCGTCAGCAGGAGTGAACGCTCATGACCGATCCCGTCTTTGCGTTAGAACCCGATATCCCGCGCAACGTCCGCCTCGCGCGATGGCTGCTGTTTCGTCTGTTAAGCGGCATCCGCGGTGGTTCGCTCACCCTGCGTGAAGGGGCGCAGACCTTCCATTTTGGCGAGCCATCCTCCGCGCTGCACGCCGACGTGCAGATCCTCACGCCCGCCGTCTACTGGCGCGTCTTAACGGGCGGGAGCCTTGCCGCCGCTGAAGCCTGGATGGACGGCGAATGGGAAACCGCGCAGCTCACGCCGCTTCTGCAAATCCTGGCCCTCAACGGCGAGGTGCTTGGCCGTCTTGAGAAAGGGTTCCGGCTGCTTGGCCGACCGCTGGAGCGTTTGCGCCACTGGACGCGGCGTAACTCCCGCGCGCAGGCGCGTGAAAATATTGCCGCCCATTACGACCTGGGCAATACCTTCTATGCCCATTTTCTGGACAGGGAACTGCTTTACTCCAGCGCGCTCTTTACCGCAGACGAGCAGGATCTCACGACGGCTCAGCAGGCCAAAATGGCGCGCCTGTGCGACCAGCTGGCGCTTAGCGAGGCCGACCACCTGCTGGAAATCGGCACCGGCTGGGGGGCGATGGCGGAATACGCGGCCCGTCATTATGGCTGTCGGGTGACTACCACCACGCTGTCGCAGGAGCAATACGTCTGGGCAACCGAGCGGATCGCCCGCGCCGGGTTGCAGGATCGTGTTGAGGTGCTGCTCTGCGACTATCGCGACCTCACCGGGCAGTACGACAAGCTGGTCTCAATAGAGATGATTGAAGCCGTCGGGCAACGCTATCTGCCTACATTCTTCCGGACCTGTCAGGCGCGGCTGCGCCCGGGGGGACGAATGGCGATTCAGGCCATCACCATTCAGGACCAGCGCTATCGCGACTACAGCAAAAGCGTCGATTTTATTCAGCGCTACATTTTCCCCGGCGGCTTCCTGCCGAGCATCACCGCGATGAACGAGCTGATGACGCGCCACACCGATTTCGTGGTGCGCAATCTCTTCGACATGGGGCCGGACTACGCCCGCACGCTGGCGCACTGGCGGCAGCGCTTTGTCCACGCCTGGCAGGAGATTGAAAAGCTCGGCTTTGATGAGCGGTTCCGCCGCATGTGGCTTTATTACTTTGGCTACTGTGAAGCCGGGTTTAACGCCCGCACCATCAGCGTGGTGCAGCTGACCGCAGAGCGCGTATGAGACGATATCTTCAGGTCTTCCTGCTGGCCGTCGCGTTCGATCTCTACTGGGCGCTGGTGGTGCTCTTTCGCGAACAGGGCCTGATTATCTGGCTCGCGCTGGCGATCCTCGCGTGCCTGCTCTTGCCGTCTGTATACCGTTTTTACGCCATTGGGCTGGCCGCGGCGGGCAGTTTGCTGGATACGCTCTGGGCGCTGACGGGGCTGATCGCCTTCACGGGTGATGCCCTGATGCCGCTATGGATGGTGGCATTATGGCTGATGTTCGCCACCGTCTGGACGCAGCTTACGCGCACCACCACGTTGCCCGGCTGGCTGCTCACCCTGCTGGCCGCCGTGGGAGGGCCGGTGGCGTACCTGATTGGCGAGCGGCTGGGTGCCATCACGTTTCTGGAGCCGACCTTTATCGTCGTCAGCTGGATGGCGCCGGGCTGGCTGGTGTTGATGCTGTTTTTCCACCTGCTGATGGGGAGAAAAAAATGAGAGTTGCGGTTTTGTTGCTTTGTCTGACGCTGGTTGTTCCTGTTGCTCAGGCCGCCGACTGGCTGGCCTGGCGGAAGGTGGGTGATGCCACGCTCACCTGGGGGCCGTTCACCGTCTATACCTCCCAGCTGCGTACGCCGGACGGGCGTTACGGTCGGGAGAACCAGGATCAGGCGCTGATAATTACCTATGCGCGCGACATCGATCGCGATGAGCTGGTCGAGGCGACCCGCGACCAGTGGCAGGCGCAGGGGATCCTGCAACGGGAACCCCGAAGCGAAGCCTGGTTACAGATGCTGCGCTCTCTGTGGCCGGATGTCCGGCCGGGGGCACAGCTGGCGTTTGTGCTCGACGACGGGCAGGGGCAGTTCTGGTATCGCGCGTCAGCGGCGCAAAAAGCCTTTATTCCACTCGGACCGCGTCAGTAAGAAGCGTTCAGCACCCGCTTCCTGGCCATCTGGCTCGACCCTCGTACGCAATACCCTGAGCTGCGTCAGCAGTTAATCGGAGGCCAAAAATGAAACGTATCCTGATGATGGCGCTGGCATTGACGATGCTGCTGGCAGGCTGTAGCACGGAGGTGACCGAGTATCGCCAGCAGCAGCCGCGGCTGGATATCTTCCATTACTTCCAGGGCAAAACCGAAGCGTGGGGGATGGTGCAGGATCGCAGCGGCAAGCAGATCCGCCGCTTTCACGTTGAGATTGCCGGGGACGTTATCGGCGATACGCTGACGCTGAACGAGCACTTCGTTTACGACGATGGCGAGAAGCAGCAGCGGGTCTGGCATATCCGCCGCGTGGGGAGCGATCGCTACGAAGGCACGGCGGGGGATATTGAAGGGGTAGCAACGGGGCAGGCCGCCGGCAACGCGTTCAACTGGCATTACAGCATGAACGTGAAGGCCAACGGCAGCACCTGGCTACTGAACTTTGACGACTGGATGTACCTGCAGGATGAGAACCATCTGTTTAATAAAACCGAGATGAAGAAACTGGGCGTCACCGTCGCCACGGTGACGCTGTTCTTTACCCGTAAGACCTCAGTTTAGTCGCGGACGCTGCCGGTTTTGCTGCTGGAGTAGATGAAGTACAGGGCAATCCCCAGGCATACCACCGCGCTCAGACGGCTCGGTGAAAACGAAATGGCGGGATTGCCCAGCCAGCCAAAGTTATCAATCAGCATACTCATGGCGAGCTGGCCGAATATCACCGCCACCGTGGCGACGGCGGTGCCGATCCGCTGTACGGCGAGCACCATTATCACGATATAGGGCACGCCAAACATCGCCCCGAGGAGCTGCCATTTCGGCACGTCCAGCAGCGTGACCGCCTGCTTAGGCTCAAAGAAGAAAATGAGCAGGGCGGTCACCAGCGCGCCGACGGAAAACGTTAGAAACGCGCTCTTGAAAACGCCCACGCTGCTGCCGAGCTGCCCATTAATTGCGGCCTGTATGCTCAGCGTCGCGCCGCCGCAGATGGCCAGAATTATCATCATCAGTGTCATGTGTTTACCCCTTTGCGACCAGTACCAGTGCGGCAATAATAAAAACCAGCGCCACGATGCGTCTTGCGTTTATCTTCCTGTGCGGCGTACCCAGCAGGCCAAAGTGGTCAATGATCAGGCTTTTAACAACCTGACCTGCCAGAATGCCAATCATCGTCAGCGCGATGCCGATAGTCGGCGTGGCGAGCGTCAGTATGACGACGTAGATCGGACCCAGCACCCCGCCGAGGAGCTGCCAGCCGGGCTGTGCGAAAAACGACGGGCTGTTGCGCGGGCTGAAAAACAGCATCAGCAGAAACGTCAGCGCGGCGCCGACGCCAAAAATGCTGAACGTCGCCCATAAATCCCCGACCTTCCCCCCCAGCGGTCCCAGCAGGCCCGCCTCGACGGAGAGGCCCATCCCGCCAGCAATCACCAGTAAAATCAAAACCAACTGCATTCTTCTTCCTCCGTTTTCAGGCGAAGAAGATTACGTGGGTTGTGCAATGAGAAAAATGCCATAATGGTAGAAACACCTTTGCAGGATATGCATTAATGGTTGACGCCAGCAACATCAACATCCGCGCGCTGCTGATCTTTATCGACGTGTATGAAGCGCAGAACTTCTCCGTCGTGGCGCGGCGGCAGGGGATATCGGCCTCGCAGATATCGCGCGTGATCCACCAGCTCGAGGATGCGCTCGGGCAGCAGCTTTTCTATCGCAATACGCGGGCCGTCATTCCCACGGAAAGCGGTCATCTGTTTATTCGCTACGCCCGGTCGATGGCGGAAAACCTGGAAGAGGCGCGCCGGGAGCTGGACGCGCGTGCGGTGGAGCCGTCCGGTGCGATCCGCATTAACGGACCGGTGTTTTTCGGCCAGAAGCACATAGCCCCAGGACTTCCCGGCCTGTCGGCACGCTATCCTCGCCTGAGCGTAGAGCTGACGCTGACCGATGATTTCATTGACCCCCACCGGGATGCGGCAGACCTTATCTTCCGCATTGGCGTGCTGACGGACTCGTCGTTTCGCGCGCGGGTGTTTGGGCAGCAGGTGTACCATCTGGCCGCGTCGCCAGACTACGTGCGTAAACACGGTGCGCCAGAAGTGCCGGACGATCTGAACCGCCATCATTGCCTGGTGTATCGCGGATCGTCAGGGCCTAACCGCTGGCTGTTGCGCAGAGCGGGCGAGGCGTGGACACACTATCCCGTGACGCCATTGATGACCTCGAATAATGCGGAAGCGTTGCTGGCCGCGGCGCTTGGCGGGATGGGGATTGTGCTGTTTCCGGACTGGCTGGTGAGCGAGCCGCTCCAGCGCGGTGAGCTGATTCCGCTCCTGCCCGCGCTGGAGTGCGCCATCACTACGGAACAACAGGCTATCGCGGCGATCTACCCTGATGCCCGACATCCGCCCCTGAACGTCAGGGCGGTGATTGATTATTACGTCGAGCGCTTTGGTACGCCGCCGTACTGGCAGCGTAAGGGGATTACGCGCCAAGCTCCTGGCGGATAATTTCTGCGCCAGCGCTGAGTGCTTTAAGCTTGCCGTTGGCAACCTGACGGGAGAGGGGCGCCATGCCGCAGTTGGTTGACGGGTACAGCTTGTCGGCGTCGACAAACTGCAGCGCTTTTCGCAGCGTATCGGCCACTTCCTCCGGCGTTTCAACCGTGTTGGTTGCCACGTCGATCGCCCCAACCATCACTTTTTTACCGCGGATCAGCTCCAGCAGATCCATCGGCACGCGGGAGTTGTGGCACTCCAGGGAGATGATGTCGATGTTAGAGGTCTGCAGCTTAGGGAAGGCCTCTTCGTACTGGCGCCACTCCGAGCCGAGCGTCTTTTTCCAGTCGGTATTGGCCTTGATGCCGTAGCCGTAGCAGATGTGGACCGCGGTTTCGCACTTCAGCCCTTCAATGGCGCGCTCCAGCGCGGCGATGCCCCAGTCGTTGACCTCATCAAAAAAGACGTTAAACGCCGGTTCATCGAACTGGATAATGTCCACGCCTGCGGCCTCTAGCTCTCGCGCTTCCTGGTTGAGGATTTTGGCGAATTCCCAGGCCAGCTTTTCGCGGCTTTTATAGTGCGCGTCATACAGGGTGTCGATCATGGTCATCGGCCCCGGCAGGGCCCATTTGATCGGCTTGTCCGTGAGCTGGCGCAGGTACTTTGCATCGTCGACGAAGACCGGTTTCTGGCGCGCAACCGCGGAAACCACGGTCGGCACGCTGGCGTCATAGCGGTTACGAATGCGCACCGTCTGGCGGTTCTCAAAATCGACGCCGCTCAGGTGTTCAATAAAGGTGGTGACGAAGTGCTGGCGGGTCTGTTCCCCGTCGCTGACGATATCGATTCCCGCGCGGATCTGCTCATCCAGAGACAGGCGCAGCGCATCCTGCTTGCCTGCCAGCAGTTCCTGATCCTGTAACTTCCACGGTGACCAGAGCGTCTCAGGTTGCGCAAGCCAGGTCGGCTTTGGCAGGCTGCCAGCCGTTGAAGTCGGGAGCAATGTTTTCATAATAAAAGACCTTTTTTAATGTATTAAAGCGTGTAGTTATCAGACCACTGCTCAAGAATGTGTTTGTAAGGCTTAATAAAGTACTCTTCGGTAAACCGACCCTGTTCAATCGCCAGACGACTTCGCTCTTCCCGGTCATACACAATTTTGGTTAAGGAGTGATCCTGCTGGTTCAAATCCGGTCGGTAGCACAGCCCCGCCGCCGAGTTGGCGTTATAAATTTCCGGGCGATAGATCTTCTGGAACGTCTCCATCGTGCTGATGGTGGCGATCAGTTCGAGGTCGGTGTAATCACTCAGCAAATCCCCGGTAAAGAAGAACGCGAACGGCGCCACGCTGTGTTCCGGCATGAAGTAGCGCACGCTCAGGCCCATCTTCGCGAAGTACTGCTCCGTAAGCGATTCGCCATCCGGCTGGTACTCAACGCCCAGCATGGGGTGCTGGTTACCGGTGCGGCGATAGGTATCTTTGCTGGAGACGCTCAGGCAAATCACCGGTCCTTTTGTGAAGTTCTCTTTGTATTCAGGTGAACTCACAAAATGGCGGAAGATATTGCCGTGCAGTTCGCCAAATTTTTCCGGAATGCTGAAGTGCTGCTGGTTCTTGTTGTGCTCCAGCAGCAGCACGCTGAAATCATAATCCCGCACGTAAGACGAGAAGTTATTCCCGACGATGCCAGGGATACGCTGGTTGTTTTTCTTGTCGACAATGGTGGTTTGCAGTATCTCAATGGCCGGGAACGGCTTTTCCGCGCCAATATTCAAATCGACAGAGATGATTTCAAGTTCAACCGCATAGCGATCGGCGTTTGGGTTATCCCAGCGCGCTAAAGCATTAAAGCGGTTGTTGATCATCACCAGCGTATTGCGCAGGTTTTCCTGACGCTTTTCTCCGCGCGCCAGGTTGGCGAAGTTGGTGGTCGTACGCGTATTTTCTGACGGGTTGTAATTCTCATCGAAGCAACTGCGCTTAAGGGTATATGTGAAAGCTTTGCTCATTGTGGTTATGCATCCTAAGTTCATGTTGCTAAGAAGTTACCAATGCATAATTTATGCCTGAGCCCGTGGAGCAGGGGAAGTGACTTAATTTCAATGCAACATGAGGGAAGTTCATGAACGGACTGCGATGGTTATCTGCTTCGTGATTGTTCAGGCGGCGCTGGGAAGAAATAGGCTGGTTGCAATTACAACCAGCAATGGATGTTGCGGATTTCAGTTCATTGTATCAATCAGCGCGGACAACATTTCGCTGAAGTTAACATGTGATTCAATGGCAAATTCGGTCGATGCCTTATCACGGATCTCGAAACAGTCATCTTTGAAGTTGTAGGCAAACACGGACATAGCATCTTCACCAATGAGTACCTTGTCAGTAAGGTTTGGATCAACATAGATGTCGTTGTCACGTATTTCAACGTTTCGAATGTAGATATTCGACCATACGGGTTCACCGTTTTCCGCCTGCGCCAGGCTGTACAGCGTCAAACCGTTATACTCAAGTCCATCCATGATTTCGAACATACCAGAGTAGTCCAGCCGGTTAATCATTAGGCGTTGGATATCCTCGTAAATTCTTCTCTTCTGAGCATCCCATTCAGCAGGGGCGGCGTTGCGCATCAAATCTGCTATTACGTCTGGATCTACTGGGTTCGCTACGGGGAAATTATTGTCAACCAGCAATGTTTTAAGGATATTTGGGGTGAAATAACTCTTCAACTGAGCGGGAAGCAAAGCAGGCATTGCTATTGTTCTTCCTTCTTCGTCGCAAAACTCGACAAGATAGGCCAGCGTCGGGGTATTGAAAACCATAACAATCGTACCAATAGTCCCTTTTACCAGCCCTTCATTCGGTAAATCCTCTCCTAAAACCACAACGTCTAATTCGGCTCTTTTCATTTGTATTTTCTCATTTAACGAATAGGGTTGTCAGGCGAGGAACTAACGCGTCTGTTTCATACATCCAGCCAGTACGCACGATTGCTGTTTCACCGTTGACGCCTAAAATGGGCATTTCGACAGCCATTGTTTGACCGTAACTATTTGCCTGCAAAACTTTTGCTGGGGCCAATAATACGCCGTCCTGAATTCTTGCGGCTAAAACATCTGCATTAGTTGGGTTGTATCCCAGCGCTGACTCAAACACTCGGGCTTTGTGTCCTCCAGTAGGATGTGTTGAATCTAAAGCATAAGCCGCGAGTTTTTTCGGGTCGACAACCGCGTGTTCAGCATTCACTAGTGTGCCGCTCTGAGAGGTGAAACCTTTTACATATGGGCTCTCAAATGCTGGTATTTTACTGAGCCCCGATATTTCATCTATTTCGCTTAAAGGATTTAACCTGCCCATTGTTAATCCTGCCGCAACGGAGGCGCTCGCAATGATTAACCCTTTGTTGTTCATGACTTGCTCATAACCTGCTGGAGAATCTCCGCCAAGCTGCAGCGCGGTTTCATGAAACCTTGTAATATTGCCGTTATAAATACCACCAGCGGCGAGCAGACGACCCACAGCTTTACTGTTCAGCGTTTTCTCCGACGGTGCAGAGGTTGGCGCGTAATAATCATAATGCATCCGTTGAGTAGGAGCGGGCTTCCTGCCTTGGCGATCGGCAATAACGTGCCGGTAGGCACTCAGGATTTCGTCCTTATACCATGCATGCCACGATGAGGAAGTAGGGGTAAAAATTAGCTCGCCGTTATTGTCGATATAAAACGGGTTCCGGTCGCTGCTCCAGCGCCTGGAGGTATCCACACCAACAAGCCAACCAATTTTCAGCTCGTGTTTTACTTCGTCATAAATGGGATCTGCGTCGCTGCGATACCTGCGTTCATACGGTCTTTGATGTGGGGATACGCTATATTTTTTCTTGGGGAGACCAAAAGTTAGACTGTGACCGTTCGCTTCATAAGAAAGATCGTAATAAATACATGCCTCTCTCAGCGAGCCCGCAGGCGTCAGAATATATTGAAAATCTCCAGGGTCTAATCGCCGTGTTAATTCATGTGACCTGTAGAGTCGAAACATATGAAATCCTTATCCTTTATTTTTGTGTGGATTCTCCGCCTCGACAGTTTAAAAATCAACCGATGAACACAGTGAATTTTTAACAATTCAGTGCTGATCATGAATAGAAGCAGACAAAAAATGTAAATTACAGTCTCCTGAAATGCGCTATGAATATACCAACGCCTGTAGTGGGTACAGATATAAACCTCACATCATATTTATGAACGGCTCATTTTTTAAGAAAATGACCTGGTAATTTTTAACCACTATTCACGCATTACCATTCGTAGAAGCTGCATGAAGAATGAACCAGACTCCGGCAGCAAAACGCCATGCCTGCTTCTCTGGCACACGCTCCGCAATTCCCGCTATAATCCCCAAAATTTCCAACCGGTTTAGAAATAATCATGACAAAACTCACCTTACAAGAGCAGATGCTGAAAGCGGGCCTCGTCAGCAGCAAGAAAGCGGCGAAAGTGCAGCGCACGGCAAAGAAATCACGCGTTCAGGCGCGTGAGGCTCGGGAAGCGGTAGAAGAGAACAAGAAGGCCCAGATCGAGCGTGACAAGCTGCTGAGCGAGCAGCAGAAGCAGGCCGTGCTGGCGAAAGAGTTTAAGGCGCAGGTGAAGCAGCTGATCGAGATGAACCGCATCACCGTCTCAAGGGGCAACATTACCTTTAACTTCACCGACGGTAATCTGATCAAAAAAATCGAGGTGGACAAGCAAACCCAGGCTCAGCTGATCAACGGCCGTCTGGCGATTGCCCGCTTGGTCATCAACGCCAGCGGTGACTGCGAATACGCGATTATCCCGGCGGTAGTGGCCGATAAAATTGCCCAGCGCGATGCCGACAGCATCGTGTTAAACAGCGCGCTCAGCCAGGAAGAGCAGGACGAAGACGATCCGTACGCGGACTTCAAAATCCCTGACGATTTGATGTGGTAAACCACATTCAGAACGGGGCGGCGTGGCGGGCGTTAACCGGCTCGCCGCTCACGGGATGAATAAAATTCAGCTCGCTGGCATGCAGCATCAGCCGGGGCGCGTCTTCAGCGCCCGGCACGTCAAGACCGCCATACAGATCGCAACCCAGAATCGGGTGCCCCAGCTGCTGGCAGTGAATGCGCAGCTGATGGGTTCGCCCGGTCTCCGGGATCAGTTTCACCCGCGTTAACGGTAATCCCGCCCCCTGATAAAACCGTTCCACGACCTGGTAGCGGGAGCGGGCGGGTTTACCGGTGATGGCGCAGATCGCCATCAGCGGGAACAGCGCCGGGTCTTTGGCAATCGAGGCGTCAATGACCCCTTCATCATTTACCACGTGGCCGCAAAGCAGGGCGCTGTAGACTTTCTCCACGCTGCGCTGGCTAAACTGCTGGCACAGTGCCGCGTTAATGGCCTTATTGCGCGCAACCACCATCAGCCCGGACGTGCCAAAATCCAGACGGTGCACCAGCGTGCAGCCCGGGAACGTCTGAACCAGACGATAATGGACGGAATCAAGGTTTTGCGGATTTTTGCCCGAGAGGCTGAGCAGGCCGGAAGGCTTATCGATCAGCAGCAGATGTTCATCCTGCCAGAGGATTTGAATGTCATCGTGACACGGTGGGGCAATAAAAGAATCAATGATCGCAGACATCAGGCCGCCCGGCTGGAGAGTGGGAGCGGATGATAGCGAAATGCGGGGGAAAAGAAAAACCCTCCCACCGGGCGGTGAGAGGGTGAAGTCTTACGCTGCAACCAGGCTGTCGATGGCGGCTTTCGCGTCGGTCTGCGCTTTGGTCGCCACTTCCGGACCGTAAGCGATGCCTTCCGCGAACACGAAGTTCACGTCAGTGATGCCGATGAAGCCCAGGAACAGGCTCAGGTACGGCGCAACCAGGTCGGTTGGGGTATCTTTGTGGATACCGCCGCGGCTGGTCAGCACGATAGCGCGTTTGCCTTTTACCAGACCTTCAGGGCCGTTCTCGGTGTAACGGAAGGTTACGCCAGCGCGCGCCACCAGGTCGAAGTAGTTCTTCAGCTGGGTTGGGATGTTGAAGTTGTACATTGGGGCATTGATGACGATGACGTCATGCGCCTGCAGCTCAGCAATCAGCTCGTCGGACAGGGCCAGCGCTTCCTGCTGACGCGGGCTCAGCGGCGCATCGCTTGGGCGCAGCGCGCCAACCAGCTCGCCATCGAGCACAGGAATGGGGTTTGCAGCCAGGTCACGCACGGTGATTTCGTCAGCAGAATGCTGTTCACGCCACTGTTCAACGAAGTAATCAGACAGCTGACCAGACTGAGAGTACCCTGCCAGAATGCTGGATTTCAAAACTAATACTTTGCTCATGGGTGATTCCTGTTGTTGCATTTGATTGAAGGGGGTTGCCCCGTTGTTTGTTGACACTCTATTCACAATCCTGCCACAGAGATAGCGCAATATATCGAAGCCTATGTTCGAATTTTTTGAATAAGGCACGAAAGGCGTCAGTGTGGTACTCTATAGCAATCATTAAAAAGAGAGTTTATCAGGGCGTGTACTGCCCTTTAACGCTATGACAGAACAACAAAAATTCACCTTCCCGATGCTCCTGCAACAGCTCGATTCTCTGACGCTGCGCGATAAACAGCGCTTCGCCCGCCGTCTGCACGGCGTCAAGAAGGTTAAAAATCCTGATGCTCAACAGGCCATTTACCAGGAGATGGCGAAAGAGATTGAACAGGCGGCAGGGAAGGTTGTGCTGCGCGAAGCTGCGCGCCCGGCGATTACCTACCCGGAAAACCTGCCCGTCAGCCAGAAGAAACAGGACATTCTTGAGGCCGTACGCGACCACCAGGTGGTGATTGTGGCGGGTGAAACCGGTTCGGGGAAAACCACCCAGCTGCCGAAAATCTGTATGGAGCTGGGCCGCGGGATAAAAGGCCTGATTGGCCATACCCAGCCGCGTCGTCTGGCGGCGCGCACCGTTGCCAACCGTATTGCCGAAGAGCTGCAGACGGAGCCGGGCGGCTGCATCGGCTACAAGGTGCGCTTCAGCGACCACGTGAGCGATAACACCATGGTCAAGCTGATGACCGACGGTATTCTGCTGGCGGAAATTCAGCAGGATCGCCTGCTGATGCAGTACGACACCATCATCATTGACGAAGCGCACGAGCGCAGCCTGAACATCGACTTCCTGCTCGGCTACCTGAAAGAGCTGCTGCCGCGTCGCCCGGATCTGAAAGTTATCATTACCTCCGCGACCATCGACCCGGAACGCTTCTCGAAGCACTTCAACAATGCGCCGATTATTGAGGTGTCTGGACGGACGTATCCGGTTGAAGTGCGCTATCGCCCGATTGTGGAAGAGGCGGATGATACCGAGCGCGACCAGCTGCAGGCCATCTTCGACGCCGTTGACGAGCTGGGTAACGAAAGCGCGGGCGACATCCTGATCTTCATGAGCGGCGAACGCGAAATCCGCGATACTGCCGATGCGCTCAGCAAGCGCGACCTGCGCCACACCGAGATCCTGCCGCTGTATGCCCGCCTGTCCAACAGCGAACAGAACCGCGTCTTCCAGCCGCACAGCGGACGCCGCATCGTCCTGGCGACCAACGTGGCGGAAACCTCGCTCACCGTGCCGGGCATTAAATACGTGATCGACCCGGGCACGGCGCGCATCAGCCGCTACAGCTACCGCACCAAGGTTCAGCGGCTGCCGATTGAGCCGGTCTCTCAGGCTTCTGCTAACCAGCGTAAGGGCCGCTGCGGCCGCGTGTCGGAAGGGATCTGCATTCGTCTCTATTCCGAAGACGATTTCCTGTCGCGCCCGGAGTTTACCGACCCGGAAATTCTGCGCACCAACCTGGCGTCCGTTATCCTGCAGATGACCGCCCTGGGGCTGGGCGACATCGCGGCGTTTCCGTTCGTCGAAGCGCCGGATAAACGCAACATTCAGGACGGCGTGCGTCTGCTGGAAGAGCTCGGGGCGATTACCACCGACGAGCAGGCGACGGTTTATAAGCTGACGCCGCTGGGCCGCCAGCTCAGCCAGCTCCCGGTCGACCCGCGTCTGGCGCGCATGGTGCTGGAAGCGCAAAAGCACGGCTGCGTGCGCGAGGCGATGATCATTACCTCGGCGCTCTCCATTCAGGATCCGCGCGAGCGTCCGATGGACAAACAGCAGGCCTCGGACGAAAAGCACCGTCGCTTCCACGACAAAGAGTCCGATTTCCTCGCCTTCGTGAACCTGTGGAACTACCTCGGCGAGCAGCAGAAGGCGCTCTCTTCGAACCAGTTCCGCCGCCAGTGCCGGGTGGATTTCCTCAACTACCTGCGCGTGCGCGAGTGGCAGGATATCTATACCCAGCTTCGCCAGGTGGTGAAAGAGTTGGGCATTCCGGTGAACAGCGAACCGGCGGAGTACCGCGAAATCCATATCGCGCTGCTGACCGGCCTGCTGTCCCACATTGGGATGAAGGACGCCGAGAAGCAGGAGTATACCGGCGCGCGCAACGCCCGTTTTGCCATCTTCCCCGGTTCCGGCCTGTTCAAGAAGCCGCCGAAATGGACCATGGTTGCCGAGCTGGTAGAAACCAGCCGCCTGTGGGGACGCATTGCCGCCCGTATCGATCCGGAATGGGTCGAACCGGTGGCGCAGCATTTGCTTAAGCGCTCGTACAGTGAACCGCACTGGGAGCGCGCGCAGGGCGCGGTGATGGCGACCGAAAAAGTGACCGTTTACGGCCTGCCGGTGGTCGCCGCGCGCAAGGTCAACTACAGCCAGATCGATCCGGCGCTCAGCCGCGAGCTGTTTATCCGTCACGCGCTGGTGGAGGGAGACTGGCAGACGCGCCACGCCTTCTTCCGCGAAAACCTGAAGCTGCGCGCGGAAGTGGAGGAACTTGAGCACAAGTCCCGCCGCCGCGACATTCTGGTGGACGATGAAGCGCTGTTCGAGTTTTACGACCAGCGCATCAGCCACGATGTGATTTCCGCCCGCCACTTCGACAGCTGGTGGAAGAAGGCCAGCAAAGAGACGCCGGACCTGCTCAACTTCGAAAAGAGCATGCTGATTAAAGAGGGGGCGGAGTCGGTCAGCAAGCTCGACTACCCGAACTTCTGGCATCAGGGCAACCTCAAGCTGCGGCTGACCTATCAGTTCGAGCCGGGGGCAGACGCGGACGGCGTGACCGTCCACATTCCGCTGCCGCTGTTAAACCAGGTGGACGAGAGCGGTTTCGAGTGGCAAATTCCCGGCCTGCGCCGCGAGCTGGTGATTGCGCTGATCAAATCTCTGCCGAAACCGGTGCGCCGCAACTTTGTGCCTGCGCCAAACTACGCGGAAGCGTTTTTGGGCCGCGTCACGCCGCTGGAGCTGCCGCTGCTGGACGCGCTGGAGCGCGAGTTCCGCCGCATGACCGGCACCACCATCGACCGCGACGACTGGAACTGGGATCAGGTGCCCGATCACCTGAAAATCACCTTCCGCGTGGTGGACGATAAAAACAAAAAGCTGCAGGAAGGGCGTTCGCTCGGCGAACTGAAAGAGGCGCTGAAAGGCAAAGTCCAGGAGACGCTCTCTGCGGTGGCCGACGACGGCATCGAGCAGAGCGGGCTGCACATCTGGAGCTTTGGTCAGCTTCCGGAAAGCTACGAGCAGAAGCGCGGCAACTATAAGGTGAAAGCCTGGCCTGCGCTGGTGGACGAGCGCGACAGCGTGGCGATCAAACTGTTTGATAACCCGCAGGAACAGCAGCAGATGATGTGGCGCGGGCTGCGTCGCCTGCTGCTGCTCAACATCCCGTCGCCGATCAAGTATCTGCACGAGAAGCTGCCGAACAAGGCCAAGTTGGGGCTCTACTTTAACCCGTACGGCAAGGTGCTGGATCTGATTGACGACTGCATCTCCTGCGGCGTGGACAAACTGATCCACGAGGCGGGCGGCCCGGTCTGGACGGAAGAGGACTTTGCTCAGCTTCACGAGAAGGTGCGTGCGGAGCTGAACGACACCGTGGTGGAGATTGCCAAACAGGTCGAGCAGATCCTCACCACCGTGTTCAACATCAACAAGCGTCTGAAAGGGCGCGTGGATATGACCATGGCGCTGGGCCTGTCGGACGTGAAGGCGCAGATGGCGGGGCTGGTTTACCGCGGCTTTGTCACCGGCAACGGCTTCAACCGTCTCGGCGATACGCTGCGCTATCTCCAGGCGATTGAAAAACGTCTGGAGAAAATGGCTATCGATCCGCACCGCGACCGCGCGCAGATGCTGAAAGTGGAGAGCGTGCAGCAGGCGTGGCAGCAGTGGCTGAACAAGCTGCCGCCAGCTCGCCGCGACGATGAAGACGTGCAGGCGATCCGCTGGATGATCGAGGAGCTGCGCGTCAGCTTCTTTGCCCAGCAGCTCGGTACGCCGTATCCGATTTCGGATAAGCGTATTCTGCAGGCGATGGAGCAGATTTCAGGTTAAACCCTTGCCCGGTGGCGCTGCGCTTACCGGGCCTACGGGAGAACGGGGAGGCCGGGTAAGGCAAAGCCGCCACCCGGCTGGTTATCGTTCTACAATCGCCAGCGTAAACCCATCCCAACCCTTAATCCCCACCGTTTGCAGCGCGGTGGCGGTTAAGCGCGGGTTATCCCCCATCATCTCAATAAAACGCCGCACGCCCAGCACGCGCGCGTCGTCGCTTTCCCCGTTGATTACCTCGCCGTCACGCACCACGTTATCGCCGATAATTACCGTGCCGGGGCGGGAGTAGTGCAGCGCCCATTCCAGATAGCCGGGATTGTTTGGCTTATCGGCATCAATAAAGATCAGGTCGAACGGCGGAACCTCGCCGAAATTCTCCAGCGAGCTCAGCGCCGGACCCTCAATTAATTCAATGCGTTCGTTTAACCCCGCAAGCTGAATATTCTCGCGCGCAACGCGGGCATGCGTGGGATCGGCCTCAAGCGTAATCAGCTTACCGTCCGGCGGCAGCGCGCGCGCCATCCAGATTGAGCTGTAGGCACCCAGCGTCCCGATCTCAAGAATGCGTCTTGCCTGCGTCATGCGCACGAACAGCGCCAGCAGCTGCCCCTGATTGGCCGCGACATCATGTTCAGGCAGCCCGGCGCGTTTGTTGTTTTCCAGCACCTGATTCAGTACGTCATCGTCAGGAATAAGTGACGAAATCATGAAATTATCAACTGCAGACCACTGTTGTTGCATAGATTGACTCCTTGTGGGGATTGCCGGGTGGCGGCTACGCCTTACCCGGCTTACAGGGCTGAGGAATAAGCGCCACCGGGCAGGTTTTCAGGCACTGACCCAGCCGCCGCCCAGCGCTCTGTACAAATCAATCTGCGCCAGCAGCAGGTTATTTTTCACCTGCACGACGCTGGTCTGGACCGAGAACAGCGTGCGCTGCGCGTCCAGCACGTCCAGATAGGAGGAGTAGCCGTTGCGATAGCGATTCTGCGCAATGCGCAGCGTCTCCTGGGCCACATCCTGCTGGGCAAGCAGCTCCGTCAGCTGTTCCTGATAGCGACTTATCGCATCAAGGCTGTTGTTCACTTCGGCAAATGCGTTACGCACGGTTTTTTCATAAGCGTACAGCGCCTGGTTACGCTGGGACTGAGAAATATCCACCTGCGCATTCAGCGCCTGGCGGTTCAGCAGCGGGGCGAGAATACTGCCTCCGACGCTCCAGAGCTGAAGCGGGTTGTCCAGCAGGCCGGAAAGGGTGCGATCCTGAACCGATCCTGTCGCGGTCAGGTTGATCGACGGCAGCAGGCTGGCGCGCGACGCCGCGAGCGAGGCATCCGCCGCTACCAGCTGGCGTTCGGCCTGGACGATATCCGGGCGGCGGTTCAGGAGCGCAGAAGGCAGCTGCGACGGCAGCGTTAGCGGCGTCAGTGCCGCAAAGCTTTCGCTGCGCGCCACGTCGCCGGGGTTGCTTCCCAGCAGCAGGCTGAGGGCATTCTCCTGCTGTGCAATCTGGTGCTGCAGCACGGGCACCTGCGCCCGCGTCGAGCGCAGTTCGGAATCCGACTGCATCAGCTCCAGGCGCGAGCTGTAGCCCGTCTCAAACTGACGCTTCGAGAGGTTAAACGCCTCTTCGCGCGATTTCAGCGTGGACTCGGTCACCCGCAGCTGCTCGTCAAGCGAGAGCAGGGTGACATACCCGGATGCCACAGACGAGGCGACGGTCAAATCCGCGGCCGCGGCCGCGGCTTTTTGCGCCGCCAGCGAGGCTTCGGCAGCGCGCGAGGTGCTGCGGTTGACGCCCCAGATATCCACGTCATAGCTTGCCGTCAGGCTCCCTTTGTACAATGTGCCGTAAACCGGCAGCCCGGTCGCAGCGGATTGTGAACGGGCGCGCGTCCCGGTTACGCCCGCGTCGAGGGAGGGAAACAGGCTGCCGTCGGCCGCATAGACCCGCGCCTGATACTCGTTTATCCGTTCGCGGGCGATCAGCACGTCGCTGTTATGCTGTAGCGCCTGATCCACATAGCGGTTCAGGTGGTTGTCATGGAAATTACGCCACCAGAGCTGCTCCGTCGGGCTGGCAGGGCCGGAGACGGTGCGCCACTGGGTGGGGATGTGCAGCGTCGGCTGCGCCGGTTTGACGTCAACGGACTGGCATCCGGCCAGCATGACCGCCGCCACCAGCGCGGCTATCGGGCGAAGGATCATTGCTTCGCCTCCCGCGTATCAATGGTCACCTGTACCGACATACCCGGACGCAGCAGGGCAGAGTCCTCAGGCTTACCAAGCACCTCAATGCGCACCGGAATACGCTGGGCAATTTTGACAAAGTTCCCGGTGGCGTTATCCGGCGTGATGGCGCTGAACTCCACGCCGGTCGCCGGGGAGATGCTCTCCACGCGGCCCTGATACGCTTTGTTGTTCAGGGCATCGACGGTGAACTTCACCGGCTGGCCGACGCGCAGCTCCGCGAGCTGGGTCTCTTTAATGTTGGCGATGACCCAGTGCTGCGGCGGCACCAGGGTGGTGAGATGGGTTCCGGCGGTCACGTAGGCCCCGAGACGCACGGCGATCTGGCCGAGCTGGCCGTCACGCGGCGCCACAATGCGGGTGTTTTGCAGGTCAATCTGCGCCAGCTCCAGCGCCGCTTTGGCGTTTTCAACATCCGCTTCCAGCGCACCGCGATTGACAATCACCGTCTGCAGATCCTGACGCGACATCTCAAGGGCGGCTTTCGCCTGGTCGATGTCGGCGCTACCCTGAGCGGCACTGGCCAGCGCGGCGTCGCGCTCGCGAATGGAAAGCGAGCCGTCCGCCGTCAGCTCTTTCACCCGTTTTAAATCCGCCTGGCTTTTCAGGCTCTGGGCGCGGGCATTTTTCAGCGCGGCGTCATTTTTGGCGATTGTTGCTTCGGCGCTTTTACGCTGCTGCAGGTTGTTATTCAGGGCGGCAATTTTCATCGCCAGCTGCGCCTCTGCCTGATGCACCCGCTGACGATAGATACGGTCATCGATCTGCAGCAGCAGGTCGCCTTTTTTCACCTGCACAAAGTCCTGAACCTTTACCTCGGTGATATAGCCGTTCACCTGCGGGCTGATAAACGTCGTCTGGCCGCGCACGTAGGCGTTATCGGTAAACTGCGCGTGACGGGTGAACGGCGGCAGTTGCCACGCATAAAGGATCACCAGCACGCCGACAATACCGATGGCGGCGGCGGTGAAAACGGAAACAATGCGCACATTTTTGCGGGTGTTGGCCTGCTCTTTGGCGGCATCCTGCTGACTCATAAACTCTCCAGAACTCTTTCAATTATTTGTTGCCGGTGGCGTTCTTCAGCGCCAGACGGGCAGTAATGCGCAGGCGCAGCAAGCGCCATAAAATCCAGACCAGCGTGGCGGCAGCGATGCTCGCCGTCAGCAGATAAGTATCGTTATAAGCCAGAATATTCGCCTCCAGCGCGGTGACCGTTTGCAGCTGCGTTATCGCCTGGGTGCCCAGCAGCGCGCTGTCGCCAATCAGGCTTTTATACATCTGGGTATAAAGCTGAATTCGCTCGTTGACCAGCGGGTTGAGCGTGGTGAGCTGGTCCGCCAGCAGGCTGGAGTGGTATTTCTCGCGCCAGGTCTGGAAGGTGCCGAGGATCGCGGAGCCCAGCAGGCCACCGAGGTTCTGGCTCATGCCAAACATCACCGAGAAGCTGACCAGGTTCCGCGGGTCGGCGATCACCCCGCCAATGGCGGCCAGCATAGCGGGCGCCAGGAAGAAGGCGCTGCCGAAGCCCAGCAGGAACTGGCTTACCATCAGCTGATCCGGACGGGTCAGGTTGTTGGACTGGCTGTCCAGCAGCGAGGCAACAATCATCAGCGCCAGAGAGGTGATGATTGGCCACGCCAGTTTCGTCGGCTTGATGGTGAGACAGCTGGTGACAATCCCGCAGACGATCCCGGCGAAAATGGACCACGCCAGATGCGTCATCTGCTCGTTCTGTAAGCCCACGTACTGCAGCCAGCCGATGACGCCGGTGTTCTGCTCTGCCAGCACGATACGGATCAGCAGCATAATCAGCCCCAGGCGGACGATGCTGCCGCTCGACAGCCAGCGGGTGTTCAGCAGCGGGTTGCTGCGGTTATGTTCAAAGACGATGGCTGCGACAATCAGCACCAACGATAGCGCCAGCGACCAGCCGATCCAAGGCGCTTCGAACCACCAGTCAAGGCGGCCCAGAGAGAGGACGGCACAGAGCAGGGCCATCCCGGGGGCCAGTAAAAAGAAGGTGATAAAGTCTTTTTTCTCAAAGACCTTGCGCCGGTCGCCCGGCGGCAGTTTTAAGGCGATGACGCAGGCCAGGGAGATCAGCGCCAGTCCCAGCTCGAAGAAATAGAGCCCGCGCCACTCGTCCAGCTGCAGCAGCTCGGTTGAAAACAGGCGGGCCAGCGGGATGGCGAGCGACGATCCGGTGATGCCGATGGTCAGCGCCTTCAGGCGGTGCTTCGCAGGCCAGGCCTGGATCTGATAGTAAATCCCCAGCGAGCTGAGCGCGGCGGCCACCATGCCGTGCGCGGCGCGCACCATCAGCGCCGAGCTGAGATCGTTAACGAACAGGTGGAAAAAGGTGACCAGCACGTACAGCACCAGAAAACCTTCCGTAAAGGCGCGCAGGCCGTACTGCTGGCGGAATTTAACCAGCAGCAGGTTGATGGAGATGTTGGTCATCACATAAACCGCGGGCAGCCAGGCGATTTCGGTTGACCAGGCGCCGAAGGTCCCCTGCAAATTTTGCAGGTTGGCGGTCACCACCGCATTCCCCAGCGCGCCCGTCAGGCAGACCAGCAGGCCCACGACGCCATAGGCAATGCGTTTTGGCGTACTGTGTTCGGGCGTGGAGGGCGAACCCAGCAGGGCGGGTTTCTCATGTGGCTGCCACTCGCGAGGAGCATAAGGGTCGCGTTCGGGCAGGCGCATAACGTCGTTTACCTTAGAAATGATTGAATAATTAGCGGGCTAGCGATTCTACGACTCCCGCAAATGATAATTCAAGTGAATATGATTTACGCATGTTAATCAAATGGTGAAGGGAAATTTAAGGAAAAAGAGCGGCCCGCAGGACGGGCCGGGAAGGGTCAGAGACGTTCGGGCTGCGCCTGGATGAGAGTGGCGCGCTTAACGCGGCTGGCGCAGAAAATCGCGATTAAAGAAATGGTCACCGTGACGGCAAGATACCAGGCCACCGGCACCCAGTCGCCGTCGTATTTTGCCAGCAGGCCGGTGGCAATCAGCGGCGCGGTACCGCCTGCCAGCGCGGCACCCAGCTGATAGCCGAGCGTAATGCCGGTGTAGCGCACGTTTGCGCTAAAGATTTCAGAGCACAGCGTGCCGAGTACCGCCGTGACAGGGGCCCACAACACGCCAAAGGCGATGACCGTCGCGAGCACGATACCCCACGTGGTGCCGGTATTGAGCAGCATAAACCACGGTACGATAAACAGGCCCAGCACGAAGACGCTGATTGCGTACATGCGCTGACGGCCTACCTTATCGGAGAGCAGCCCCATTAGCGGGATCATAAGGGTCGCCACCAGGGCTCCCAGCGTCACGGCTTCCAGCGCCTGCGATTTCTGATACGTCAGCGTGCTGGTGGCATAGCTCACCACGAAGGTCGAGAAAATATAGAACGGCGCGGTTTCAACCACCTTCAAACCGGCGGCAATCAGCACTTCACGCCAGTGATGTTTCAGCGTATCGCGCAGGGGAGTCTTAGCCACCTGGCCGGACGCTTTCACTTTCTGAAAATCGGGCGTTTCGTCAATATCTTTGCGGATCCACAGGCCGAGCAACACCAGCACCGAGCTCAGCAGGAACGGGATGCGCCAGCCCCAGGAGAGAAAATCCTCCTCGCTGAACAGGGTCATCAGCGACACGATAAAGGTTGCCATCAGCATGCCGATGGTGACGCCCGCCTGCGGAATACTGCCGAAGAAGCCTTTACGTTTTTCTGGCGCGTATTCATAGGCCAGCAGCAGCGCGCCGCCCCATTCACCGCCGATGCCCATCCCCTGAATGATGCGCATCAGGATCAGCAGCGCAGGCGCCCAGAGGCCAATCATCTCATACGTGGGCAGCAGGCCAATCATAACGGTTGCACCTCCCATCAAAGAGAGGGTCAGCACGAGGGTTTTTTTCCGTCCGATGCGGTCGCCGATGTGGGCGAAAAGTACCCCACCAATGGGGCGAATAAAGAAGGTTAATGAGAAAGAGAGAGAGATAAGAGAGGATGAGTCCGATCACCGGATCGACCATCGGGAAAAAGATCTTATTGAAGACCAGCGCGGCCGCCGTACCGTAGAGAAAATAGTCAAACCATTCAATGGCGCTCCCGGTAAGGCTGGCGATTAACACCTTTTTATTTTTACGTAACACCGTCGTCGTACTTTCATGTTCTGTGATGACCTGAAACCCCGCCACGTTGATGATGAGAGAGGTGTCACCTGGCGCGCTTCAGGTGCAACCTGTGATGATAAAAAAGGTTGTGAAATTGTTAAGCAACTTAGGGTTGGATGTTGTCTTTGGCAAGCGCAGGGGGGATAAAACTGGTCAGATCACGGCGAAATAAGCAGCGTTGGGTGCTTTTTCATGCCGCCTGCACAATACAATGTTTTGTAGGGCTGGAAATCAAAAGCATAATAGGCAGGTGCAACCCGATGATTTTTGGATGTTTCTGGTTATTTCAGAAAAATGATAAATTCGGCGCTTCAACAACGTGAGGAGTTCACCATGGTTCAGCCCCATTTTCCCGTTCTGGCGGATGCCACGCTGGCGGCCATCAATACTGTCGGCGCATGGCTGGCGCAGGATGACCTGAGCGCGACCCGTCCGAGCCCGGAAGTCGATGCGGTGATTCTGGCCGGAAACGCGGTGATCCCAACCATTGACGCGGCCTGCCGTATTGCCGCCCAGAGAGATGTACCGCTTCTGATCAGCGGCGGCATCGGCCATTCGACCCCCTTTTTATATACCGCCATTGGCAATCATCCGCGTTACCACACCGTACCGGTCACAGGGCGGGCCGAAGCGAGCATTCTTGCCGACATTGCGCGGGCGTTCTGGCAGATCCCCGAGGCGCGTCTGTGGGTTGAGGATCGCTCCACCAACTGCGGTGAAAACGCGCGCTTTAGCTGGAACATGCTGAAACAGCGTCATCGAACGACCGGGCGGGTGCTGGTGGTGCAGGATCCGACGATGCAGCGCCGCACGATGGCGACGTTTGCCCGCGTGTGTCGTGATGAGCCCGTTTCACCGCAGTGGATCAGCCATCCCGGGTTTACGCCGACGCTGCAAAACGGTAACGAGGGCGTGGAATTCAGCGAGGGCCACACCGGGTTGTGGCCCGTTGACCGTTACCTTTCACTGGTTATGGGGGAGTTGCCGCGCCTGTATGACGACGCTAACGGCTATGGCCCGGCCGGGCGGGATTATATTGCTCACGTTGAATTCCCTGAGGCCGTCACCGCCGCGTGGAAACAGCTACAGCAGGATCCTGTCCTGAAGGGCGCACGTAAAATAATTTAGGCACGGAACAATCCCCTCGCCCCATTGGGGAGAGGGTGAGGGGGAAAAATCACAGCGCCGCAAACTTATCCAGCGTCCGCACCAGCTGCGTCACAAACCCATACTCGTTGTCATACCAGGCAACGGCTTTCACCAGCTGAAGGTCTCCCGCTTCTGACACCTCCGTCTGCGTGGCGTCAAACACCGAACCATAATGCGAGCCAATCACATCTGACGACACAATCTCTTCATCGGTATACCCGAACGATTTATTGCCCTGAGTGGCCTTTTTCAGCGCGGCGTTAATCTCCTCAACGGTCACTTTCTTGCCCAGAATGGCCACCAGTTCGGTCACGGAGCCCGTTTTAACCGGCACGCGCTGGGCGTGGCCTTTCAGTTTGCCGCTGAGCGCAGGGATCACCAGACCGATGGCCTTTGCGGCGCCGGTGGTGTGCGGAATGATATTCTCTGCCGCCGCCCGGGAGGCGCGAAGATCTTTCCCGCGCGGGCCATCCACCAGCGCCTGGGTACCGGTATAGGCATGAATGGTGGTCATGGTGCCCACCTTAATTTCAAACGCGTCGTTCAGGGCTTTTGCCAGCGGGGCGAGGCAGTTAGTGGTGCAGGAGGCGACGGAAATAATGGTATCACTGGCGTCAATGGTCTCGTCGTTCACGCTGTAGACGATGGTTTTCATGTCCCCCGCGGGCGCAGAGATCAGCACCTTCTTCGCGCCCGCGTCCAGGTGCGCCCGTGATTTCTCTTCAGACGTATAAAAGCCGGTGCACTCCACTATGATATCCACGCCCGCGGCTTTCCACGGAATGTGCTTTGCCTCTTTTTCGGCATACACCGCGATGGTTTTACCGTCAACGATCAGCGCATCCTCGGTGAAATCCACGCTCCACGGGAAGCCACCGTAGTTGGAGTCGTGCCTGAGCAGGTAGGCCAGCACTTTTGGAGAGGTGAGGTCGTTGATGGCGACGACGGTATTACTGTCCTGGGTTTCAAGAAGGCGGCGCAGAACAAGACGTCCGATGCGTCCAAATCCGTTAATGCCAATTTTACTCATGGTGTTCTCCTGTAAACGTGTCGATGTGACAGTTTGAACTCATCCAGGCTTAGACCATCACGGGCAGGGCGGCAATTGAAGATGCTTCATGCGGGAGGATGTATTTGAAAAACCATACAGAAAAGTTAATGAATTTTTAAGGAAAGGAGATTATGTTGGCGCGGTAACTGTTTTTAATCGAGAAATCACATGCGCACTAAATATACAAGCCTGCAAATCGGCATCCACTGGCTGGTGTTTCTGTTAATCATCGTCGCCTACTGCGCCATGGAGTTCAGAGGTTTCTTCCCGCGCACCGCGCGCCCGACGATCAACATGATCCACGTCTCATGCGGGATCAGTATCCTGGTGCTGATGGTGACGCGTCTGCTGGTTCGCCTGAAATTCCGTGCACCACCGATTCAACCGAAGCCAAAAGCGATGGTGACGGGGATGTCTCATCTGGGGCATCTGGTGGTGTATCTGCTGTTTATTGCGCTGCCGCTGATTGGCATTGTGATGATGTATAACCGGGGCAGCGACTGGTTTGCTTTTGGCCTGGCGATGCCGCATGCGGCGGAGTCCAATTTTGACCTGGTAGATATGCTGAAAGAGTGGCACGAGACGCTGGCAAATCTGGGCTATTTTGTGATTGGCCTGCACGCCGCGGCGGCGCTGATGCACCACTATTTCTGGAAAGATAATACCCTGCTGCGCATGATGCCGAAAAAGCGTTCGTAGTCTTTAACGCTTGCCGGGTGGCGGCTATGCCTTACCCGGCCTACGATGCAATTCCAGAATCGTAGGCCGGGAGCGCTACGCGTCACCCGGCTTGTTTTTTAACCCAACAGAGCACGCTCTTCAGCCGTTAACGCCAGCGTCTGCGTTGACCCCGTTTCCGACGACGTCACCGCCGCTTCCAGCACGGCCATTACCGCCAATGCCTCAACAGGGTGGACAGGATTGGCGATTTCCCCGCGTAGCGCATCACGCACGTTGATGTAGTACTGACGCTGATCGCCTTTCGGGGTAGGGATCGTCTGCGATGCGCCGTCAGCGCCAAAGAACACCATGCTGTCGCTGTCTTCGCCCCAGGCCTCACTGCCGGGGATCACCCCAGAGAGCAGCTGTGCTTCCTGCTGATCGATTCTGGCCTTCACCACGCTGCCCTTTTCCCCGTGGACGGCAAAGCGCGCCGTACCGCCCGCCACCAGCATGCTGGCGTGCAGAATCACCTTATGCTCCGGGTAGTTTAAGACCACGTGCGCCCAGTCGTTGATTTCTGCACCGTCGCGCAGCGTCGCGATATTCCCCTGAACCGACTGCGGCAGTCCAAAGAGCTGCAGCGTCTGGTCGATAAGATGAGGACCCAGGTCAAACCATAAGCCACTTCCGGGGACGTTCTGCTCGCGCCAGCGCACGCGCACTTCCGGGCGGAAGCGGTCAATATGCGACTCCAGATGTTTAATTTTGCCGAGCGTGCCCTGCTCAATAATCTGCTTAATGCCGAGAAAATCGCTGTCCCAGCGGCGGTTGTGGAAGACGGAGAGCAGACGCTGCTTTTCCTCCGCCAGCGCAATCAGGTCGCGGGCTTCCTGCATGTCGAGGGTGAAAGGCTTATCCACCACGACATGCTTGCCGGCGTTCAGAGCCAGCGTCGCCAGCGGGGCGTGCGTGGCGTTGGGGGAGGCAATCACCACCAGATCAACATCCGGATGCTGAATAGCCTCTTCAGGGGTGGCGACCACCTCTACGTCCGGCAGATCGCGTTTAACCTTCTCTTCATCACGAGAATAGACCACGGCCAGCTTAAGCCCGTCCACAGACTGGATTAACGGGGCATGGAAGGTTTTGCCCACAAATCCATACCCGATCAGCGCAATGTTAATTGTTCGAACTGTACTCATGAACTTCTCCACGTTAATTCGCGCACACCGTGACCTGCAATGCGCCAGGGTCCCCAAGCTCAGGCCAGGGACGATCTAAAAAGAGTTGTTGAATGTTGGATAACCCGGAAACCAGATACGGCTCGCAGCGGTTGACCTTCAGGTGGTCGGCAACAATCCAGTGCGCATGGCTTGCGTCAAGCATCGCGCGCTTAACCTCGGCATCCGCTTCTTTACCGGCGCTCAAACCGAGTTCGGCATGAATGGCGCACGCCCCGAGGATGGCGATATCTGCCCGATAGCGGGACAGCAACGACAACGTGGCGCTTCCGGCAAACAGGCGCTGCTGGTGGTCCCATTTCCCCCCGAGCAGGATCAGTTCAACGTCTTCCCGGTCGCTAAAATGCTGGGCGATATCCAGCGACGTGGTTATGACGGTGAGCGGCCCGCGAAGAAAGGAGGCGACAGCCATTACCGTGCTGCCCGCATCCAGAAACAGGGTAGAACCCGCAGGGACCTGCAGGGCGACCTGTTTTCCGAGGCGCTGTTTGGTTTCCGGCAGCAGCGTATTGCGGCCCTGACGGTTCATGGCGGAGAGATTCAGCGCGATGGCTCCGCCGTGGTTCTTCTGCGCCAGACCCTGGTTCTCCAGGTCGGTCAGATCCCGACGGATGGTATCGGCTGAAACCTGCAGCTTTTCTGCCAGTTCGGTGATGCTGGCCTGGCCTTGCTCGCTCAGGATATCCAGAACGTGGCGCTGTCGTGCAGTTTTGTGCATCGGTTACATTCCTGCAAAATATCGCAATAGTTTGCATAATACAGCATTTTAACGCAGAGAGAAGGGCAACGTGGTTTTGATGTCGCGGAGTGAGGTGATGATTCAGATGCGTGATTATTAAAATTTTATTAAACAGGTATAAGCAAGCCGTTTTGAATGTTAACCATAATGTTATTGTTATGTTTTATTTAACGGTTTGGATTATGTAACCAGTGCAACACCATTGTCTGGATTTAAGTTTCGACAAAATAGATATTTATAGATATTAATTGCTTTAATTAGTTTTTTAATAGCGATAAATCCCAATTCATCCTGTTTGGCTACTTAAATTGACACTTCTTTGAAAATCTTTGTGTCTGACCCGCGCGGAAATTAACGCAAAAATGTGCAGGGAGCAAATTAAGAATTTTCCTTAAATAACAGACGGTTTATATGTTTCATCTGAAAGGTCATTTTAAGAGTTTTGTCCAGAAACCCCATCTTTTTCCTTAATTGTAACACCACATTAACATTGTGGGTGTAGTGGCCTATAACACATTTTGTTATGCTGCTAACCACTTTAGGAAATAAGTAAATTCTTAATTAAATAAGACGCAGGCAGATCTCATCTCCAGGGGGAAATGGGTATGGGGAGTTTTACCTAAAATTCGGCAAGGATGCTAAAAAAGATATTTGTCTAATTATCTATACCTCTTTTTGGGTAATTGCTTCAGTGTCACTCAGAGTCAGGGAGATAAAATGACGATATTACGAAAGCCAATGTTACGCCGATTTACAGCAGCGCTGGCATTCATTTCATTAGCCATAAATACGGCGTACGCCAATAGTAATCAGGTGGGTATTGCCCCGGTTGCCAGGACCACCTTAAAAGAAAGTATTCTTTTTGCTATCGATCGCGATCCGTCTATTAGTCAGCAGGCCGCGCAGCTCGGTATTGGTCAGGCACAAATAGATGAAGCGCGCAGCGGCTGGATGCCGCAAATATCGCTGAACGGGAGCACGGGCCATAGCCAGACCACCGATTCCAGCGGGTCGCTGAAGAATTCAGCCGCCTGGGGACTGAGCCTGACGCAGCTGATCTATGATTTTGGCAAGACCAATAACAGCATCAGCCAGTCTTCCGCCCAGCGCGATAGCTATCGCTACCAGCTGATGAGCACGCTCTCTGACGTGGCGGAAAAAACGGCGCTGAGCTATGTCGAGGTCAAACGCTATGCCGATCTGCTGCAGGCAGCAAAGGAGAACGTTCAGGCCCTGAAAAATGTTGAGCAGCTGGCAAAGCTGCGCGCCGACGCGGGCGTGAGCTCGACCTCCGATGAGCTCCAGACCCGCACGCGTATTGCCGGTATGCAGGCAACGGTCGCGCAGTATCAGGCCGCCTTAAACAGCGCCCGCGCAAGGCTTGCGGTATTAACCGGCATGCAGGCAGAAAACTATTCGCCTGTACCCGCAAACCTCGCGGTTGAACCTGATTCGCTCAACCGCATTGATTATTCGCTGATACCGGCGGTCATGGCCGCGCAAAACATGGAGCGCTCTGCCCAGTATGGCGTGGAGACGGCGAAGTCCCAGCACTGGCCGACCCTAAGCCTGAAGGGCGGACGTACCCGTTACGAGTCGGACAACCGTTCGTACTGGGACGACCAGATCCAACTCAACATTGACGCACCGCTTTATCAGGGCGGCGCGGTCTCTGCACGCGTGCGGCAGGCTGAAGGCGCGCGGGCGATGGCCTCCTCTCAGGTCGATCAGGCGCGTTTCGACGTCCTGCAAAAAGCCTCCGTCGCGCAGGCGGACTGGACCGGCGCGCGGGGAAGAATGGAGGCCGGGAAACAGCAGCTGGAAAATGCGCTGCGCGCCCGTGATGTTTATAAAAATGAGTACACCCTGAGCAAGCGGAGCATTAACGATCTGCTCAGCGTTGAGCAGGATGTCTGGCAGGCCACCTCGGCGAAAATAATCGCTGAGTATGATGGCTGGAGTTCAGCAATTAATTATGCTTCCGCGGTTGATAATTTAATGCCGCTTATTGGAATAGAGAAAAACGCTGCCGCAAAACTACCCGATTTGAGTTAAAAAAAGACGCGTATTGTCGCGCAAAATAAGTCTGAAAATAATGGGTGTTTTTTCCCAGGGATAGCTACATCCGTCTGGTGGACATATCCACAGGAATCCGCACACCTGCAAGGAGAGAAATATGAGTAACATAAAGGTTGTTGATGTCATCATTCGCAAAACGGCGGAGAAAACGAAATTAACCGGCGAAGGAAATTTGTCGGTCTCTATTTCCTCCCCGAGCGTGATTGAAATCCAGGGTTCTGCTCAGGATGTGGTGCGATATGTCCGCCAGGGTAAAGACCTCCTCATTTATATGAAAGATGGCAGCGTGATTCGCTGCAATAACTATTTTGTTGAAGATCCTGATACGCACAACCAGTCAGAGCTGGTGTTCAACGATCGTCAGGAACTGACGCATATTTCTTTTGCCGATACCGGGGAAGCGTCAGGCGTGGCGGTGACCGAGCTAACCGCGCAGGCCACACCGATTAGCAGCATTCAACCTTTCCTCGAGCAGGGTAGCGTCTTAAGCGACGCCCCGTGGGGCTGGATTGCGGGAGCTGCATTAGGCGGCGGTGCCATCGGGGCGCTGCTGGCAAACGGCGGCGACGGCGAGACTAAAACAAAAGTTATTGATAATACGAAAGAGGTGGAAAGCGCCACGCCAACCTTCCTGCTGTCGGATAAAGCGGGCGACAAGCAGGGCGTGCTGACAGCAAACGCGATCACGGACGACAACACGCCAACCTTTAGCGGTACCGGTCAGCCGGGCGCGACCATCCAGATTAAAGACAGCAGCGGCAGCACCATCGCCAGCGCCATGGTCGGTAAAGAGGGCACCTGGACGGTAAAATTACCGACCCAGACTGACGGGGAACATACCTGGTCGGTGGTGCAGATCGACGGCAGTAAAACCACCGATGCGGGCAACATTACCGTAACGGTCTCGACCGCCGAGGCTGCCATTACGCTGGCCACCACGGCGGGCGACAACGTGCTTAACGCCAGCGAGCAATCCGCGGGCTTTACGCTCTCCGGTGCCAGCAAGAATCTGGCGCAGGGTACCGCACTCACCGTGACGCTGAACGGTAAAACCTATACGACGGAAGTGGGGGCTGACGGGACGTGGAGTGTTAACGTGCCCGCGGCCGACGCGCAGGCGCTGGGCGATGGCACCTGGACGGTCAACGTCAGCGGCAAAGACGCGGCGGGTAACACCGTGAGCGGCACCCAGACAATCGGCGTGGATAGCGTCGCGCCAACCCTCTCTGTCGATACCCTCGCGCAGGACAACATCATTAATGCCGCCGAGCACAGCCAGCCGCTGACGCTGACCGGCAAAACGACTGCGGAAGCCGGTCAGATCGTCACGGTCACGCTGAACGGTAAAAACTACAACGCCACGGTGGGCAGCGACGGTACCTGGTCCGTCACGCTTGCTGCGGACGACGTGCAGGCGCTCAACGAGGGTAATCACACCCTGACGGTGAACGTCAGCGACAAAGCGGGCAACGGTTCGTCTGTCACCGCAGATTTCACGGTGGATACCACCGCGCCGGTGGTCACCATCGATACCGTGGCGGGCGACGACATACTGAACACCAGCGAACAGGGCCAGGCGCAGATTATTTCCGGGCAGACGAGCGGCGCGTCGGCAGGCGATGTGGTCACCGTGACCGTTGGCGACCAGTCCTTCACCGGCGTAGTGCTGGCGGACGGCAGCTGGAGCGTGGGCGTTCCGGCATCCGTGCTGGGCGCGCTGGGTGAAGGCAACCACACGATTTCAGTATCCGTGACCGACGCGGCAGGCAACACCGGCAGCGCCACGCACGGCATTACGCTGAGCGGCAACCCGCCAGAATTTACGATTGACGCCATTAGCCAGGACAACGTGCTGAATGCCCAGGAGGCGATGCAGCCGCTGAGCCTGACCGGTACCAGCAACCTGCCTGACGGCAGCGCCATTACCGTGACGCTGAACAACGTCAGCTATCAGGCCACCGTTGAAAACGGCATCTGGGCGGTCCAGGTGCCGGTTTCCGACGTGCTGAATCTGGCGAACACCCTCTACACCGTCAGCGTCAGCGGCACTGACAGCGTGGGTAACAGCGGCTCTGCCGGGGCGACGCTGCTGGTGGATACCGTGCTGCCGCAGGTGATCATCAACACCTTTGCGGGCGACAACCTGGTCAATAACGCCGAAGCGGGTGTCGATCAAACCCTCAGCGGTCGCGTTACCGGCGCGGCGGCGGGCGATACCGTTTCTGTCACCGTGGGCGGCAAGAGCTTCACCGCCACGGTGGGCAGCGATCTGACCTGGAGCGTGAAAATCCCGTCAGCGGATCTTAAGGCGTTCGGCGACGGCGATTTAACCTTCACCGCGTCGGTGACCAATTCGCACGGCAATACCGGTACCGGCGAGCGCGATATCAACATCAACGCACAGCTGCCGGGCCTGCGCGTGAACACCATTTCCGGCGATGACGTGATCAACGCCATCGAACAGCAGCAGGATCTGACCGTCACCGGCGCCAGCACCCACCTGGCCGCGGGCACGCCGATCGTCGTCACCATTAACAACGTCGAATATAACGCCGTGGTTACCGCCAGCGGCGGCTGGAGCATTGGCGTTCCTGCTGCGGACCTGCAGGCCTGGACCGCGGGAGAGATGACGGTTAGCGTCAGCGCAAAAGATGCCTGGGGCAATACCGTTGCGGCTGAACACCCGATTGAACTCGATCTCAACGCCGTGGCGGTCACCATTGATACCGTCTCCGGCGATGACCTGCTGAATGCGGCAGAAAAAGGTGCCGATTTAACTCTCTCCGGCCAGACGCAGGGCGTGGAGGCGGGGCAGACCGTGGTGGTGAAATTCGCCGACCAGACCTTTACCGCCCAGGTGCAGCAGGATGGCTCCTGGAGCCTGACCGTGCCCGCCAGCGCCATGGAAACCCTGATCGACGGGCGCGCGCAGGTGAGCGTCAGCGTCACGAACGTCAACGGTAACAGTGCCGACGCGTCGCGCGTGGTCACGGTGGATACGCTGCCGCCGGCGATTACGCTCGATAACCTCACCAGCGATAACATCATCAATGCGGCAGAGGCGCAGCAGGATTTAGCCTTAAGCGGCACCAGTACTGCGGAACCGGGCCAGACGGTCACCGTGACGCTGAACGGCAAAACGTATCAGACCACGGTCCAGACGGACGGAACCTGGCAGCTGATCGTACCGGCGGCTGACGTCGGTGCCCTCAACGATGGCATCGTGACCGTGACGGCCACCGTCAGCGACGTGGCGGGCAACAGCAGCAGCGCCGACCGCGTTGGGCTGGTGGACGCGACCGTGCCGCAGTTGACCATCAACCACTTCGTCACCGACACCAATACCGTTAACCAGCTCGCCCATGCACAGGCGCAGATCCTGAGCGGCTCCGTCACCGGGGCGGCAGCGGGCGATCGGGTGACTATCACTATTAACAGCGTCGATTACACCACCGTGGTGGATGCGGCGGGCAACTGGAGCCTTGGCCTGCCGGCGTCTGTCGTACAGGGGCTGACGGACGGTACCTGGACCATCGACGTCTCCGTGACCGACCGATCCGGCAATACCGGAAGCAGTTCACTGGATGTGGTGGTGAATACCGTGACGCCTGTTATCGGTATCAACACGCTGGCGGCGGACGACGTGATCAACGCGACCGAGAAGGGCGAAGAACTGCAGATTTCCGGCACCAGCAACCAGCCGGAAGGCACGACCATTACGGTGACCCTGAACGGCATTCACTACACGGCTACCGCTGACGCCAGCGGAAACTGGAGCGTAACCGTTCCGGCGGCAAACGTCTCGGCGCTGGGCGAAGCGAATTACACCGTGACGGCGAACGTCACCGATAGCGTGGGCAACAGCGCCTCAACCTCGCACGACGTGCTGGTGGACAGCTCGCTGCCGGTGGTAACGATCGACACGCTGGCGGGCGACAATATCGTTAACGCGGCGGAAGTGGCGGCAGGGCAAACCCTGACCGGTAAGGTGACAAATGCGGCGCCAGGTGACACTGTCACGATTACCCTGGGCGGCCAGACCTTTACTGCCACCGTACAGGACGATCTCACCTGGAGCCTGCCGTTAACCCAGAGCCAGTTGACCGCGCTGGGCAACGGCGATCTCACCGTATCGGCCAGCGTCACCAACGCGCACGGCAATACCGGTTCTTCTTCGCTCGACTTCACCATCGACGCCCAGCTTCCGGGGCTGCGTATTGATACGGTCGCAGGCGACGACGTGATCAACGTGATTGAGCACGCTCAGAACCTGATTGTGTCCGGCACCAGCACCGATCTGGCGGCGGGCAGCGCCGTCACCGTGACCATCAACGGAAAAGCGTATTCCGCAACGGTGCTGGCGGAAGGCACCTGGCAGGCGGCGGTACCGGCGGCGGACGTGTCCCAGTGGGCAGATGGCTCGCTGGATATCAAGGCAAGCGCGCAGGATGCCTCCGGCAACCCCGTGGCTATCGGGACCGTCGTGGACGTCGATCTCGCGCCGGTTGCCATCACCATCAGCAGCGTGACCGACGACAACGTCCTTAACGCGGCGGAAAAAGGCCAGGATCTGGTGCTGTCCGGCACGTCATCTAACGTTGAAGCGGGCCAGACCGTCACCATTATCTTCGCAGGAAAAACGTACACCACGACGGTGGATGCCAACGGCGACTGGACCTGGACCGTTCCGGCTGCCGATCTGAGCGGCCTGAAAGACGGCGACGCCAGCGTGCAGGTCCGCGTCACCAACGTGAACGGCAACGCCGCGTCTTCGGCGCAGGCATTCAGCGTCGACACCACCGCGCCGACGGTGACCATCAACACCATCAGCGGCGATAACATGCTGAATGCGGCAGAGGCGGCGCAGGATCTGACCCTGAGCGGGACCTCTACTGCCGAAGCGGGCCAGACGGTCACCGTGACCTTCAACGGCAATCAGTACACTGCGCAGGTGCAGGCGGACGGCAGCTGGACGCTCGACGTGCCTGCGGCGGATCTGGCAGGCATCACCGACGGCAGCGTCGCGGTCACGGCGACCGTGTCCGATAAAGCAGGTAACCCGGCCAGCGCGGGCTCATCGGTGCTGGTGGACACCACCGTACCGCAGATTAGCTTCAATATCGTCGCGGGCGACGACATCGTGAATATTGCCGAGCATGGCCAGGCGCTGATCGTCTCCGGTAAGGTGGCGGGCGCGCAGGCGGGCGACGTGATTACCGTGACCCTGAACGGTAAAGACTACACCGCCATGCTGGACGCGTCCGGCAGCTGGAGCGTGGGCGTTCCGGCGGCGGACGTGGGCGCGCTGGTCAACGGCGACCAGACGATCTCAGCGACCCTCACCGACAAAGCCGGTAACAGCACCACTGCGACGCACGAATTTGACGTCTCCCTGACCGCGCCGGTGGTCGCCATCAATACCCTGGCGGCTGACGACGTGATCAATGCGACCGAGAAAGGCCAGGATCTGCAGGTGTCCGGCACCAGCAACCAGCCGGAAGGAACCGCCATTACGGTGTCCCTGAACGGGATTAACTATACGGCCACCACCGACGCGAGCGGGAACTGGAGCGTGACCGTTCCGGCGGCAAACGTCTCGGCGCTGGGCGAAGCGAGCTACACCGTGACGGCGAGCGTAACTGACGCCGCGGGCAACAGCGCGAGCACCGGCCACAGCGTGCTGGTTGACAGCGCGCTGCCGCAGGTCACCATCAATCCGGTCGCGACGGACGACGTGATTAACGCGGCGGAAGTGGCTGCCGGACAGACCCTGAGCGGGAAAGTGAGCGGTGCGGCGAGCGGTGACACTGTCACTATTACCCTCGGCGGCAATACGTATACCGCGACGGTTCAGGACGATCTGAGCTGGTCGGTCAACGTGCCGTCCTCGGTCTTAACCGCCATCGGTAACGGCGATCTGACGGTGTCAGCCAGCGTCACTAACGGCCACGGCAACACCGGCACCGGCGAGCGCGACATCACCATTGATGCCAACCTGCCGGGCCTGCGCGTCGATACCGTGGCGGGCGACGATGTGATCAATAGCATCGAACACGCTCAAAACCTGATAATCACCGGTTCCAGCGACGGTCTGGCAACGGGCGCGGAGCTGACCGTCACCGTCAACGGCAAAACCTACGCGGCCACCGTACTGGCGGACGGCACCTGGACGGCGGCCATTCCGGCGGCCGACGTCAGCGCGCTCGGCGCGGGTACGGTTACCGTGAAGGTTGAAGGTCATAGCGCGGCGGGCAACCCGGTTTCCATCAGCCATGACGTGAAGGTGGATCTGGCGACAGTCGCCATCAGCATTAACCCGATTGCCTCTGACGACGTGATTAACGCGGCGGAGAAAGGCGCGGACCTGGTGCTGTCCGGCTCCACCACCAACGTGGAAGAAAACCAGACCGTTACCATCACCTTCGGCGGCAAATCGTACACCGCGACGGTGGATGCCGACGGCAACTGGACGGCCACCGTGCCGTCTGCCGATTTGGGCAGCCTGAAGGACGGCGATGCCAGCGTGCAGGTGAGCGTCACCAACGTGAACGGCAACAGCGCGTCGGCAGGCCGCGAGTACAGCGTGGACGCCACCGCGCCGACGGTGTCTATCGAGATCGTCAGCGACAATAACATCATCAATGCGGCCGAGGCGCAGCAGGATCTGGTCGTTAATGGTGTAACCAACGCCGAAGCGGGCCAGACCGTCACCGTGACCCTGAACGGCGTGGACTACACCACCACCGTGCAGGCAAACGGCAGCTGGAGCGTGACCGTGCCTTCCGCGGATGTCGGCGCGATTACCGACGGTAACTACACCGTCAGCGCCGCCGTATCGGACAAAGCGGGCAACCCGGCCTCCGCGGATCGCGACGTGCTGGTCGATACCACCGTCCCGCAGCTGACCATTCACACCGTGTCCGACGACGACGTGATCAACAGCGCCGAGCACGCGCAGGCCCTGATTGTCACCGGTTCCGTGACCGGCGCGGCGGCGGGCGACGTGGTCACCGTTACCCTCAATAACAAATCGTACACCGCCACCCTGGACGCCTCCGGCAACTGGAGCGTGGGCGTACCTGCGGCAGACGTTACCGCGCTGGCCGCCGGGGATTACACCATCACCGCGGCGCTGACCGATAAGGCGGGCAACAGCAACAGCGCCACGCACGGTGTGGCGGTGAACCTGACCGCGCCGGGGCTGACCATTGACACCGTTTCCGGTGACGATGTGATCAACAGCACCGAGAAAACCCAGGATCTGACCCTCTCCGGTACGGCGTCCGGCCTGGCGGCAGGCGCGGTAGTGACCGTGATGCTCAACGGCAAAGCGTACAGTGCGCAGGTGGACGATAACGGAAAATGGACCACCACCGTTCCGGCGAGCGAGGTCGGTCAGCTGGGCGAGGCGCTTTATACCGTCACCGCGTCAGCCACGGACAGCGTCGGCAACAGCACCCGCGCGTCGCACACGGTAAACGTGGAGTCCGTTCTGCCGGGCGTGATTATCAACACCATTGCGGGCGACGACGTGATTAACGCCGCCGAGCTGGCTGCCGGCCAGACCATCAGCGGTAAGGTGGTGAATGCCGAAGCGGGCAACACCGTGACCGTGACCATTGGCGGCAACCGCTACACCGCAACGGTGCAGAGCGATCTGACCTGGTCCGTCGATGTGCCGGAATCTATCCTGACCGCCCTGGGCAACGGCGATTTAACGGTGACCGCCAGCGTGACCAACGGCGTCGGAAACAGCGGATCCGCTGAGCGCGATATCACGATCGACGCTAACCTGCCGGGCCTGCGCGTGGATACCGTGGCGGGCGACGACGTGATCAACAGCATCGAGCACGGGCAGAATCTGATTGTGACCGGATCCAGCGATGGCCTGGCCGCAGGTACCACCTTGACCGTCACCGTAAACGGCAAAACCTACCCGGCCACCGTGCTGGCCGACGGCACCTGGCGTGCGGCCATCCCGGCTGCGGACGTGGGTGCCCTGGCGGCAGGCACGGTCACCGTGACCGTGGCAGGCCAGAGCAGCGCCGGTAATCCGGTCTCCATCAGCCATGATGTGACGGTGGACCTGGCGACCGTTGCCATCAGCATCGATGCGATTGCCGCCGACGACGTGATTAATGCCGCCGAGAAGGGCGCGGATCTGGTGCTCTCCGGGGCGACCTCGAACGTTGAGGAAAACCAGACCGTTACCATCACCTTCGGCGGCAAGAGCTACACCGCGACCGTCGGCGCCGACGGCAAATGGACGGCCACGGTGCCAGCCGCCGACCTGGCGGGTCTGAAAGACGGCGACGCCAGCGTGCAGGTGAGCGTCACCAACGTGAACGGCAACAGCGCCTCGGCGGGACGTGAGTACAGCGTGGATGCCACCGCGCCGACCGTCACGATTAACACCCTGGCGACGGATGATATTCTGAACGCCGCCGAAGCGAAGAGCGATCTGACGGTTTCCGGTACCAGCACCGCCGAAGCGGGCCAGACGGTCACCGTGTCGCTGAACGGCAAAGACTACACCACCACCGTCAGCGCGGACGGCAGCTGGACGCTGAACGTTCCGGCGGCCGATCTGGCAGGATTAACCGACGGCAGCGTCACCGTGACCGCATCGGTCAGCGACAAGGCGGGTAACCCGGCTTCCGTGGACCACAACCTGACGGTGGATGTGACCGTTCCTGCGGTCACTATCAACACCATCGCGGGTGATGATGTGATTAACGTGGCTGAACACAGCCAGGCACACGTTATCAGCGGCACCGCCACCGGCGCGGCCGCGGGCGATAAGGTGACCGTCACCATCGGCGGCCAGACCTACACCACCGTGCTGGACGCGGCGGGGAACTGGAGCGTGGGCGTCCCGGCGAGCGTGATTTCCGGCCTCAGCGACGGCACCGTGACCGTCACGGCGTCCGTCACCGACGCGGCGGGCAACACCGGCACCGGCAGCCATAACGTGACCGTCGATACCGGTCTGCCTTCGGTCAGCTTCAACGCCATCAGCGACGATAACGTGCTGAACGCGGTGGAAAAAGGTCAGGATCTGAGCGTGAGCGGCACCAGCGCCAACCTGGCGGAAGGCACCGTGGTGACCGTGACCCTGAACGGCAAAAACTACACGGCGACGACGGCGGCAGACGGTACCTGGAGCCTGACGGTTCCGGCGGCGGATCTGGCCGGTCTGGGTCAGGCCAACTACACCCTGAACGCGACCGCCACCAACGGCGTGGGCAACAGCGTGAGCAACACCGCGAACCTGCTGGTGGACACCGCGCTGCCAACGGTCACCATCAACACCGTGGCGGGCGATAACGTCATTAACGCGGCGGAAGTGGCCGCAGGCCAGACCCTGAGCGGCACCGTGGCGAATGCCGAAGCGGGCAATACCGTGACCGTGACCATTGGCGGCAACAGCTACACCGCAACGGTGCAGAACGATCTGACCTGGTCTGTCAACGTGCCGTCTGACGTGCTGACGGCGCTGGGTAACGGCAGCCTGAGCGTGACGGCGACCGTTACCAACGGCCACGGTAACACCGGGACCGGCGAGCGCGAGATCGCTATCGACGCTAACCTGCCGGGTCTGCGCGTCGATACCGTGGCGAGCGACAACGTGGTCAACAGCATTGAGCATGCGCAGAACCTCATTGTCACCGGCTCCAGCGACGGGCTGGCACCGGGTACGGCCCTGACCGTCACCGTAAACGGTAAAGACTATGCGGCCACGGTGCTGGCGGACGGCAGCTGGAGCGCGGCTGTTCCATCAGCGGACGTGAGCGCGTGGCCGGAAGGTACCGTCAAAATCAGCGTTACCGGCGACAGCTCAGCGGGTAACCCGATTACCATCAGCCACGATGTGACGGTAGATCTGGCGACCGTTGCCATCAGCATCAATCCGATTGCGACCGACGACGTGATCAACGCGGCGGAGAAGGGCGCGGATCTGGTGCTGTCCGGTGCGACCATCAACGTGGAAGCCGGGCAGACCGTGACCATCAGCCTGAACGGCAAAATCTACACCACCACGGTGGACGACAGCGGCAACTGGACCTGGACCGTACCGTCTGCGGATCTGGCTGGCCTGAAAGACGGCGACGCCAGCGTGCAGGTGAGCGTCACCAACGTGAACGGCAACAGCGCCTCGGCGGGCCGCGAGTACAGCGTGGATGCCACCGCGCCGACCGTCACGATCAACACCCTGGCGACGGACGACATTCTGAATGCCGCCGAAGCGAAGAGCGAACTGACCGTGTCCGGCACCAGCACCGCCGAAGCGGGCCAGACGGTCACCGTGTCGCTGAACGGCAAAGACTACACCACCACCGTCAGCGCGGACGGCAACTGGACGCTGAACGTTCCGGCGGCCGATCTGGCAGGATTAACCGACGGCAGCGTCACCGTGACCGCATCGGTCAGCGACAAGGCGGGCAACCCGGCGTCCGTGGACCACAACCTGACGGTGGATGTGACCGTTCCTGCGGTGACCATCAACACCGTGGCGGGCGACGATGTCATTAACCTCGCAGAACACAGCCAGGCGCACATCATCAGCGGCACCGCCACCGGCGCGGCCGCGGGCGATAAGGTGACCGTCACCATCGGCGGCCAGACCTACACCACCGTGCTGGACGCGGCGGGGAACTGGAGCGTGGGCGTCCCGGCGAGCGTGATTTCCGGCCTCAGCGACGGCACCGTGACCGTCACGGCGTCCGTCACCGACGCGGCGGGCAACACCGGCACCGGCAGCCATAACGTGACCGTCGATACCGGTCTGCCTTCGGTCAGCTTCAACGCCATCAGCGACGATAACGTGCTGAACGCGGTGGAAAAAGGTCAGGATCTGAGCGTGAGCGGCACCAGCGCCAACCTGGCGGAAGGCACCGTGGTGACCGTGACCCTGAACGGCAAAAACTACACGGCGACGACGGCGGCAGACGGTACCTGGAGCCTGACGGTTCCGGCGGCGGATCTGGCCGGTCTGGGTCAGGCCAACTACACCCTGAACGCGACCGCCACCAACGGCGTGGGCAACAGCGTGAGCAACACCGCGAACCTGCTGGTGGACACCGCGCTGCCAACGGTCACCATCAACACCGTGGCGGGCGATAACGTCATCAACGCGGCGGAAGTGGCCGCGGGCCAGACCCTCAGCGGCAAGGTCGCGAACGCGGAGGCGGGCAATACCGTCAACGTGACCATTGGCGGCAACACCTACACCGCAACGGTGCAGAACGATCTGACCTGGTCCGTGAACGTGCCGGAGTCCGTCCTGACGGCGCTGGGCAATGGCGATTTGACCGTGGCAGCAACCGTCACCAACGGCCATGGCAACACCGGGACCGGCGAGCGCGAGATCGCGATCGACGCTAACCTGCCGGGCCTGCGCGTTGATACGGTAGCGGGCGACGATGTGATCAATAGCATCGAACATACTCAAAACCTGATCGTCTCCGGCACCAGCGACGGGCTGGCGGCAGGCACAACGCTCACCGTGACCGTCAATGGCAAAACCTATGCGGCCTCCGTGCTGGCAGACGGTTCCTGGAGCGCGGCGATCCCGGCGGCAGACGTCGCGGCCTTCGCAGCAGGTACGGTCACCGTGACCGTTGCAGGCCAGAGCGCGGCGGGCAACCCGGTGACCATCAGCCATGACGTGACCGTCGATCTGGCGGCGGTGGCTATCAGCATCGATGCGATTGCCACCGATGACGTGATTAACGCGGCGGAAAAAGGCGCGGATCTGGTGCTCTCCGGCAGCACCTCGAACGTGGAGGAAAACCAGACCGTTACCGTTACCTTCGGCGGCAAGACGTACACCGCGAAGGTGGATGCTGACGGTAACTGGACGGCCACCGTGCCGTCTGCGGATCTCGCGGGCCTGAAGGACGGCGATGCCAGCGTACAGGTGAGCGTCACCAACGCGCACGGCAACAGCGCGTCGGCGGGCCGGGAGTACAGCGTGGACGCGACTGCGCCAACCGTGACCATTGATACGGTTGCAGGCGATAACGTGATTAACGCCAGCGAAGCGGCTGCGGGCGTTGCAATCTCCGGCACCACTACGGCGGAAGTCGGTCAGACGGTCACCGTGACGCTGGGCGGTAAGAGCTATACCGCGCAGGTGCTGCAGGGCGGCATCTGGAGCGTTAACGTGCCGGGCAGCGACCTCTCCACGCTGGCGGATAACGGCTACATCGTGCAGGTGAGCGTGAGCGACGCCGCGGGTAACTCGGGCAGCGCGGGCAAGACGATTACGCTTGATACCACGCCGCCGACCGTCAGCTTTAACGTGGTGGCCGGCGATGACGTCATTAACAGCGTAGAGCACGGCCAGGCGCAGATCGTCAGCGGGTCGGCAACCGGCGCGAACGTCGGGGATAAAGTGGTTATTACCCTTGGTTCGCACCAGTACACCACCACCGTTGACGCCAGCGGCAACTGGAGCGTGGGCGTTCCGGCCAGCGTGATTTCCGCGTTGACCGACGGCACCGTGACCCTCAGCGCGACCATTACCGACAGCGCGGGTAACAGCAGCACCCAGACCCATGACGTGGTGGTCAACACCGCCTCCGTGGCGCTGACGGTGAACACCCTTAGCGGTGACGACGTCATCAACGCGGCTGAAGCCGGTTCGTCACTGGTGATTAACGGCTCCAGCGCGCAGTTCGCCAGCGGGACCCAGGTCACCGTGACCCTGAACGGCAAGAGCTATACGGCCACCATTCAGAGCGACGGCACCTGGACGACCACCGTACCGGTTGCAGACGTCAGCGCCCTGACCGATGGCGCCAGCTATCAGGTGTCCGTATCGGCACAGGACAGCGCGGGCAACAGCGCCTCCGCAACGCATACTATCAGCGTGGATACCACTGCGCCGGTGGTGAGCATTCGGACACTGTCGGTTGACGACATGCTGAACGCCGCGGAAGCGCAGCAGCCGCTGACCGTGCACGGATCTTCCAGCGCGGAGGCGGGGCAGACCGTTACCGTGACGCTGGGAGGAAAAACCTACACTGCGCTTGTCGGCAGCGACGGCACCTGGACGCTCGACGTGCCGGCAGCCGACCTGGCCGCCCTGAGCCAGGGCGCGCTGACGGTCACCGCCTCGGTCAACGACAAAGCCGGTAACAGCGGCCAGACCACGCACACCTTAACGGTGGATACCGTCGCGCCAACCGTGACCATCAGCACCGTGGCCGATGACGATATCGTCAACAACGCGGAGCAGCTGGCGGGCCAGACCATCCGCGGCACCACCACGGCGGAACAGGGCCAGACGGTGACCGTCTCCTTCAACGGGCACAGCTATCAGGCGACCGTCGGGGCGGACGGATCGTGGTCGGTCTTCGTACCGGGCCGTGATTTCCTCGGCCTGAGCGACGGGGAGTACACCATCACCGCGTCGGTAAGCGACAGGGCGGGCAACCCGGGCAGCGCAACGCACGACGTGACGCTGAACGGCGATGTCCCAACCATCACCATTAACACCTTTGCGCAGGACGACATCGTCAACGCCGCCGAGCACGGCACGCCGCTGGTCGTCAGCGGTTCCACCAACGCGCCTGCAGGCCAGACGGTGACCCTCACGTTGAACGGTAAAACCTATGCGGCTACCGTCCAGAATGACGGCACCTGGAGCTACACGGTCAGCAGCGCTGACGTGGCCGCGCTGGCAGACGGCGGTTCTTACGTCATTAACGCGCAGGTCAGCAACACCATCGGCAACAGCGCCAGCGATAACCATACCGTCACGGTGGATCTCACCGCGCCGTCGATGGGGATCAGCATTGATTCGCTGCAAAACGACACCGGCCTTAGCGCAACGGATTTCATCACTAACGACAGCCAGGTCGTCGTCAACGGCTTGCTGACCGCGCAGCTCGGCAATAACGAGAAGGCGCAGATCAGCCTCGACGGCGGCGTCACCTGGATCGACCTGACCGTGACCGGCACCACCTGGCGCTACGCCGATGGCCGCACCCTGACGGACGGGACGTATCAGTACCAGGTCCGCGTGATTGATAACGCGGGCAACGTGGGGGCAACGGACAGCCAGGACGTGGTGATTGATCTGACGAAGCCTGCGGCAACCACCATTACCGTGGATTCCATTACGCAGGATACCGGCCTGTCCGGCAGCGACTTTATCACCAGCGACAACCAGATCAGCCTTAAAGGCACGCTCGGTGCGGCGCTGGGCAGCGGCGACCACGCGCAGATCAGCCTTGACGGCGGCGTCACCTGGATCGACGTCAGCGTCAGCGGCCTGAGCTGGACGTACGTCGATGGGCGCACGCTGGCCGACGGGGATTACAACTACCAGCTGCGCGTGATTGACGATGCGGGCAACATCAGCGCCACCGCCTCTCAGGTGGTGACCATTGATACGGTTGCACCGGACGCCAGCAAAACGATCGCCATCGACAGCATCAGCGACGATACCGGCCTGAGCAGCAGCGACTTTATCACTCGCGACACGTCCCTGACGCTGCACGGCTCGCTCGGCGCGACGCTGGCCGACGGCGAATACGCCCAGATCAGCCTCGACGGCGGCGTCACCTGGCAGAACGTGATCGTCACCGGCAACAGCTGGTACTACGTCGATAGCCGCACGCTGGGTAACCAGACATATGACTACTACGTTCGCGTGGTGGATGCCGCCGGTAACGTGGGAGCCAGCGCCCATCAGCAGGTGACCGTCGATACGATTGCTCCGGATGCGGCGATCACGGTGTCGGTGGATAACATCACCGTGGATACCGGCTTCGACAATAACGACTTCCTGACCAGTTCGACCTCGTACACCCTGCACGGAACGCTCGGCGCTGAACTCGGCGCGGGCGAGTACGTACAGGTGAGCATGGACGGCGGCACGACCTGGGTGTACGCCACCGTCAGCGGCACCCAGTGGAGCTACAGCGATACGCGTGCCCTGACCGACGGCAGCCATAACTATCAGGTGCGGGTTGTCGACCAGGCGGGGAACGTCGGGGCCACCACCTCGCAGGCGGTGACGGTGGATACCCAGGCGCCGCAGTACGGCATCATCATCGACAGCATCAGCGACGATACCGGCCAGTCCGGGAGTGATTTCATCACCATGGACACCACGCTGACCCTCAACGGTTCGCTGGGCAGCGCGCTGGCAAGCGACGAGCGCGTACAGATCAGCCTCGACGGCGGGAATACCTGGCTTGATACCACGGTCACCAACCAGCGCTGGAGCTACACCGATACTCGCGATCTGCCTGACGGGGACTACACCTACCAGGTGCGGATTATCGACCAGGCGGGCAACGTGGGTTCCACCGCGTCTCAGGTCGTCACGGTAGACACCACGCCGCCGACCACGGTTGGCACGGTCGTGAGCTACACCGACGGTGAAGGTGAGCGTCAGGGCACCTTTGGCAGCGCGGTGGCAACGGACGATAACTCGCCGCTGATCAACGGGACGCTTAACCGCGCCCCGGACGACGGCGAGATCGTGCAGCTTTACCGTGACGGGGTTCTGCTCGGCCAGGTGACCATGAACGGCAGCGCAAGCTGGTCCTTCCAGGACAACGGCCTGAGCGACGGGAATCACACCTACATCGTGCGCGTCACCGACAGGGCCGGAAACTACACGGAGTCCGACGGCTTTGTGCTGAACGTCGATACCAGCATTCCGACCACCACGGCGGCGATTACCGCGCAGACCACGTCGGATACCACCCCGATTGTCAGCGGTACCGTTTCCGCTGACCTGGTGAACGGTGAATACCTGGTGGTGACGGTGAACGGCAAAACCTACACCTCCCAGACGGGCGGTGCGGTGGTGGTCGACCCGGATCACAACACCTGGTATCTGCAGATCCCGGACGGCGATGCGCTGAGCGTGGCGAGCTACAGCGTGACCGCGCAGGTGAAGAGCAGCGCGGGTAACGGCAACACCACCGGTACGGCGACCGGCAGCCTGGTGATTGATACCACCTCGGTGAACACCGACTGGGCAACCACGGCGGGGAACAGCAACAACTCCACCATGACCCTCGGCATGAACAGCAGCGGTCTGTGGAATATCATCGCTAACGGCCAGTCTTACTCCAGCAGCGATAGCTCGACCTATGCCGGCAATACGCTGACTAACACCCGTAACTACTACGTGGTGAGCCAGACCGCCGCCGACTTTGACCGTAACGGCACGCAGGACATTTTCGCGACGGAAAATACCTACGCCGGGTCAACGCAGGTGATGTGGACCTACGATGGCAGCACCTATAACGCCAGCCAGCTGGCAATGGGCACCACCATCTGGTTCGGCGGCGTGATTGCCTACGATAAAACCGGGGATGGGTATCTGGATCTGGCGTACGGTGACTCCGGCGCGGACTCCATTACCTATCTGATCAACAAAAACGGGGTACTCTCGCCTGACGGCACCTACGGCGGCGCGGGATTCTGGGGACAGTTCACCACCATGCGTGAAATCTCCGGCGTCGATATTAACAATGACGGCACCGTGGATGTGGTTCAGCACACCAACCGCAGCGGCGCGTACTCGTTAACCGTGATCAACAACAACGGCAACGGCACGCTCTCCATCGGTCAGAACCTGACGAACGTGTTTGTGCCCAACGCCTCGAATACCACCACGGCGGCGTCCATGACGTGGGCGGACTTCAACGGCGATGGCTACATGGATCTGTACCTGGGCAGCAGCTACAACAACAACGGCGGAGTGATCTACTACAACGACGGTACCGGGAAGCTCTCGGCCACCAAGAGCGCGGTGGAGGCGTCTAACGCAGCGGCGGGCTATCTGTCGGTGGCGGTGGACTGGAACGGTGACGGGCAGATGGACATCGTCAAGCTCAGCACCTACGGCGGCTCGCAGACGGCGACGCTGTTCACCAACAACGGCTACGGATCCACCTGGACCGCCAGCCAGCTGGCGTCCGGCATTGCTTACGCCACCGGCGTGGCGGCAGTGGACTATAACTGGGACGGTGCGCAGGACCTGCTGGTCTCTCAGCAGAACGGCAAGGTGGTGCTGGTGCAAAACAGCAAAACCATTGCTGACGGCACCGCGATGCATCTGCACATTGTCGACAGCGAGGGCATCTACGCCTACTACGGCAATACGGTCAACCTGTACAACGCCGCGGGCGTGCTGGTGGCCTCGCAGATCATCAACGCCCAGTCCGGTATCGGGTCGAACGATACGTCCGCGCTGGTGAGCTTCTACGGGCTGGATCCGAATGAAACCTATTCGGCCGAGATCCTGAAGATCACCAACGGCGTGTCGGATAACGTCACCTGGAGCGGTCTGGAAGCGGGCAACGGCAAAGAGGGCTACGTCCTGACGGCCGAAGCGGCCACCGGCGGCCACAGCGGAACCATTACCGGAACCGGGTATAACGACACCTTTATCGCCGAAAATGGCACCTATACCTACAACGGTTCCGGCGGCTGGGCTACCCATTCCGACCATGACACCTGGAGCAACACCGGCGGGGTGGACGTGGTGGATTACCGCAATGCGACCTCTGGCGTGACCGTTGACCTGCGCCTCTCAACCGCGCAGGACACCGGCTTCGGCACCACGCGTCTGCTGAACATTGAAGGGATTAACGGCTCGGATTACGACGACGTCATCACCGGCAACAGCGGTGATAACCGGTTCGAAGGCCGTGGCGGAAACGACACCTTCAACATCGGCAGCGGCGGTCACGATACGCTGCTCTACAAGCTGATCAACGCCTCGGATGCCACGGGCGGTAACGGTCACGACGTGGTGAACGGCTTTACGGTCGGCACCTGGGAAGGGACGGCGGACACGGATCGTATTGACCTGCGCGATCTGCTCTCCGGCAGCGGCTATACCGGCACGGGCTCGGCGAGCTACGTGAACGGCGTGGCCACGCTGGACAGCGGCGCGGGGAATATCAGCGATTACATCCGCGTGGTGCAGAACGGCAGCAATACCGAGATCCAGGTTGACCTGGACGGTACCGGCGGTCAGTTCTCGCCAACCACCCTGGTGACGCTGAACGGCGTGCAGACGGATCTGGCGACGCTGCTGGCGAACCATCAACTGTTAATTGCGTAAAACAACGCCGCGGGGAGCGATCCCCGCGGCCTTTTGGCGTTTCTTTAGACGAATTGCGTTACCCCGGAGATTATGAAGACACATCCACAGTACGAACCCTGGCTGCAGGGCATGCTCATCATCGCGAAGCACTACCGGCTGGACTTTTCGGTGGAGCACGTTCGGGTCACGATTAACCATGAAAGCCAGTCGCCGCGCCAGCTGGTGCTGGAGGAGATGGCGCGCCAGCTTGGGCTGGGGATGCGCGTGGTGGCGGCAGAAGCGGCATCCCTCGATCCGTGGCGCCTGCCGCTGCTGGCAGAATTCACCGGCGGGCAGATTGCGGTGATCAACCGCATGGACAACGAAGGCAACGTCAGCCTGCAGTTCAGCGGCGACGGCGGCCTGGAGACGACGCTGACGCGCGAGGCGCTCGGGTCGCGATTAAAGGGCCTGATGGTGCTGCGCCCGCTCGAGTCCACGCCGGATGCCCGCGTGGATGACTACATCAAACCGTATGAAAAAAACTGGTTCTGGCAGCTGGCGCTGAAGGACTGGCGACGCTACGGCGACATTATGCTGGTGGCGCTGGTCGCCAACGTGCTGGCGCTTTCCGGCATGGTCTTCTCCATGCAGGTCTACGACAGGGTGGTACCGTCGCAGTCAGAAGCCACGCTGTGGGTGCTGTTTGGCGGCGTGATGATTGCCATCGTGTTCGAATTCATCATGCGCATGCTGCGCGTGCACATTTCCGACGTGGTGGGGAAGCGCGCCGATCTGCGCATCTCTGAACGCGTCTTTGCCCACGCGCTGCGGATTAAAAACGGCGCACGCTCGAAATCAACCGGATCGTTTATCGCGCAGATCCGCGAGCTGGAGTCGGTGCGCGAGCTGATCACCTCGACGACCATTGCGGCCCTCTCCGATCTGCCGTTCTTCCTGCTGTTCGTCTTCATTCTGTGGATGATTGGCGGTCCGCTGGTGCTGGTGGTCCTGCTCGCCGTGCCGCTGTTGCTTATTCCTGGCCTGCTGGTGCAGCGCCCGCTGGGGAAACTCTCCAGCGAAGGGATGCGTGAATCCGCCATTCGTAACGCCACGCTGGTGGAAGCGGTGCAGGGCATTGAAGACATCAAGCTGATGCGCGCCGAGCAGCGTTTCCAGAACCAGTGGAATAACACCAACGACGTCGCCGCCAGCGTCGGCATGAAGCAGCGCTGGCTGACGGGCCTGCTGCTCACCTGGACGCAGGAGGTGCAGTCGATTGTTTACGCGGTGGTGCTGCTGGTGGGCTGCTATCTGGTCATCAGCGGTGACATGACCACCGGTGCGCTGGTGGGCACCTCGATTCTGGCGTCGCGGACCATTGCGCCGCTGTCGCAGATCTCAGGCGTGCTCTCGCGCTGGCAGTCGGCAAAAGTGGCCCGCAAGGGGCTGGACGACCTGATGCAGCGGCCGATTGACGATCCGCAGCACGGCAAGAAGGTGCACAAAGCCCACCTGCGCGGCGACTATGCCCTTGAGGACGTCGGGTTTTATTACGACGAGGAAGAGAAACTCACCGTGCTCAACATCAGCAAGCTGCAGATCCGCGCCGGAGAACGCGTGGCGGTGCTCGGGCGCAACGGCTCCGGCAAAAGCACGCTCCTACAGCTTCTGGCGGGCATGCAGGAGCCGCAGCAGGGCAGCATTCTGCTGGACGATATTGCCCTTAATCATCTCGACCCGGCCGACGTGCGTCGCGACATGCAGCTGCTGAGCCAGCAGGCCCGTCTGTTCTTTGGCTCCGTGCGGGACAACATCCTGATGGGCAACCCGCTGGCGACCGACGATGAGATTCACCAGGCGCTGGTCAACAGCGGCGCGCTGGAGTTTGTGCGCAAACAGAAAATGGGGTTGAACACCATCATCAACGAGGGCGGAACGGGCCTCTCCGGCGGTCAGCGTCAGGCGCTTTTGCTGGCGCGCGCCCTGATCACCTCGCCGACTATCCTGCTGCTGGACGAGCCTACCGCCTGGCTGGACGAAATGAGCGAGAAGCAGTTTATTCAGCATCTTCACACATGGCTGGGTAAGCGCCGGACGCTGGTGCTGGCGACGCATCGCCTGCCGATTCTGGACCTGGTCGACCGCATCATCGTGCTGGAAAACGGCAAGGTCGTGATGGACGGCCCGCGCGACGCCATCCTGCACCAGCACGGCATGGCGCCGCAAAAGACAGCACAGCGCACCGTGACCATGAAACCGGCGGCGGTTGCAGAGGAGGGCGCAGCATGAATGATTTCTCCCGTTTTAATAGCCGACTGAAAGAGCCGCGCCTTCCGCGCGCCACGCTGGTGGCATGGTCGCTGTTCGCCCTGCTGGCGGCGTTTATCGCCTGGGCGAGCCTGTTCCAACTTGATGAGGTGACGACCGGCAGCGGTAAGGTGATACCGTCTTCTCATGAGCAGGTCATCCAGTCCCTGGAAGGCGGCATTATCCACAGCCTGATGGTGCGCGAAGGCGACATCGTCGAGCGCGGCCAGCAGCTCGCGCAGCTTGATCGGACAAAAACCGAGTCGAGCGTGCTGGAGAGCGAGTCGCGTCTGAATGCGGCGCTGGCCACGGCGGCACGCCTGAAGGCCGAAGTTAACGACACGGAGCTGACGTTTCCCGAGGAGCTGGATGACGACGTTGAGCTGGTTAAGCAGGAAACGGCGCTCTATCAGTCCCGTCGCGAGAGCCTTGAAAAGGGGCTGGCTGGTTTACGTCAGGGTGCCGAGCTGGTGCAACGCGAGCTGTCGTTGACCCGTCCGCTGGTGACCCAGGGGGCGGCCAGCAAGGTGGAGGTGCTGCGTCTTGAGCGTCAAAAAAATGAGCTTGAGAATAAAATCACCGAGATGAAAAACCAGTATTACGTCCGCGCCCGTGAAGAGCTGGCGAAAGCCAATGCGGAGATTGAAGCCCAGCGTTCGGTGATGAAGGGTCGGGAAGACTCCCTGACCCGACTGACTTTCAATGCGCCGGTTCGCGGGATCGTAAAGGATATTGACGTCACGACCGTGGGCGGCGTCATCCCGCCGAACGGCAAGCTGATGAGTCTGGTTCCGCTTGACGATCAGATGGTGATTGAGGCGAAAATTTCGCCGCGCGATGTGGCGTTTATCCATCCTGGCCAGAAGGCGCTGGTAAAAGTGACGGCCTATGACTACTCCATTTACGGCGGGCTGGAAGGGGAAGTGACCATGATTTCACCGGACACCCTGCAGGATGAGGTGAAAAGAGATGTTTATTACTATCGCGTCTATATTCGTACCGACAGTAACCATCTGACCAATAAGCAGGGTCAGGAATTTCCGGTCTTTCCGGGCATGATTGCCACCGTAGACATTAAAACCGGCAGCAAAACCATTCTGGATTATCTGTTGAAACCGCTGAACAAGGCAAAAGAGGCGCTGCGGGAAAGATAGGTGAAGGGCGTTCGGAACACCGAACGCCTGGTGGATTATACGGTTGACGTCACGTTGTGAGGGTGGCGTCGCTCTTTAGGAACCACGTTGATGTAATGCGTGACATACGCAAAATATAATCCGGCATAATTTTCGACGAGTTCGATAAACGCCGGATAGACCGATAGCCGACCATCACCCCGATCTTTAAGATAGCCCGCCTCCTGAGCTGATTTGATAATCCGGTTGACGTGGATGCGCGATACAAAAAATTCTTTTGCGAGCGTGCTGGCTGAATAGTCAATAACGGCACCATGGGTGGATTTGTTTTTCATAGCCTGCAGGTAAAGATAAAGCATAATCATACGGCCACCATCTTTATCAATAAATAATCCTACTTCAGGCAAAACCTTTCTGAACGTTAATCCCCGAAAAAGATATTCTGCCGCGCGGCGGAAGAAGTTACTTCTCAAAATATCATTGTCCAGCAGGTTTACATTAATATTAAATGTCGGATAAAGAATACTGACGGGCAAAAAAGCGCCGGACATATAACGCTTTAGTTCATTCAGGCCTTTTTCGGTTGGCGCGATTCTCGTCTTTCGTCTGTCTTCCGTACAGCGCCAGGTCCTGATGCGCCCGGTGGTTCTGAGTATCGTAATGATCGCAATAACGCTGTTGGGGCTGGCTATCTTATAGCGAGAACATAACTCTTTAATTTCAGAAACTGACTCGGCCTGATTGCCAAAAATAAAACAACACATGGAGAGGATAATGTTGAACCGTGATTCCTGTAGCATTGTCTTGTAGAACAAAGGTTGTTTTTTGTAGATGGTGTCATTAATTGTGTAGTGCTCTAATATTGCCTCACCGAATCGTGGATTGCTCTTTATGACATCCCTTCGATGTAGCAAGGCCCTGGATGAGATATGATTATCCATAGCATTTTTCTCGTATTTGAATGAGCCGATAGATGAAGTGTCCAGTCTTCTTTTTCGGAATTTTCATTATACCCTGAGAATAAAATATTTGCCGTGGTTATTTGAAAAGAAAAGTATAGTTAAACGTTTGTGATTAACGCAAAGATGTTCCGGTGAATTAGGCTGATAACAGTTTCTTAACCCTGGGTGCTACTGTAAAATTATACTACGCAACAGATGCAATAGATTTTACGCATACTCAAACAGAAATGGCGCTTTGGTGCCCAGGAGCGGGTTATGACCCAAAAAATGTCTCTCAAAAATGGGGTTTGCGATGAACATAAATTTGTCATCTCAGCCTGCGGCTTCACATTTCAGGGGTATTGTTCGATCCTCAATAAGTACGGAATCCACGCTTCCCAAATTCACTTTAACGGAGATGAGGCATCCCAACAGGATGTTGAAAATATCCTTAAAAATCAGGATGCCCATATCGTGGTGTTCCTCGGGAAAGGTGTCGTCAATCTCCTGGAAAGCCTGAAGCGACTGGCCTCGGTACTCAATGCACTCCCCGTTATTCGGCATGTCACCCTGTATGGTGATATTCCTGACGGCTGGCTGTACCGCACGCTGGGCAGTCTTTTAAATAACAGTTATCAATTATCATTGATTCGCGTAGCCAGCGTTTCGGACATAGTAGGCTGTTTTAATACCCATTACAAAAGCTTTAAGGATCGTTCTCGAGTATTACGTGAACGCTACATGGATATTGGCTCGGAAGAAAATCTAAAGTGGTTAACAAGAAGAGAGATTGATGTTTTATTAAATTTCTATCGTGGTATGTCCGTAAAGGAAATGTGCGATAGAATGGGATTGTCGAATAAAACGGTTTATACCCACCGAAAGGAAGGTGTGCTTAAATTACGTTTAATTAAGCGCTGGTTACACGATCCGCACAATTTTAAAGCAGATAAACCTGATAAACACCCGCGTCAAAAAGTGGGGCTCACGGAAAAAGAAGCCGAAATTTTTAATGCGTTACGTAATCGGGAAATATTTCCGGCATATCAGATTATTACCGATCGAGATAAAAAAGGGGTCGGGTTTGAAATCCTGATTCGCTGGAATAAAAACGGTAAAATTGTCAAGCCTGCCAGTTTTTTAACGGATGTTTCGAATCATGAAATCTGGCTGAAAATTACGGCGTTGGTCATCCATGCCGCCGTTTCAGGTATTAATAAGTATAACGGGAAATACTATTTTTCAGTGAATATTCCGCCTCGTCTGGCGTCCGGGAATGCTTTGCCTGATATGGCACGGAAAGCCATCGGCATGCTGCTCAAACCGCAGTGGGCCGAAAAGCTGGTTTTTGAATTTGCAGAAGATATTGACGTGACGAAGGACAAAAGGATCCCTGAAACCATGCGGCATTTACGCAATACGGGGTGTCGATTGTTCCTGGATGACTGCTTCTCTAACCATCAAACCATGTTCCCGGTGCGCCAGGTGCATTTCGATGGGCTTAAGCTGGATCGGGACATCGTTGAGCATTTTGTGGCAAACGACAATGACTATAATTTGATTAAAGCGATACAGGTTTACAGCGACATGACCGGAACGGACTGTATTGCAGAGGGGGTTGATAGTGAAGAAAAGTTTGAGAAATTAGTCGAGCTGGGCATCAAGAACTTTCAGGGAGATTATTTATCGCGCGCCGTGAAAGAGGAGGAGTTAGACCGCATGGTCAGGTTGTTTAGTTAAGAAAAAATAAAGCCCCGAAGGGCCCTGGGTTATTTCCGGCCCAGCAACAAGCCGAGAACAATACCGATTGCACCCGCGGCAACGAGGCCGGTGAGGGGATTGTTTCTGACGGCTTCAGTGACATCGGAAACGGCATCGCTGGCCTGAGCGGCATATTTTTTAGCAGCACCTTTAACCTGATGTTTTGGTGAATCAACGAATTCACCAAACTGCTGCTGCGCTGAACCTGCAAGTTCATCAAATTTATTTTTTGCTTTATCTTCAGCAAACTGGGTGTTTTTATCAGTACCGAAATCAGACATTTTTGCCTCCTTTTGTTGATAATTAAAGGATAGCCGCTCTTTGTGGATACGGCAGACGAAAGGCTAAATTCGGCACCTGAAAGGGCAGTTTTCGGATATATCTCTATACCCGGAACCCGTTATTTCTCATTGTCATCCTGACCGTAAAACAGTTTCCCAATGCGGATCAGCGGGCGGCCCTGTGACTTACGGTGCAGGTTACTGTCCCTGAGCGAATAAACGCAGCCGCAGTATTCCTGCTGGTAAAACTGTTCCCGCTTGCTGATCTCAATCATGCGTGAGGATCCGCCCTGTTTGCGCCAGTTATAGTCCCAGTACACCATACCCGGATAGCGCGCCGCCGCACGCTGGCCGCAGTCATTTATCTGCTGCATGTTCTTCCAGCGGGAGATCCCCAGCGAGCTGCTGATGACACTGAATCCATTTTCTGCCGCATAGAGCGCCGTACGCTCGAAACGCATATCGAAGCACATGGTGCAGCGGACGCCGCGCTCGGGTTCCCATTCCATGCCTTTCGCGCGCTCAAACCAGTTATCGGTGTCGTAATCGGCATCAACAAACGGCACGCCGTGCTTTTCCGCAAAGCGAATATTTTCCTCCTTACGAATGAGGTATTCCTTTTGCGGATGGATATTGGGGTTATAGAAGAAAATGGTGTACTCAATGCCCGATGCCTGGATAGCCTCCATCACTTCACCGGAGCAGGGGGCGCAGCAGGAGTGCAGCAGCAGTTTGTCAGCGCCGTTTGGCAGGGTGAGTTGAGGGCGGATAAAAGGGGCTGTCGTCATGGCGTTCTGCTCTATGTTTATGAAATTTATGGAAGGGTAGCATAAATTCATAATCTGTTGAGACGGGATCGACGCAGGAAAGCGCGATCCCGCGGGGCGGGATCTTCTCGGGTATGACGTGCCGCTATTCGGCAAATTTGAGCAACGCTTCTCCGTCAAGACGGTAGCGCACCCATTCGGACTGCGGCAGCGCGCCAATGCTCAGATAAAAATCGATGGCGGGCTGGTTCCAGTCCAGCACGCTCCATTCAAGGCGACCGCACTGCCGTTGTACGGCGAGCTGGGCGATATGTTTCAGCAGTGCTTTTCCCGCCCCCAGGCCGCGATAAGCTGGGGAAACATACAGATCTTCCATATAAATCCCGTTGCGGCCAAGCCAGGTTGAATAGCTGGTGAAGAACACGGCATAGCCAGCGATCTTGCCTTCACACTCCGCGATCAGCGCTTCGGTTTTAGTACCTGCGCCAAAGAGCGTTTCCCGGATCTCCTCCGGTGTGGTAACCACTTCTTCCGGGGCTTTTTCATACACCGCCAGCTCATAAATCATGGCGTAAATGGCCGCCGCATCTTCGGGGCGTGCCTGGCGAAGGGTGATGCTCATTGTTTTACCTGCTTTTTAGCGTGCGTCTTGATTGATGGCGTTAAGCATACGGCGTATTGTCTGAAGAATTAAGTGCAATGAAATCAACAAATGATGAATATTATGCATCCGGCCCTGAGACGTCTTGATTTAAACCTGCTGCCCGTTTTCGACGCGATTTACCGCCACCGCTCCGTTCGGTTGGCCGCTGACGAGCTGGCGATGAGCACATCCGCGCTCAGCCATGCGCTGTCGCGCCTGCGTGCCACCCTGAATGACCCGCTGTTTTTCCGCGAAGGGCATCGCATGTCCCCCAGCGTGTATGCTTCTCAGCTCGCGCCTTCGATTGCTTCCGCACTGTCGTTCCTGAATCATGAGCTGACTCCGCAGCCGGAGTTTGATGCAGCCAGCAGTTCGGAGTGCTTACAAATTGCGATAACGGACTTTACCGCGCTGTGCATTTTCCCGGCGCTGATGCACAAACTGCAGCTTGCGGCCCCGGGCTTGCGTTTCGAATTGCGCTATCTGCCGCACAGCCCGGCGCTGACGGAACTGCTGGCGGGCGAGGTGGATCTCGCGCTGGGCTTCAGCACTCAGGATGATATCCGACACCCGGAACTGGAAGAGATCGACTGGTTTGAAGATGAGTATGTGGTCATCAGCAAAGCGCGCCGGACGCGTCTCACGCTGGAGGATTATCTCGCGGCCCGACACCTGGTGGTGACGCCATGGAATGAGAAGCAGGGCGTTCTTGACGTACGGCTTGAGCAGCTGGGCTATACCCGACAAATCGCGATCAAAACGCCGTCGATGCTCAGCGCACCGTTTATCGTAGCGGAAAGCGACCTGCTGATGGCGATCCCCCGCTATGCCGCGGAGAAGCTGATTAAGACAGCGGATCTCAGGATTTTTGCGTTACCGTTTCCGATACGCACGTTTGAAGTGAAAATTTACTCGCATAAACGCAGCGGCCAGCGGGGCGCGACCCGCTGGCTGAAGGAGGAACTGCAGATGCTGGCGCAGGCTGTCAGGGGACGGTAGGCTATTTGTTAGCGGACAGCCCAGCCCGCGCTTTAATATAGAGCAGAGCGAGTCTGTCCATAGAAGCTTAGGTCCTGAAGATTTTATTCATCCAGTAACGGTTTTCGATTATCTTTCGCTGGCTCTGGCTTGAGTTTTTCAACGGGAATACTGCACATGCTTTCCGCTATTATCCCAAAAAGAGAGTCTTTCGGGTAACTTTCCCATTGTCCCACATCCTGTGTCACATGTACGACATCGCCTTCCGCGAACGGTTTCGAAAAATAGGTTCGCGCCATAACGGCACGCTGGTTTTTGTCGCAGTTAATCACGTCGATTGCCCGTGAGCTCGCTATGTAGACGGGAGGATTTTTTATAATGAGTGTCTGCTCGGCGTAGTTATTGATGAAATAAAAGCGGCGTAAGCGGTCGTTACCCTGATAAGTTGAAATCACCCGAAGATCGATATACGAAGCAATTTTCTTATCTTCAAGGATTTTTATGACGCCTGCCGGTGGCTTGGGGGTGGACTGGGGCTGGGGTTTACTTGTCCCGGTACAACCTGTCAGCATAAGTAATACCAGCCATGTTAGCTTTTTCATTTCGCATCCCCTGCGGATAAATCAGGTCGTAATGTCGTCAGCATGTCAGGCGTTACATTTCCCTGAACGGTACAGAGCAATAATGTCCCGTCTTTGCTTTTGCTGAGCATTAACAGCTTTTCGGTACTTTCTTTTGCCGGAGCAATACCTGACACCGCCTGCGCATTGTCTTCCCACTCACTGTTTGGGTTGATTTTAATCATCGTCTGAGAAACATAATCATCTCCCGCCTTTTTCCAGGACAAATGATCAAGTCTGGACATCACTTCTTCTTGTGACTCTTTGAAAATGAGTCCCCAGTAATAGTACTTACCGTAATTGATTTCATCGAGATTGCTGGTTTGCAGGTAATATCCCGATACCGTCAGATTTAATTCATGCAGCGGTTGAGCAAACCAGATGGTGCGATTGCCGTCTTCAGGGGCTTTGAACCAGGCCTGCGAATGTTTGTTGAGCGTTAAGGGGGCTACGCGGCTGAGTTTGGCTCGCTGATGATAAATCTCGTTGAAAAAGGTTGAGTCGCAGCGGGTCAACGTTTGTGTCAACGTGCTGGCGTGAACCGCGGGTGTGGCTACAGCCATACCTGCTATGAGCCCAATGGAGGAGATGAGTTTACGCATGTAATATCCCTATATTAAAAAAAGACCCTGTTTTTATCGGCTTATCAGGATGAGACTTTACGCTTTTTCTATTTTGCTTCGTTATCTGGCGTATCCAATGCCTCCCCCGAGTTTTGTACAAAACCTCAACCCTCTCATCTTTAGGTTTACACAGCGGTAACAAAATAGGTACCATACCCCCCTATAGTATCAGGAGGGCGTATGCCGCATTCACCCGAAGATAAAAAACGTATTCTTACCCGCGTCCGCCGCATTCGGGGCCAGGTTGATGCCCTGGAACGCGCGCTGGAGTCTGGCGACCCCTGTCTGGCCATCCTGCAGCAAATTGCCGCCGTGCGCGGGGCTGCCAATGGCCTGATGGGCGAAATGGTTGAAATTCACCTCAAAGATGAGCTGGTAGCGGGGGAAACCACGCCGGATCAGCGTGCCGTTCGCATGGCGGAAGTCGGCCATTTACTGCGCTCTTATCTAAAATAAATCCACATACCTGACAAGAAGGGAAGACATATGAAATCTCGCGCTGCAGTTGCATTTGGCCCCGGCCAGCCGCTCAAAATCGTTGAAATTGACGTGGCACCGCCGAAAAAAGGCGAAGTGCTGATCAAAATCACCCATACCGGCGTATGTCATACCGATGCGTTTACGCTCTCTGGCGACGACCCGGAAGGCGTCTTCCCGGCGGTGCTCGGCCATGAAGGCGGCGGGATTGTGGTAGAAGTGGGCGAGGGTGTGACCAGCCTGAAGCCGGGCGATCACGTGATCCCGCTGTACACCGCGGAATGCGGCGAGTGTAAGTTCTGTAAATCCGGCAAAACTAACCTCTGCCAGGCGGTGCGCGCCACCCAGGGGAAAGGGCTGATGCCCGACGGGACGACCCGTTTCTCCTACAACGGCGAGCCGGTTTATCACTACATGGGCACCAGCACCTTCAGCGAATACACCGTTTGCGCGGAGATCTCGCTGGCGAAGGTGAACCCTCAGGCGCCGCTGGATAAAGTCTGCCTGCTGGGCTGCGGCGTGACCACCGGTATTGGCGCGGTGCATAACACCGCAAAAGTCAAAGAGGGCGATACCGTGGCGGTGTTCGGTCTCGGCGGCATTGGTCTGGCGGTGATTCAGGGCGCGGTGCAGGCGAAGGCCGGTCGTATCATCGCGGTCGATACTAACCCGGAGAAATTCAGGCTGGCGGGTGAAATGGGCGCGACCGATTTTGTGAACCCGAAAGATCACGAGAAGCCGATTCAGGACGTCATCGTTGAGATGACCGACGGCGGCGTGGACTTCAGCTTCGAGTGTATCGGCAACGTCAACGTGATGCGTTCCGCACTCGAATGCTGCCACAAAGGCTGGGGCGAGAGCATCATCATTGGCGTGGCCGGTGCGGGTCAGGAGATTAAAACCCGTCCATTCCAGCTGGTCACCGGGCGCGTATGGCGCGGTTCCGCGTTTGGCGGCGTGAAGGGCCGTACCCAGCTTCCGGGTATGGTTGAAGATGCGATGGTCGGCAAGATTCAGCTCGATCCGTTCATTACCCACCGCTTACCGCTGGAGCAGATCAACGAGGCGTTTGATCTGATGCACGAAGGAAAATCCATCCGTACCGTTATCCATTTCGGCGACAAGTAACTCTTCTGCCAGCGGTTTTTCGCCGCTGGCATTTCTTTAATAATCTTCTCTAAAGTGTGACCAGTGCGGCGTTTTTAGCCGTAATCTAAATCTCTGCCGTGCCGATGACTATTTAACAGGCGTGTTTTTACGCATCTTACCTACAAGAGAGTCGACGGTCATGGACAACACTACTTCGATGCTGGCGCAGCGCAAGCTGGGCTTCTTGCATCACATCAGGCTGGTTCCGCTGTTTTCCTCCATTCTCGGTGGCATTATTCTTCTGTTTGCCTTGAGCTCGGGTCTGGCAGGGTATTTCCTGCTGCAGGCCGATAACGATCAGCAGGATGTCACAGCTGAAATTCAGGTGCGTATGGGGCTGTCGAACAGCTCAAACCATCTGCGAACCGCGCGTATCAATCTGATCCACGCCGGTGCGGCAAGCCGTATCGCAGAGATGGATGCGATGAAGCAGAACATCAGCGAGGCGGAAACGCGCATTAAGCAGTCTCAGGAGAGCTTTACCGCCTACATGAATCGCGCCGTGCGTACCGCCGAGGGCGCAGCGCTGGATGCGGAGCTTAAGACCCGGTATGACGCCTATATCGCGGGCATGCAGCCGATGGTCAAATTCGCCAAAAACGGCATGTTCGAGGCGATCATCAATCACGAAAACGAAACGGCGCGTCCGCTGGACGACGCGTACAACGCCGTGCTGCTGAAGGCAATTAAGATCCGTACCGACCGTGCCAATGCGCTAACGGCGCAGGCGCACAGCCGCACGCAGCTGGGCCTGATGTTTATGGTGGGCGCGTTTGCGCTGGCGCTGGTGCTGACGGCGATGACCTTTGTCGTGCTGCGCCGCACGGTAATCAATCCGCTGCAGCGGGCAGCGAAACGTATCGAGAATATCGCTAAGGGCGACCTGACGATGCCGGACGATGTGGCCGGGCGCAGCGAAATTGGCCGCCTGACGCGCGATCTGCAAACCATGCAGCACTCGCTTGAAAAAACGGTCGGCACCGTGCGTCAGGGGGCGGAGGAGATTTACCGCGGCACCAGCGAGATCTCTGCCGGTAACACCGATCTCTCTTCCCGCACCGAGCAGCAGGCTGCCGCCATCGAGCAGACCGCCGCCAGCATGGAACAGCTTACTGCGACGGTGAAGCAGAACGCGGATAACGCCCATCATGCCAGCAAGCTGGCGGAAGATGCCTCCGGGAAAGCCACCCGCGGCGGCCAGATGGTCTCCGGCGTGGTGAAAACCATGGGCAATATCTCCAGCAGCTCGAAGAAGATCTCTGAAATCACCGCCGTGATTAACAGCATTGCCTTCCAGACCAATATTCTGGCACTTAACGCGGCGGTAGAAGCGGCGCGGGCGGGTGAACAGGGGCGCGGATTTGCCGTGGTGGCCAGTGAAGTGCGCACCCTGGCAAGCCGCAGTGCGAATGCCGCAAAAGAGATCGAAAGCCTGATCAACGAATCGGTTTCGCTGATCGATCAGGGGTCCGGTGAAGTTGTTGCCGCCGGTAACACCATGAATGAGATCGTCGACGCGGTGAAGCGCGTCACCGACATCATGCTGGAGATTGCCGCGGCGTCCGATGAGCAGAGTCGCGGTATCGTCCAGGTGAGCCAGGCGATTTCGGAGATGGATAAAGTGACCCAGCAGAACGCCTCGCTGGTGGAAGAAGCCTCCGCGGCGGCGGCGTCTCTGGAAGAACAGGGCGCGCGTCTGACCGAGGCGGTTGGGGCGTTTCGGTTGAGCGGTGCGAAGCCGAACCGCGCGGTGACGGCTGCACCGGTGGCGCAGAACGTACCGTTGCGCCCGGCGGCGACGGTTTCCGGGGATAACTGGGAGACGTTCTGAGTCGCGTGTTTTGTCGGGTGGCGGCTTCGCCTTACCCGACCTACTTGTATTTGTAGGCCCGCGTAAGCGAAGCGCCACCGGGCAAAAAAAAGGGACCAAAAGGTCCCTTTTTTCATCGGTTATTTCTTATCAGGTAACGCGTACGCGATAACGTAATCACCGCGATCCGGCGACTGGCGGGCGCCACCGGCGTTAATGATGATGTACTGCTTACCGGTTTTTGGCGACACGTAGGTCATCGGGCCGGACTGGCTGCCGACCGGCAGGCGGTCTTTCCAGATCTCTTTCCCGGTGGCGGTATCAAACGCGCGCAGGTAGAAATCCTGGGTGCCGGCAAAGAACAGCAGGCCAGACTGGGTCGAGAGCGATGCCCCAAGCGTCGGCATGCCGATTGGGATTGGCATGTGCATGCGAATGCCCAGCGGGCCGGTATCTTCCACCGTACCAACAGGAACCTGCCACACCAGCTTGCCGGTTTTCAGGTCAACCGCCGACATGGTGCCAAACGGCGGCTTCTGGCACGGAATGCCCAGCGGCGACAGGAAGCGCTCGCGCATCGCGCCGAACGGCGTGCCGTCCATCGGGACAATCCCCATCTCGATGCCGCTGGCATCTTTCGCCACGTTCGCGCGCGGCACCATGTAGTTTGCCAGACCCAAACGCATATCGTTGACGAACATCAGGCTGTTGTTCGGGTCAACGGAGACGCTGCCCCAGTTCATCCCGCCGAGTGAGCCGGGGAACTGCAGGGAACGGTCGAGACCCGGAGGGGTGAAGACGCCCTGATGACGCATCTCTTTAAACTGAATGCGGCACAGCAGCAGGTCGACTGGCGTCGCGCCCCACATGTCGGACTCGGTCAGCGTCTGGTTGCCAATCATCGGCATGCCAACAGAGTACGGCTGGGTTGGGGAGTAGCGTTCACCTTCAACGTTACCCGCCGGGACAGGGCGTTCCTCGACCTTCGCCACCGGCTTGCCGGTTTCGCGGTTAAGCATGAAGATCATGCCCTGCTTGCTGGTCTGCACCAGCACAGGCGTGGTGCCGCCCTTGCCGTCAGGCAGGTCGTACAGCAGCGGCTGGGAAGGCAGGTCAAAGTCCCACAGGTCGTGATGGGTGGTCTGGAAATGCCAGCGGACCTGGCCGGTGGCCGCGTCGACGGCGACGATGGAAGAACTGTACTTATCGTCCAGCGCGGTACGCTCGCCCGCCCAGAAGTCTGGCGTGGCGTTGCCGGTTGGCAGGTAGATCAGGTTCAGTTTGGCGTCGTAAGACATCGCAGACCAGACGTTCGGCGTACCGCGGGTGTAGGTCTGGCCTTCCGGCGGCAGGCCGGTCAGGTTCGGATTACCCGGATCCCACGCCCAGGCCAGCTTACCGGTGTGAACGTCGTAGGCGCGGACCACGCCCGGCGGCTCGCCGGTTGAGTAGTTATCCGCGACGCGACCGCCGACGACAACGACGTTCCCGGCCACCAGCGGCGTCGAGGTTTGCTGATAATATCCTGGCTTGATCTCACCCATACCGACGCTCAGATCCACGGTGCCGTGGTCGCCAAAGTCGTCGCAGACCTTGCCGTTATCCGCGTTGATGGCAATCAGACGGGCGTCGGTGGTGGGCAGGAACAGGCGGCGAGGGCATGCCGCTGGCGATGTTCCGGTCTGTGACGCTGTCACGTTTGCATGATCTTCAAAGTAGCCCAGACCGCGGCAGCGCTGCCAGTTCGGCGCGGTGGCTTTCGAATCATAACGCCATTTTTCTTTACCGGAATCCACGTCCAGCGCCAGCACTTTACTGTACGGCGTACAGACAAACAGCGTGTCGCCAACCTGCAGCGGCGTGTTCTGATCTTCCGCACCCGAGCCGTTGCTCTGCGGAATATCGCCGGTGTGCGCAACCCACGCGACTTTCAGCGAGCTGACGTTTTGCTTGTTAATCTGGTCCAGCGCGGCGAAGCGGTCGCCGTGGGTGGTGTTGCCCCAGTGCTCCCAGTTCTTTTGCTGCTCGCCGGGTGCGACGGGTTTCACCGGCACGGGCTCGTTCGCTGCCACAAGGGTTTGCGGCTTAAACATCCAGCCGAGGCTGACCAGCATGGCCACCGCGAGCAGCGCCGCGACGCCAAAAGCGGGGGCTTTGTTTGGTGCAGTGTGGTTTGCCGCACGCAGGAAGGGCCAGACGATGGCGCACAGGAACGCCAGCACGGCAAAGGTAAACAGGCGGGAGAAGAGCGGCCAGAAATCCCAGCCCGCATCGCTTACCGCCCAGAACAGCGAGGCAATAAACGCGATGCCGTAAAGCAGGATCCCGCTGGTGCGGTTGAGGAAAATCAGGATCGCGGCAATCACCATTGCCACGCCCATTATCAGGAAGTAACTACTCCCGCCTACGGTGGCGAGCTTAAAGCCCAACCCGCCGACCGCCAGACCGATGAGCATCATCAGTCCGGCAAGAAGCCACTGCAGAATACGCGGTATTCCACGTGGCGCGCTGCCAAATGCCATTTCTCTCTCCTTTAGATCCCGCCGCCGTGTCGGGTATGTACCAGTTGGGTAATAAATGCGGTGGGATTGATGATTAGTACGGGTGAATTCGTTTTTATCAAACCGTTTGTGAACCATTTGGTGAATTCACGGCTATGATAAAACTGTTAAATTGTTTTGCGCAATTGTTAATGAATGATTTCGCATTATTTGATTAACGCGCAGGTCTGTTCCCTCGCCCCTTTAGGGGAGAGGGTTAGGGTGAGGGGTATTAAACCGGCATCGATTTACGGATGGCGCTTAGCAGCGTCTGCGCGCCCGTGGAAAGCGGGGTATCTACCCGGGTCAAAATGCCGATAGGTTCACCGGCGCCGGGGGCCGTTACCGGGAGAGCGGTCAGCGTGCCCTGGCGCAAATCATCTTTTACCGCGCCGGAGGGAACGAACCAGACGTAGTCATAGTCGAGGGTGAGCTGGCGTGAAAGCGAGGCTGACAGCGTTTCGATACACCCTGAGGGCAGCGTACACCCCTGCATTTGCAGCAAGGTTTCGGCGGTCTGACGTGGGACGGTCCCTTTCGGGCACACCACCACCGGCCACTCCATGACGCGGCTTAACGTCACCGTGTCCTGCAGCAGCGGATGATCGGGACGAACCACCAGCTTCAGGGATTCCAGGAACAGCAGCTCGTAATTGAGACCGCCCATCAGTTCAGGGTCGGACATGCGGCCAATCCCGATATCCAGCTCGCCCGATTTCAGCCCTGCAAGCAGCATGGTGTTATTCATGGTGGCAACCTGGATCGTGGTATGCCGTTGCTGCTTGTGGAACTGGCCAATCACCGGCGGAAGAATGCCCAGCGCGGCGGTGGGCAGGGCCCCGACGCGGACGACCTCGCTGGTGTGTTCTTCTTTTCGATGCAGCGACTGGCCTGCGGTATTGAGCGCATCCAGCACCTTAACGGCATGCGTAAGGAACTGTTCGCCCACGATGGTAAGCTGCGCCCCCAGCCGACCCCGGTCAAAAAGACGGGCGCCGGTCAGCTGTTCAAGCTCGTTGAGGGTTTTCGAGAGCGCAGGCTGGCTCAGGTTAAGAGTTTCAGCCGCACGCCCCAGCGTTCCCTGTTGAGCGACGGCCACAAATGTATGCAAATGGCGCAAGCGTATGCGCTGACTGAACAGACCATTTTTTTCCATAGGCGATGTTAAAAACAGAGCGATGCGGGTGACAAGCTAAGTTGTTTAATTTTGATAACTTGATAGCAAAATATTTTTAACATTTGATCTGTTTGAGTTACAACATGTTTTTCGGCAGGGGAAGAAAAGTGAACATCCTTGTTCATTTATTGCTCACTGCAGAGAGGGAGGGTTAAGGGGTTAGATCACGCCGTCACCGCCGTCAGAGCACCATACCTGGCCGGAGGTAAATGAACATTCATCCGAGGCCAGCGTGACGTACAGCGGGGCAATCTCGACGGGCTGACCCGGGCGTCCCAGCGGGGTATCGCCGCCAAACTCCTTCACTTTTTCCATCGGCTGGCCGCCGCTGGATTGCAGCACCGTCCAGTAAGGGCCAGGAGCGACCGCGTTGACGCGAATGCCTTTCGGACCCAGCTGCTTGGCTAAGGATTTGGTAAATACCGCCAGACAGGCTTTGGTCTGGGCGTAGTCCAGCAGCACCGGGCTTGGCTTCACGGCCTGAACGGAGGAGGTATTAATGATAACGGACGAGGCTTTCAGGTGGCGCAGCGCCGCCTTTGTGATCCAGAAGGGGGCATAGACGTTGGTTTTAAACGTCGCGTCAAAATCTTCGGTGGTCAGCTCTTCAAGGGATTCACGGAACTGCTGACGACCGGCGTTATTGACCAGAATATCCAGCCCGCCCAGCTTCGAGACGGCTTCTTCGACCAGATTCTGGCAGAAGGTTTCGTCCCGAACGTCCCCCGGCAGCGCGACGGCGTTCCGCCCTTCGGCTTTGATCAGGTCGATGACCTCCGCGGCGTCTTTTTCCTCTTCAGGCAGGTAATTAATGGCCACGTCTGCGCCTTCGCGGGCATAGGCGATGGCCACTGCGCGACCGATACCCGAGTCACCGCCGGTGATCAGCGCTTTTTTACCGGCCAGGCGGCCATGCCCTTTGTAGCTGGTTTCCCCGTGGTCGGGTACAGGTTGCATTTCGGATGCCAGTCCCGGTGGCGTCTGCGGCTGTTCCGGGAACGGGGGCTGCGGGTAAGCGTTCGTACGTTGTTGGGTATCACTCATAGCTGACTCCTTAAGCCAAGGGGTGAGATTTGATGGATAACTGCAGCGTTAACGCTTCGCTGAATTATTTCTGCAAACGATCGACACGGACGACGGCAGGAGATGATTTTTTATCAAGCGAACCGTTGATGCTGATCATCTGGTCGGGTTTTACCGTTCTGCCGTCGAAGACTGCCTGGGGAATAATAACGTCGATTTTTCCGGTTTTATCCTGAAATACAAACTTATCGCCGCTACCGTCAATAAGATTACCGCGTAATGAAATGGTCGCACCGTCGTGCAGTTGTTTTGCCTGATCGATGGTCATAATACGCGCGTCATCGGTTCCGCGATATCCGCTATCCAGGGCGTGGGGCGGCGGCGGGGCTTCACCTTTTTGTAACCCGCCGTTATTATCTGCCCATGCGGCTGGAACCAGAAATATCAAAAAAGCGGAAATAAGCGATAATTTCATCGGATATCCTTCATTTTGGGTGTCTTGACTTATTAAGTATTGTTGCTATTCCTTTATGTGGCAAATGTGATAAGTCCTAAAAACATTCGCGTTAGAAATCAAAATTATCGGATAATAAGCGAAACGGTGACGATGGCCATGAAGCGTGAAAATGAAAAGTTACCCGGGATAGAGGAAAGATATCGCTTGCTGACGTTTGAATACGCGTTTCGTCAGGTGGGGTTTATTGTTCTATTAGGTATTATCGTTGCCGCCATTGCCGGTCTGTTTTCAAGCGGAATAGTCAGCGATACGGTAAAAACAAATTCCGCCAAGTCGCTGACCATAAACTATGAGCGCTTCGGGCGGCGGGAGACGGAGACACGGATGCAGCTTGCGTTTCCGGTGAAAACGGAGGGGACCTATACCCTCAGCGTCACCAGCGAGAGTAGCGAGGCGTATGATCCAGGCAGCGTCTGGCCCCAGCCGGACGCCATGTTCAGCCACGGAAACAGCCTCTATTTTGTTTATCACAACCTGAAAAAGACAGATAACTTTTCGGTATTACTCTTTACCACACCGTCCCGAGCCGGTAAATGGAACTCGGTCATCCGCGTAAACAACGAGCCGGAGATCACCCTCTGGCAATTTATTTACCCGTAGGAGGCTGATATGGATATGGTCTTTCGTGCGCTGGCTATTTATCTGTTCCTCGTGGTGGTATTTAAAGTGGCCGGGCGACGCGCGCTGCTGCAGATGACCAGCTTTGATCTCATTCTTCTCCTGATAATTAGTGAAGCCACGCAGCAGGCCCTTCTGGGGCAGGATTTTTCCGTCACCGGCGCGATGATTACGATTACCACCCTGGTGGTAGTGGATATTATTTTTGGCCTTATGAAAAAATATTTTTCCCCGGTAGAGAATATTCTGGACGGCACGCCCGTGATTCTGGTGGAAAACGGCATTCCCCTGGCGGATAAACTCAAAAAGGTCGATGTCTCTTGCGATGATATTCTGGTGTCAGCGCGTCAGAATAATGTCATTACCGAAATAAGCCAAATTAAATATGCCATACTTGAGCGCAATGGACATATTTCAATCATTCCTTTCGAGAAATAAGAGGCGGCAAGATGAGCAATCTTTTGCATGATAACCATTACACCGTCGGTGAACTGACAAAAAAACTGGCGAGCAAGTTAACCGATGCCGGGCTGCGCTTAACCACGGCGGAATCCTGCACCGGGGGAAAGCTCTCGGTGGCGCTCTGCGCTGAAGAGAACACGGCCGATTTTTATGATGTCGGGCTGGTGGTGTTCAGCGATGCCGCGAAAGCGCGGATCCTCGGCGTGTGTCCTGAAACGCTGGCGCGCTATACCGCCGTCAGCGAACAGACGGTGACCGAGATGGCCGCCAGCATCCGCGACATTGCCCAGGCGGATATCAGCATCGCCATCAGCGGATACGCTGGCCCGGAAGGGGGCGACGACGGCACGGCGGCGGGGACGGTCTGTTTTGCGTGGAACATACGTGGCGAGACGAAAACCCGTACCGTGCTTTTCTCCGGAGACTGTCAGGACGTGGTGGAAAAAGCGGTGCATTTTTCGCTGGCAGAGCTGGTGACAGCATTGTCGGACGGGCATAACGGTTGAGTTCACGTGGAGGTTCTATGGCTGTCATAGTGATTACCGGTGGGACGGCGGGCGTGGGAAAAGCCACGGCGCTGCGCTTCGCAAAAGCAGGTTACGATGTGGGCCTCATCGCCCGCGATGAAGCCAGCCTGCACTCCACCCAGGAAGAGTTGCGCCGCTTCGGCGTAAATGCGCACGCCGTGCAGGCGGACGTCGCCGACAGTCAGGCGGTTGTGGATGCGGCTAACGAGATTGAGTATCGCCTCGGTGCGATTGATGTCTGGGTCAACAACGCCATGGGGGCCGTGCTGGCACCGTTTCGTACCCTTACGCCGGACGAGTTTCGGCGCGTGACCGAGGTGACATACCTCGGCTACGTGAACGGCACCCGCGCGGCGCTTGAGCTTATGGTTCCGCGCGACAGGGGCGTGATTATTCAGGTAGGGTCCGCGCTGGCCTACCGTTCCATTCCCCTGCAGTCCGCCTACTGCGGGGCCAAAGCGGCGATCCGCGGGTTTACCGATGCGGTGCGCACCGAGCTGATGCATGAGAACTGCCGGGTTCAGCTTTCGATGGTGCAGATGCCGGGGCTCAATACGCCGCAGTTCGAATGGGCAAGGAACAAGTTCGCGTGGGCAATGCGGCCGGTACCGCCGGTGTTCGAGCCTGAAGTCGCCGCCAGCGCCATCTTCAGGGTGGCGCAAAAGCCGGTGCGCGAGCTGTGGGTTGGCAGCAGCACCATTCAGTCGATTGTCGGGCAGTTCCTCTTCCCGGGTTTTCTGGACAGGCTGATGGTGAAGAAAGCCTGGGAAGGTCAGATGACCGACGATCTGAACGCGCCGGACCGCCGGGATTATCTCGACCAGCCGGTTAACGACCTGCACAAAATCCATGGCCGTTTCACTGACGAAGCGAAAACCCGCGCGTCGTCCGTGACCTCCGGTATGCCGGGCAAAGTGGCGTTAGGGGCCCTTGCGGTGGCGGGTATTGTGTTGACGCGTTTGCTCACCCGCCGGAAACCGTAATCAGCGCAGCGCGCTGCGGTGCGTCCAGAACCAGCGATAGCCGTAGCCGCCAAGGCTGAGCTCGACGGTTTTACCGCAAACCAGCGCGTCATCGTAGCGTTTGTCCGCGAGACAGGCGGTCCAGGTCGTGTTGCGGATCCCCTTCACGGTGAACTGCACCGGCTGGTCACTGAAGTTAACAAAGGTCAGGATGCTGCGTTCTTCGGTCTCGTAATAGATCCCCAGCACCGCGTCACTATCGATCGTGAGGAGCCGAAAGGGCGCAACGGCAATTTCGGGGAACTCCGAGCGGGTATTGGCGATATCAATGATGCGGTGCAGGAGCGAGTTGCGGTGGAGCAGCGAATCAGCGACGTTGATTTTTTGATAGCGGTAAGGACCGCGGTCAATAATCGGCGCGATAAATTTTTCCGGGTCGGCTGCCGAAAAACCGCCGCCTTGCGATCCCGCCCACTGCATGGGGGTGCGCACGGCGTAGCGCTCTTCCAGATCGAGGTCATCCCCCATGCCGATCTCATCGCCATAGCGCATCACCGGAACGCCGGGCAGGGAAAAGAGTACCGCGTGGCAGAACGCCAGCCGCTTCAGATCGCCGTTGAGCATCGGCGCCAGGCGGCGGCGGATCCCGCGCTGGTAGACGTTCATCTCCTCATCAGGGGCGAAGGTATCGAGGACAAACTGTTTATCTTTCTGGCTGATGCCCTCCAGATCCAGCTCGTCGTGATTGCGCAGCCAGTTGGCAAAACAGCATGAATCGGGCGGGACGATCATTTTCTTCACCGCGTTGCGCAGCGGACGGGCGCTTTTGCGGGCCAGGCTGACGTAAAAATACTTGTTGAGCCAGAAATTGAGCACCAGATTCAGGCGGTCATTATTGCCAAAGTAGTCCTGATAGGCCTCCACCTCGACGTCCACTTCACCCAGCAGGATCGCGTCCGGATTATGTTCCTCAATAAGACGTCGCATATGCTCGAGGATCCACAGACCCTTTTTTTCATCACCATTTCCCGCCTGCGTGGTCAGGTGGGAGGCGGCATCCAGGCGGAACCCCGACACGCCCAGTTTGAGCCAGAAGAGGATGATGTTCTCAATCTCTTTCAGCACCGCGGGTGAGGTCAGGTTCAGGTCCGGTTCGTGGCGATAGAACATGTGCCGGTAGTATTGTCCCGCCTCGTCGTCCCAGCTCCAGATGCTCTCCTCCACGCCGGGAAACATCGGGGGCGTATCGTCCTCGTCAGTATCTGACCAGAGGTAGTAATCCCGGTAGGGTGACGCCGGGTTACGGCGGGCCTGCTGGAACCAGGGGTGCGCGTCGGAGGTGTGCTGGATCAGCAGCTCAATAATGACCTGCATGCCCAGCTCGCGGGCCTGTTCGATCAGGGCAATAATATCGGCCAGCTTTCCGAAGCGGGGGTCCACCTGGAGATGGTCGCTGACGTCATAGCCTTCATCGAGAAAGGGCGTGAGATAAAACGGGGTGATCCAGATAACCGTCGCCCCCATGCGGCGAATGTACCGCAGCTTGGCCGCTATCCCGGCGATGTCCCCGCAGCCATCGCCGTTCAAATCATAAAAGAGTGCGGTATCAATCTGGTAAATAATGGCCCGTGTATGCCAGTCCGTCATAGCGTGCCTCAGTGATAGCCTTCAGTATCCGAAACCTTGCCCCGGAACACGTAGTAGCTCCAGGCGGTGTACACCAGGATCACCGGAATAATCAGTAACGTCCCGACCAGCATAAACAGCTGGCTGGCAGGCGGGGCCGCGGCCTCCCACAGAGTGATACGCGGCGGAATAATGTTCGGCCAGAGGCTGATACCCAGACCGCTGAACCCGAGGAAGATCAGCCCCAGCGTCAGCAGGAAAGGGCGCGCGTGGCTGGCCGGATTGCGGGTCAGGCGCCAGATCAGCACGCTGAAGATCCCGACCAGCAGCGGAACCGGCAGGAACCAGAAGAAGTTGGGCAGGGTAAACCAGCGGTCGGCGACGTACTGCCAGCCGAGCGGCGTCCAGACGCTGACCACCGCGATAACCACCATCAGCGCCAGCAGCACGTGGCGGGTCAGTTCGCGCATGCGTTGTTGCAGCGCGCCTTCGCTTTTCATGATGAGCCAGGTGGTGCCCAGCAGCGTGTAGGCGACGACCAGACCGATGCCGCAGAAGAGATTGAAAGGCGTGAGCCAGTCCAGCGAAGAGCCGACAAAACGTCGGCCCTCCACGTCAAAGCCGTTGATCACGGCGCCCACCACCACGCCCTGGCTGAAGGTGGCGAGCAGGGAGCCGCCGGCAAAGGAGTAGTCCCAGAATTTGCGGTGTGAAGGGGTGGCTTTGAAGCGGAACTCAAAGGCAACGCCGCGAAAGATGAGGCCGATCAGCATCGCGGTGAGGGGGATGGTCAGCGCATCAATGATCACCGCATAGGCCAGCGGAAACGCGCCGAACAGCCCCGCGCCGCCGAGCACCAGCCAGGTCTCGTTGCCGTCCCAGACGGGCGCCACGCTGTTGACCATCACATCGCGCTCTTTGGCATCGCCCACGAAGTTAAACAGCAGGCCAATCCCCAGATCGGAGCCGTCCATAATGATATACATCAGCGTGGCAAACACGATGATGGCAAACCAAATCACTGAGATATCGACGCCCATCAGATTCTCTCCTCTTCCGGAACAGACTCCGCGGCTGACAGCGGACGGGCAGGCGTGCCCGAGGTGTTTGACGTCAGCGTATCAACGGGCTGAGGACCTTTCTTAATCAGCCGGATGAGATAAACATAGCCCACGCCAAATACGGATGAGTAGACGACGAAGAACGCCAGCAGGCTAATGCTCATCTGCAGGGTGCTGTGCAGCGATACCGCGTCGATGGTGCGCAGGTAGCCATAGACAACCCACGGCTGACGGCCTACTTCGGTGGTCACCCAGCCGGCAAGCAGCGCGACCAGCCCCGCAGGCCCCATGCAGAGGGCAAACCACTGGAACGGACGCGAGTGGTAAAGTCGATGGCGATAGCGTAGCCAGAGGCTGAGCAGACCGAGGGTAATCATCAGCAGCCCCATCCCCACCATAATGCGGAACGACCAGAAAACGATGGTCGAGTTGGGTCGATCCTCTTTCGGGAAGTCTTTCAGGGCCGGGACCTGTTTATCCAGGCTGTGCGTCAGAATCAGGCTGCCGAGCGCGGGGATCTCCAGGCCGTATTTGGTGCGCTCTTCCTCCATATCCGGCAGGCCAAACAGCAGCAGCGGGGTGGCTTCGCCGGGCGGATTTTCCCAGTGACCCTCAATAGCGGCGATTTTGGCTGGCTGATGCTCAAGCGTGTTCAGGCCGTGCATATCGCCCACCACCGCCTGGATAGGGGCAACCAGCAGCGCCATCCACATCGCCATCGAAAACATGGTGCGAACGGCGGGCGTATCGTTACCGCGCAGCAGATGCCAGGCGGCCGACGCGCCGACAAACAGCGCGCTGCTCAGGAACGCGGCGATAGCCATATGAATAAGACGGTACGGGAAGGAGGGGTTAAAGACGATCGCCAGCCAGTCCTGGGGGATCACCTGCCCGTTTTCGATAGTGAAACCCTGCGGCGTATGCATCCAGCTGTTGGAGGCGAGGATCCAGAAGGTTGACATCAGCGTGCCGAGCGCCACCATGCAGGTCGAAAAGAAGTGCAGCCCCGGGCCGACCTTGTTCCAGCCGAACATCATAACGCCGAGGAATCCGGCCTCCAGGAAGAAAGCGGTTAACACCTCATAAGTCAGAAGCGGGCCGGTAATGCTGCCCGCGAACTGGGAGAACCCGCTCCAGTTGGTGCCAAACTGGTACGCCATCACCAGCCCGGAAACGACGCCCATGCCGAAGTTAACGGCAAATATCTTTAGCCAGAAGTGGTACAACGATCGCCAGACGTCGTTTTTGGTGCGCAGCCACATGCCCTCCAGCACCACCAGATAGCTGGCGAGACCGATGGTGATCGCAGGAAACAGGATGTGGAACGAGACGGTAAAAGCGAACTGAATTCTGGCCAGATGAAACGCATCGAGTTCGAACATGGTCCGTACCTCTGAGACGATGGGGCACGCGAATTGCCGGGCAGGTCAGGCCTGCCCGGCAAACCGATTACGGTTTAGTCTTACCGGCACCCAGCTCGGCACCGGTCAGCGGGTCGGAATGTGGATCGGACTTCGTGCGGGCAGACATCGCCTTAACCAGGGTTGCCTGCTCGGTTGTGAGCGTCACGCTGGCACTGCCATCGCCGCCATCCACCGCAGGCTGGGGGGACTCAACGTAATCGAAATGTTTATCGCTGTTCCAGCTTCCGCGAACCTCTCCACCTTCAGACATATTGTAGTACTTGTTGGTGAATTCCTCGATTGGCGGCAGTTTTCCCGGCGGGAAATTATTACGGATAGACTGCAGCGCCTTCTCAAAGGAGAGCTGATGCGCCGCCTCACGCGTCATCAGAAACGCCAGGGCATCTTTAACGCCGGGATCGTCAGTCACGTTGATCAGCCGTTCATAGATGATTTTAGCTCTGGCCTCGGCCGCCACGTTCGAACGCAGATCCGCCGTCGGCTCGCCAATGGTGTCGACGTAGGCCGCCGTCCAGGGTACGCCCGCTGAGTTGGTTAGCGGGGTTCCGCCGCCGTAGAGCAGGGAGGTGATGTGGCTGTCATTCCCGTTTTCGGTCATGGAGCGATACAGCTCGGCCTCATTTTCCACCCCTTCCGCCAGCGCGCCCTTGGCACCTTTATTCAGCATACCGACCAGGGTACCGATGATTTCGAGGTGGCTTAACTCCTCGGTCGCGATATCCATCAGCATGTCTTTACGGCCCGGATCGTCATCGCTCAACCCTTGCGTAAAGTAGCGGCAGGCGGCGGCCAGTTCACCCTGCGGTCCGCCAAATTGTTCCAGTAAAAGGTTGGCCAGGCCGGGATTCGGTTCGGCGACGCGAACCGTGTATTGCAGCTGTTTGACGTGTCGAAACATGCTCACTCTCCTGTGGGTTATTTTTTCGCTTCGACACCCGACGCGTCTGAACGCAGCAGGAACTGTTCCGTCGTTTGCGGGATATGACGAATCAGCCAGTCGGCCATTTCGCGCTCTTCGGCGAGGATCGTCTCAATAGCGGGTATCGAGGCGGTGTCACCCGCTTTTTTGGCCGCCGCCAGCAGGGAGGTATAGCAGGCGATTTCAAACTGTTCGAAAACATAGCCGCTGATCGAGCCCTTCACGATTTCGTCAGAAGGGAACATGCCGCCGATGGATTGTCCCAGCGCCGCCATTTTGCTCATCGAGTCTTTTAAGACCGAACGAGAAATATCATTACGGTCGAGGATTTCCTCCAGCAATGTGATTTGCCGTTTTGTCTCATTAATATGTTGCTCAATTCTGGCGCGAACATCAGGATAATTATCGATACGGCTGGCCATGGATTCCAGCATAGATTCGGCTTGCTTTTCCATTGCATGGGCATCGCGTAGCCAGTCATGGTAGTGTTCTACGTGATTCATCATTGTATCCTCATTAGGGTTCGCTTATTTGGTCTCACTTTCAGCAGCCTGATCGGCGCGTGCGGCACTGTAGCCAGATAAATGGCCGACAATATTGGCATAAATACTGATGATAATGACCCATAGCACGCTGTTCTTCCACCAGGTGACGGAAGGGATGGCGAGAATGAACCATATTATCGCTGCCGCTAAATGGCACCGTTTAATAGTCCTGGGACTGATGCTCATTTTATTTAACCTGTATTATCGCGTCATTTCTGCGCTTTTTGGTTAATATTGCCAACGGCCAGGTCGGTGAGTTTAAGGTCGGTCTCTTTCTCTTCTTCCAGCGTTTCGGCAAGAAGCTTAACGGCTTTTTTATAGCCGAGCTGTTCTGCCAGAGTGGCAAGGGTACCGTAGCTGGCTATTTCGTAATGCTCCACTTTTTGCGCAGCGGCAATTAATGCGGCATCACGGACTTCATTTTTTTCCGTGCTTTCGATGACTTCATTAGCTTCTTCAATTAAGCCTTCCATTGCGACGCATTTCATGCGCTTGAGCTTGATGCCGTCTTCCTGTTCCACGATCTGGTCGATACGTTCGATCTGACCTTGCGTCTCTTCAAGGTGTGCGGTAAAGGCGGCGCTCAGTTTCTCGCTGGAGGCGGCGCGGGCAAGTTTGCTTAACGCTCCGGTAAAATAAAGAAAGGGTACTGCGAGCTTTTCAGCCCGCAGCATGCTCTCTGGTTTTATTAAAAGAGTACTAAATAAGATCAGGAGTTATCAGATTTACGGCCTCCGCCGTGACTGTTCTGTCCCCCTTTCTTACCCGCTTCAGATGCGCGTTGCGGATCGTTTTTAAAATTACCACCGCTGTGCTGGCCACCTTTACGTCCAGCTTCTGATGCTTTTTCACGGTCTTCAGCGAAATTACCGGAACCACCACGATGCTCTGCCATATTAAACCTCATAGTCATATATTGGTTATGTCAGTACGATACGAAAATATTCCGTATCACTCGTCGTTCGAGTAATAACTCTAGTCGCTGTGTGAGATCCGTCAAATGCGTTTTGCTATTTGCGGTTGCGTTATTTTTAAATATTTGTAAATTTGCGCTTCGCTTGCGTTGGAAATATGGATAGACAGGAAGGACTTGTAAACAACTGTTCAGATTATTCCTAACTTTGAGCTAAAAATTTGAAAGCTGAGGATAAAAATAATGACGCACTCAAATTGGTTGATTTGCAGTCAGGGGAAAATAAAAAATACTCCTTTATAGCTAGAAAGCGAAACCCTAAATAATTATAAGGAAAATCCTGGATAAAAAGCGACAGGCGCGAAAGGGCGGTTTCGTTAAGGCTTGTTCAGAGGCCAGTCGCACACGGTTTGACCACTGTCGTCTTAAGATCACAAATCAGAAATCTTTCCCCCCGGAAGGAACGGGTTTCTCTACACTCCAGGTAATATTCACTGGAGGCATGACATCATGGCGAACACCATCACGGCTGATGACATTCGGGAACACTTTTCGCAGGCTATGTCGGCGATGTACCAGCAGGAAGTTCCGCAGTACGGCACCTTGCTTGAACTGGTAGCGGACGTAAACCTGGCGGTGCTGGAAAATGATCCACTATTACATGAACAACTGGCAAACGCCGATGAGCTTGCGCGTCTGAACGTCGAGCGTCACGGGGCTATTCGCGTCGGCAGTGCGCAAGAACTTTCAACCCTGCGCCGTATGTTTGCCATTATGGGGATGTACCCGGTCAGCTATTACGATCTCTCCCAGGCGGGGGTGCCGGTCCACTCAACGGCATTTCGGCCGATTGATGATGCGGCGCTGTGCCGTAATCCGTTCCGCATCTTTACTTCGCTGCTGCGCCTTGAGCTGATTGAAAACGTCGCGCTGCGCGAACGTGCGGCGGAAATTCTGTCTCACCGAAACATCTTCACCCCGCGCTGTCTGGCGCTTCTCGATCTGTATGAATCGGAAGGGCAGTTTACCGTCGAGCAAGCGCAGGAGTTTGTGCAGGAAGCGCTGGAAACCTTCCGCTGGCACCGCCATGCGACGGTCGATCAGGAGACTTATCTCGCGCTGCATAACGAGCACCGGCTGATCGCCGATGTGGTCTGCTTCCCGGGCTGCCACATCAACCACCTGACCCCGCGTACGCTGGATATTGACCGGGTGCAGGAGCTGATGCCGAAGTACGGTATCGAGCCGAAAATTTTGATTGAAGGGCCGCCGCGTCGCGAGGTGCCCGTCCTGCTGCGTCAAACCAGTTTCAAGGCGCTGGAAGAGCCGGTGCTGTTTGCCGGTGAACACAAAGGCACCCACACCGCGCGCTTCGGTGAGATTGAGCAGCGCGGCGTGGCGCTGACCCCGAAAGGCCGGGAACTGTACGATAGCCTCCTTGCCCAGGCCGGCACCGGCAAAGATAACCTGACGCACCAGCTGCATCTGCAGGAGATCTTTAGCGCCTTCCCTGACAGCGAACTGTTAATGCGCCGTCAGGAGCTGGCGTATTTCCGCTATCGTCTGACGCCAGCGGGTGAAGCGCATCGCCATGCGTTCCGGCCTGGCGACGATCCGCAGCCGCTGATCGAGCGCGGATGGGTCGTCGCACAGCCGATCACCTACGAAGATTTCCTCCCGGTCAGCGCCGCGGGGATTTTCCAGTCCAATCTCGGGAACGAAACGCAGGCCCGCAGCCATGGTAACGCCAGCCGCGATGCGTTTGAAGCGGCCCTCGGCTGCCCGGTGTATGACGAATTTACCCTCTATGAGGAGGCTGAAACGCGCAGCAAACAGCGTTGCGGTTTGCTCTGAAAGCGTTACTCTGCTGGGGTGTGATGGAAAAAATAAGGTCGTTATGCAAAATCCTTCCGCCCCTGTGGTTGAAACGCGCCAGGGCGCACTGTCTGGTTTAACCTATGAAAATGTCCACGTCTGGTGCGGTATTCCTTATGCCGCACCGCCCGTTGGCGAGTGGCGCTGGCGCTCCCCGCGGCATCCTGAGCCGTGGGATGGCGTTCGCGAGGCTACCGCTTTTTCGGCCTCAAGCTGGCAAAGCAGCGAATATTGCCAGGAGCTGGGCGGGGGCGATCCCGGTCAGTTCTCGGAAGACTGCCTCTATCTGAACGTCTGGTCTCCCACAGAGCGCGCCGGGCCGCTTCCGGTTATGGTCTGGCTGCACGGCGGCGGCTTTACCATCGGTGCGGGTGGCTTACCGCCCTATAACGGCAAAGCGCTGGCCACGCGCGGCGTGGTTGTGGTGACGATCAACTACCGTCTCGGTCATCTTGGCTTTTTTGCCCATCCCGCGCTGGAAGGCGAGGAAGATCGCGTGGTGCATAATTTTGCCCTGCTGGATCAGATCGCCGCCCTCGAATGGGTAAGGGACAATATCGCCGCATTTGGTGGCGACCCCGCTAACGTGACCCTGTTTGGCGAATCCGCGGGCGCGCGCAGCGTGCTCTCTCTGCTGGCCTCTCCGCTTGCAGAAGGATTGTTCCATAAGGCGATTGTGCAAAGCGGGTACACCTTGCCGGACACGCCGCGAGAGCAGGCGTTGCAAAAAGGGGAGGCGCTGGCCGCCCATTTTGGCCTGGAAAAGGCGACAGCCGAGCAGCTGCGCGCTATTCCGCCGGAGGCGTTCTGGCCGCTCACCGCGCCGCTGAACATTGCTCCGGCCCCCATCGTCGGGGATTGCGTTCTGCCTGAAGCGATGCTGGACGTCTTTTTCGCCGCTCGCCAGCACCCCGTGCCGGTAATGATCGGCTCGAACAGCGATGAGGCCAGCGTTATGGCGGTGTTTGGCATCGATCTCGCCGGGCAAATCCAGAAGATTCGCCGGGAGCGCCGCTTCGGGCTGGGGCTGATTAAGCTGCTCTATCCGGGCGTCAAAGGCGATGAGGAGCTGGGCCGGCAGGTGTGCCGCGACATGGCGTTCACCACGATGGGCTACGTCGTGATGCAGGCGCAGCAGCGCGTCGGCGGATTGTGCTGGCGTTACTGGTTTGACTATGTTGCGGAAGCGGAACATGCCACCTATATCAACGGCGCGTGGCACGGCAATGAAGTACCTTACGTCTTTGATACCCTCGGCCAGGTGGAGCCTTCACGCCAGTATGTCAACGAACGGGATGTGCAGTTTGCTGCTCAGGTGGCCGATTACTGGGTGAGCTTTGCGCGAGACGCAGGACCTCGCGAGATCCTGCCCGGGCCGACGCACTGGCCCGCATGCCGTAAAGGGCGGGACGTTTTATTACGCATTGGCGTGAATAAACATGCAGGTTTCAGGCTTGAAAACCGCTTTATGCGCGCCCGGATGAGCCTCTTCAAACGGGTGATGAAGCACCACGTCAGCCTCGATTAAGCAAACAGGCGCGAAACGCCGCCAGCCCATTTTCCTCGCCTGGCGTTTCGCGCAGCACCAGCCGGTAGCTCGCGCCGGTTTTTATGCTGGTTTCATAAGGCCGCATCAGTCTTCCCGCGCGGACATCTTCGGCCACCAGCGTTTCGTCGGCAATGGCAACGCCCAGCCCCTGAATGGCGGCCGTGATGGCGAGATCCATCGTGTCGAAGTGTTGATTTTTGTGCATGGCAAAGCCCGGACCTTCCTGTTTCGTCAGCCACAGCGACCAGTCTGTTTTATCCCTTGTCGGATGCAGGAACGTCAGCGATCCCAGCGCTGCACCCGCCCGCACCGGGCTTATCACCGGGGTGAGCGCCTCTTCGAACAGCAGGTCGCCTGCGCTCATGTGCGTGCCGAACACGATGGCCGCGTCGTAAGATTCGGTTTTGAAATTGACGTTATGATCGGTGGTGGTGGTCAGGGCGATCTGCAGATCCGGCTGCTCACGCTCCACCTCCAGCAGGCGCGGCACCAGCCAGCGCATGGCGCAGGTGGGCGCCTTGAGCCGGATCACGGTTTGCTGGCTGCGGGCCTGGTCGGCCACGGTCAGCAAGTGTTCGAACGCAGACTGCAGTTCCGGGAGCAGGGCGCAGCCCTGTGAAGAGAGGCGCAGGCCGCGCGCGTGGCGTTCAAAAAGCGGAAAGCCAAACCAGGCCTCGAGGGAGGCTATCTTGCGGCTCACGGCCCCCTGCGTCAGACAAAGCTCTGCGGCAGCATGGGTGAGATTCAGGTGACGCGCGGTGACTAAAAATGCGTCGATGGCATTGAGCGGGAGCGAACGGCGCGACATGAAAACACCTCAGCTATGCATTTTTCTCATGGCTATTATGACAACAATTCGATTGTCCCGACAACAGAGATGTTGTTTGAATAGTTATGCAATGTCCATGAGAAGGGAAAGAGGATGACTTTACAAACGCCTGTGCAAACGCGCTCCAAACTGCCCGATGTGGGCACCACGATCTTTACCGTTATCGGCCAGCTCTCGGCGCAGCATAACGCGATAAACCTTTCTCAGGGCGCACCGAATTTTTCCTGCGACCCGAAGCTTGTTGCGGGCGTCACCCGCGCGATGGAGGCAGGGCATAACCAGTACGCGTCGATGACCGGCCTGCAGACGCTCAAAGAGCGCATTGCCGATAAAATTGCCACGCTTTACGGCACGCAGTATGACCCGGGCCGCGAGGTGCTGGTGACCGCCAGCGCCAGCGAAGGGCTCTACTCGGCAATCAGCGGGCTGGTGCATCCGGGCGATGAGGTGATCTATTTTGAGCCGTCATTTGACAGCTACGCGCCGATTGTCCGCCTGCAGGGGGCAACGCCGGTTGCCATCAGGCTCACCGTGCCGGATTTTGCCGTCAACTGGGACGAGGTTCGCGCCGCGATCACCCCGCGCACGCGCATGATTATCATCAATACGCCGCACAACCCGAGCGGTCAGGTCTTCTCCGCCGACGATCTGCAGCAGCTGGCGGCGCTGACCCGCAATACTGACATCATTATTTTGTCTGACGAAGTGTACGAACACGTGGTGTTTGACGGTGAGCCGCACCACGGGATGGCTACGCACCCGCAGCTGGCGGAGCGTAGCGTGATTATTTCTTCTTTCGGAAAAACCTATCACGTCACCGGCTGGCGCGTGGGTTACTGTGTTGCACCGGCGGTACTGATGGACGAGATTTGTAAAGTCCATCAATTTTTAATGTTCTCTGCCGATACGCCAATGCAGCACGCGTTTGCTGAACATATGGTCGACCCGCAAACCTGGCTGTCGCTGTCGGCGTTTTACCAGCGCAAGCGCGATCTGCTGCAGAGTCTGCTGGCCGATTCGCCGTTTACGCTGCTGCCAAGCGCCGGCTCGTTCTTCATGCTGGCGGACTACAGCCAGTTCAGCGACGAGCGCGACAGCGAGCTGGTGAAACGGCTGATCGTTGAGTACGGTGTTGCCACCATTCCGCTGTCGGCGTTTTATGCGGACGGTACGGATAATAAATTGATTCGTCTCTCTTTTGCGAAAGATGAGGCGACGTTACGGGCAGGTGCCCAGGCCCTGTGTCGGGTTAAACCACGCTAAGGAGTTTGAGATGAAATTACGCGCGCTAGTTGTCGGCATGGGATTGCTGTGTACCTTTTCCTCCTTCGCAGCGTCCGAGCTGCGTTACGGTCTGGAAGCCGAATATCCGCCGTTTGAAAGCCGCAATGCGGCAGGCGAACTGGAAGGATTTGACGTTGAGCTGGGGAATGCCATCTGCAAAGCGGCAGCGCTGAAGTGCAGCTGGGTGGAAACCTCGTTTGATGCGCTGATCCCGGGGCTGGTGGCGAAGAAATTCGACGCCATCAACTCGGCGATGAACATCACCGAGCAGCGCCGCAAGAGCATTGATTTTACCCAGCCGATCTACCGTATTCCGTCGCAGCTGGTCGGCAAGGCCGGGACGGCGGTCGAGGCGACGCCTGAAGGGCTGAAGGGGAAAACCATCGGCGTGCTGCAGGGCTCCATTCAGGAAACCTATGCCAAAGAGCACTGGGAAAAGCAGGGTGTCACCGTGGTGTCGTATAAAGATCAGAATATGGCCTGGGGCGATCTGCTGAATGGCCGTATCGACGCCTCGCTGGTCATGTCCGCGGCCGGGCAGGCAGGTTTCCTCAGCAAGCCGCAGGGAAAAGGGTTTGGCTTCATCGGCAAACCGGTGTCTGACGACACCATCCTCGGCAGTGGGATCGGTTTTGGGTTGCGCAAAGGTGATGAGGCCACCAAAAAGCAGCTTGATGCCGCAATTGATAAGGTACGTGCCGACGGCACGATCGCCAAACTCGCTGATAAGTACTTCCCGGGTATCGATGTCAGCGTAAAATAACCGCCTCATTGGCCCCGTCAGCTGATGTCCTGACGGGGCATTTTTATACACATTTTCCAGGCTTTCTTTACACCACTTTCGGGCCGTTCTGGTCGACAGAAAATATTTCTCACTTTGTTCATATAATCACCGGCCAACAATTGGATTCTTAACCATTTTTGTTTAGGCTGTGCGTTCTTTCTTGCCGTCATTTCGCCGAGTGCGGAACACATTCACACGACCATAAGGACGTTTTTCCAGGCATGAATCGCAGACGTTTTCTAAAAGGCTCGCTGGCAGTGGCAGCCCTGAGCGGCACATCCGGCCTTGCTTCCCTGTTTTCCAAAGCGGCATACGCTGCCGACTCTGACATTGCTGACGGCCAGAGCCGTCGTTTTGACTTCTCCGTACTGCAATCCATGGCGCATGACCTGGCGAAAACCCCGTGGGGTGGCGCGCCGCGTCCGCTGCCGGAGACGCTGGCAACCATGACGCCGCAGGCGTACAACGCCATTCGCTACGACGAAAAGCAGTCTCTGTGGAACAACATTGAAGGGCGTCAGCTGGACGTGCAGTTCTTCCATATGGGAATGGGATTCCGCCGCCGCGTGCGGATGTTCTCGCTGGACCAGTCGACCTCTATGGCGCGCGAGATCCACTTCCGTCCTGAGCTGTTCAGCTACGGTGAAACGGGCGTGGATACCAAACAGCTGGAAGGGCAAAGCGATCTCGGCTTTGCGGGCTTCCGCGCGTTTAAGGCGCCGGAGCTGGCGCGTCGCGATATCGTCTCTTTCCTGGGGGCCAGCTATTTCCGTGCGGTGGACGACACCTACCAGTACGGCCTTTCCGCCCGCGGTCTGGCGGTAGACACCTTTACCGACACGCCGGAAGAGTTCCCGGACTTTACCGCCTTCTGGTTTGAAACCGTCAAGCCCGGCGACACCACCTTTACCGTCTATACGCTGCTCGACAGCCCGAGCATCACGGGTGCCTATAAATTCGTGATCCACTGCGAGAAGAGTCAGGTGATCATGGAGGTGGAAAACCATCTCTTCGCGCGTAAGGACATCAAGCAGCTCGGCATTGCGCCGATGACCAGCATGTTCAGCTGCGGCAATAACGAACGCCGCATGTGTGACACTATTCACCCGCAAATCCATGACTCCGACCGCCTGGCGATGTGGCGCGGCAACGGGGAGTGGATCTGCCGTCCGCTGAACAACCCGCAGAAGCTGCAGTTCAATGCCTATATGGACAAAAACCCGAAAGGGTTCGGTCTGCTGCAGCTCGATCGCGATTTCTCGCACTATCAGGACGTGATGGGCTGGTACAACAAGCGTCCAAGCCTGTGGGTGGAACCGCGTAACGACTGGGGTAAAGGCGCGGTTGGCCTGATGGAGATCCCGACCACCGGTGAAACGCTGGATAACGTGGTCTGCTTCTGGCAGCCGGAAAAAGCCGTCAAAGCGGGCGACGAGCTGGACTTCAAATATCGCCTCTACTGGAGCGCGATGCCGCCGGTGCGCTCCCCGCTGGCCAACGTCTACGCCACCCGCACCGGCATGGGCGGCTTCCCGGAAGGCTGGGCACCGGGCGAAAACTACCCGAAAGTGTGGGCCCGTCGCTTTGCCATCGACTTCGTCGGCGGCGACCTGAAGGCTGCTGCGCCGAAAGGCATCGAGCCGGTGATTACGCTCTCCAGCGGTGAAGCGAAGCAGGTAGAGATCCTCTACGTTGAGCCGTTTGACGGCTATCGCATTCTGTTTGACTGGTACCCAACGTCGGATTCGACGGAACCGGTGGATATGCGCCTGTTCCTGCGCTGCCAGGGCGATGCCATCAGCGAAACCTGGCTGTACCAGTATTTCCCGCCAGCGCCGGATAAACGTCAGTATGTTGACGACAGGGTTATGCGTTAACCCTTGTGGGATTGTGCCGGGTGGCGGCTTCGCCTTACCCGGCCTACAGTTTCGAAACGTAGGCCGGGTAAGCGCTAGCGCCACCCGGCAATTGAGAGGCACCATGTCTTCAGAAATCATCCCCGTCACCCAGGATATCGAACTTCGCGCCGTCGAAGAGCGCTACACCGCCGACCTGCACAATCTCGTTGTTAAAAACAGAGCCTTTCTGCAAACAGCCTTTGACTGGGCGCAGCACGTGGGCAGCGAAGAGGATACCCGCCGCAACGTGCAGAGCAACCAGATGCTGCACCAGCGCGGCTACGCCAAAATGTTTCTGATCTTCAAGGATGATGCGCTGGTTGGCGTCCTGTCGTTCAACACCATTGAACCGACCAACAAAGCCGGCTACATCGGCTACTGGCTGGATGAAGCCCACCAGGGTCAGGGCATTCTCTCTCAGTCACTGCAGGCGTTTATGCGCTACTACGCTGAACGCGGTGAGATCCGTCGTTTTGTGATCAAGTGTCGGGTGGCGAATCAGCACAGCAACAGCGTTGCCGTGCGCAACGGATTTACGCTGGAAGGGTGCCTGCGGGAAGCGGAATACCTGAATGGCCGCTTTGACGACGTGAATATCTACGGCAGGATTTATACCCTATAACGCACCCAGCAGCGGCGTGCGGGTGATGCGCTGGTCGCCGTTTATCACTTTTTCGCCGCGCAGATGAATGCTCTCGCCAGCAAACGCTTCTATGACCGCATCGTCGGTGATTTCAACCCGATGCTCGATAAGCACATCGCCGCTGATTCGCGCGCGCCCCTGGATCACCACTTTATCATCCAGCATGATCGGCCCGCCGCGAAGCCATGCCTGACCGCCAATCAGGACGTGATGCTTGATGACACAGTTGCCTTCAACCACGGCATTCTCCGCAATCTGCGAGCTGTAGCGCACCGTCGGGATGGCATCGTCGTCGAAACCGGCTATTACGCGGGCGTTGCCGTAGACTTTCGCGCAGTCGCACACCCAGACGTTGTTGAGTTCATTACCCTCCAGGATCGCGTTGTCGAAGACTTCGGCCCGGTGTTCAACGAAGGCAAAATGAACCATCGCCTCGCCGTAGATTTGCGCCTGGTGCACAATGCGCGACTGGCTCACCGTCGCCTTATCGTAGATTTGCAGAATCTGTTCATGGTCCGGCGTCAGCCCTTTGGCAGCAATGACCACGCTGTGATGCAGCACGCGCGCGTCGCCGTAGATATGGCACTCGCCCCGTACGCAGGATTGCTGAATGGTGACGTTGTCACTTATTCGCGCCCCGTGGCTGACCTCCGCGCCGTCCACCCAGCAGCTGTCGCCGATATGCGCGTTATGGCTAATGATGCACGGCAGGGTAAGACGCGCGTTGCCGGAGACGACTGCCCCCGCGAACACCACGCTGTTTTCATCGTAGATCCAGCAGTCGCCGTCCTGCGCGAGGGCGCGCTCATCGTCAATCCAGCCGCCTCTCGTGCCGACTGTCACGTCGTTAAAGTCCGCCGTGGCGATAATCTGCCGCAGCGTGGTGGCGTGGGTGGTTTCGCCGTTTTTCCATTGCCAGAGGCGGGTTTCATCGCTGAGCCGGTACTTTTTCATCGTTTGATCTCTGGTAAGCATCTCAACTAAACGTAGCAAATTTTCGGCTGTTCGTTTCGCTGGCATCCGCTGCAGAAACCGCTTAAAATGGCATTTAAAATACATTTTAAAAATTAAAATAAATGAATAAATTTAACAAACCCCAACAGGTACTTAACTTGCCCGCAGGGTATTTTGGCATGGTGCTTGGCATCATCGGGATGGGTTTCGCCTGGCGATACGCCAGCACCCTCTGGCCAGTGACGCGTTGGCCGGGTGAGGGCCTCGTAGCCCTTGCGCTGATATGCTGGTTTCTTTTAACGGTCGCGTTTGTGACGCGCGCGATCCGTTTCCCCCGCAGCGTGCTGGCAGAGATGCGACACCCGGTGATGAGCAGTTTTGTCAGCCTTTTCCCGGCCACCACGATGCTGGTCGCCATCGGTTTTGTCCCCTGGTTTCGCGCGGTGTCACTGGCATTGTTTGGCATTGGCGTGGTGGTGCAGCTTGCATACTCCGCCTGGCAAAGCGCCGGGTTATGGCGCGGGAAACATCCGCAAGAGGCGACCACGCCTGGATTATATCTGCCTACGGTGGCGAATAATTTTATCAGCGCGATGGCATGCGGTGCCCTGGGCTTCAACGATGCAGGGTTAGTCTTCCTTGGCGCAGGCGTCTTTTCCTGGCTCAGCCTGGAACCGGTTATTCTTCAGCGTCTTCGTAGTGCAGGAGAACTGCCCTCCGCACTGCGTACTTCATTGGGTATTCAACTGGCGCCCGCGCTGGTGGCATGTAGCGCCTGGTTCAGCGTAAATGGCGGTCAGGCAGATACGTTTGCGAAAATGCTGTTCGGCTATGGTCTGCTGCAGCTGCTATTTATGCTCCGCCTGATGCCATGGTATTTGTCCCAGCCGTTCAATGCCTCATTCTGGAGTTTTTCCTTTGGCGTATCGGCCCTGGCAACCACGGGTCTGCATCTGGGACAAAGCAGTCCGACGGGCTTTTTTCACGCCATTGCCGTGCCGCTGTTTATCTTCACCAACGCGATTATTGGGTGGCTGTTGGTGCGTACATTGATTCTGCTGCTTCAGGGCAAACTTCTGGTTCGTGCTGATAAAGCGCAGCTTATGCAATCCGAGGAACAATAATGACCGTCGATGAGAATTACTTCACTGAGAAATATGGCTTAACCCGTACCCATTCAGAAGTGCTGTACAGCGCGGAGATTGTGAAGCCCGGTAAAACGCTGGATCTGGGCTGCGGCAACGGCCGTAACAGCCTTTATCTTGCAGCCAACGGCTACGATGTCACCGCGTGGGACAAGAACCCGATGAGCATCGACAATATTGAGCGCATCAAGGCGGAAGAAGGGATCGCTAATCTGCATACCGCGATTAAGGATCTGAACAACCTGAGCTTTGACGGCCAGTACGATTTTATTCTCTCTACCGTGGTGCTGATGTTCCTGGAGGCAAAAACCATCCCGGGCCTTATCGCCAATATGCAGCGCTGCACGACGCCGGGCGGTTACAATCTGATCGTTGCCGCCATGGATACGGCAGACTACCCCTGCACGGTCGGCTTCCCGTTTGCGTTCAGGAGCGGTGAGCTGAGCAACTACTATGAAGGCTGGCAGTTGCTCAAATACAACGAAGACGTTGGCGAACTGCACCGCACCGATGAAAACGGCAACCGCATCAAGCTGCGCTTTGCCACGATGCTGGCACGCAAGCCCGCTTAACGGGCGGCGAGCAGGCAGATCTGCAGGGCAGTCTTATAAGACGCCTCAAACGACGACAGCGGCAGGAATTCAAACTTCGAGTGGAAGTTATGCGCCCCGGTGAAGAAGTTCGGGGTGAGTAGCCCTTTAGCCGAGAGCGCCGCGCCGTCGGTGCCGCCGCGCATCGGCGTCGGTTTCGGCGTGATGCCGAGCGATTCCATCGCCTCGAACATCAGATCTATGGCGCGTCGGTCTTCGCCAATCGCATTGCTGATATTGCTGTAGGTATCTTCAATGCGATAGTCCACGCTGGCCGTCGGATATTGGGCGGCAATCAGCGCGGCCACGTCGGCAATCTGCTGCTTGCGCGCGGCAAAGCGCTCCTTGTCAAAGTCGCGGATATTGGCCTTAAGAACGGCCTCGTTCTGTCCGGCCTGAATGCCGTTAAACCAGATATAGCCTTCACGTCCCTCGGTGCACTCGGGCGTTTGCTGGCGGTCAAAATGGCTGATGTAGTCAGTCGCCATCAGCAGGGGATTCACCAGCACGCCTTTCGCGGACATCGGATGCGCCGTCACGCCGGTAAAGCGGATTTCAGCGGCTGCCGCATTAAAGTTTTCGTAGACAATTTCCCCCAGCTCGCAGCAGTCGATAGTCCAGGCGAAGTCGACGTCAAAGCGCTTAAGATCGAGCGCTTTTGCACCGTTCAGGCCGATCTCTTCGTCAGGCACAAACGCCACGACGATATCCCCATGCTGATGTTCCGCCGTCAGGTTTTCCAGCACCGTCATGACCACCGTGACCGCCGATTTATTATCGGCACCCAATACGCTGGTTCCGTCGCTGAAAATAATCTCCTCGTTCGGATAAGCCAGAATTTCAGGGTGCTCCTCTACCCGCAGCCAGATGTCTTTCTCTTTATTCAGACAGAGATCTTCACCGGTAAACGTTAATATTTGTGGATGAATATCCGGTGAAAGTCCCACGTCGACGGTATCAATATGGGTAATAAAGCCGATGCGCGGCGCACCGGGCACGTTGCCTTTTTTTACCGCCGTTACCGTGGCAAATTCATCAATCACAATGTCGTCTAACCCCAGCTGTGCCAGCTCCTGCGCCAGCTCGCGCGCCATGTCGTGCTGGCCCGGCGTTGAGGGCAGAGTTTTGACTCTGGGATCGCTCTGGCTGGTGATCGCGAGATAGCGGAAAAAACGGTGCGTTAATTGTCTGGAAAGCGGCGAGCCCATAGTGATTTGTTCCTTATTTATTTTTCGGGTGTTTGCCACTTCACTTTAATGTTATTTATGAAATGGCAAAAGAATTAATTAGCCGTCGAATTAAAAAGACAGGAATAAATGATGACAAGCAAACTCACAACTTTCACATTGGCGCTCGCGGCACTCACGGTCAGTTCCGCCGTCGCTGCAAAAACGCTGGTGTATTGCTCCGAAGGATCGCCGGAAAACTTTAACCCTCAGCTTTACACCTCGGGAACCAGCGTCGACGCCAGCGCCGTGCCGGTCTATAACCGTCTGGTCGATTTCAAACCCGGCACCACGGAGCTGGTGCCGAGCCTGGCGGAGCGCTGGGAGGTGAGCGACGACGGCAAGGTTTACACCTTCCATCTGCGTCAGGGCGTGAAGTTCCAGAGCAATAAATCCTTCACGCCAACCCGCGACTTTAACGCCGACGACGTGATTTTCTCGTTTATGCGCCAGAAAGACGTGAATCATCCCTACCACAACGTCTCTAACGGCAGCTACTCCAACTTCGAAAGCCTGGAGTTCGGCAGCCTGATAACCGCCATTGATAAAGTCGATGACCACACCGTGCGCTTTACCCTGGCGCACCCGGAAGCGCCGTTTGTCGCCGATCTGGCCTGGTATTTTGCCTCAATCCTTTCGGCGGAGTATGCCGACGCGATGCTGAAAGCGGGCACGCCGGAGAAGGTGGATATGGAGCCCATTGGCACCGGGCCGTTTAAGCTGGCGCAGTATCAGAAGGATTCCCGGATCCTGTTCACGGCGTTTGCCGACTACTGGCAGGGGAAATCGAAGCTGGACAGGCTGGTGTTTAGCATCACCCCGGATGCCTCCGTGCGTTTTGCCAAAATTGAGAAGAACGAATGTCAGGTGATGCCGTTCCCGAACCCGGCCGATCTGCCGCGCATGAAGGCCAATAAAGATATCAACCTGATGAGCAAAGCCGGACTGAACACCGGTTTTCTGGCGTTCAATACCCAAAAACCACCGCTGAATAACGTAAAAGTCCGTCAGGCGCTGGCGATGGCCATCAACAAACCGGCCATTATTGACGCGGTGTTCCACGGTACCGGAACGGCGGCAAAGAACCTGCTGCCGCCGGGCGTCTGGAGCGCCGACAGCGAGCTTAAGGATTACGACTACGATCCTGAAAAAGCCACAGCGCTGCTGAAAGAGGCCGGCTTTGCCAGCGGCGTCAGCATCGATTTATGGGCGATGCCGGTCCAGCGGCCCTATAACCCGAATGCGAAACGCATGGCGGAGATGATTCAGGCGGACTGGGCGAAAATTGGCGTACAGACCAAAATCGTTACCTACGAGTGGGGCGAATACCTTAAGCGTGTGAAGGGCGGGGAACATCAGGCCGCGCTGATGGGCTGGACGACGGCCACCGGCGATCCGGATAACTTCTTCGGCCCGCTCTTTACCTGCACCTCGGCGAACGGTGGGTCAAATTCGGCGAAATGGTGCTATAAGCCGTTTGATAAGATCGTTGCTGAAGCCAAATCGATAACCGATCATGATAAACGGGTGGCGCTGTATAAACAGGCTCAGCAGATGATGCATGACCAGATGCCTGCGGTGATGATTGCGCATTCAACGATTTTCGAACCGGTGCGCAAGGAGGTGAAAGGCTATGAAATCGATCCGTTTGGCAAACATCTGTTCTGGCAAGTGGATATAAATCAGTAATTTTTCACTGCCCGGCATGCGTCCGGGCAATCTTTTTGCAATTTGTGCTCCCGGCATCATTTTTTGTCACAACAAACCCGCCAGACTTTTGCTATAACTTCAAATGCATACTTGCAGATAACATGGAAAACTATCATGCGTACTCAAACTTTTTTTAAAGTTGCAGTGCTTACTGGTCTGTTGGCGTTGGCGGGCTGTTCTTCAAAAGTCGCCGCTCCGGAACAATACTCCGGCTTTTTAAAAGATTATTCAGGCTTGCAGCAAACGACCTCGGCGACGGGAAAACCAACGCTGCGTTGGGTCGATCCTTCTTATAATGAAGCTAACTACGACAGTATTCTCTGGACACCAATTACCTATTACCCAACGCCAAAACCCACCACGCAAATTGGGCAAAAAACGCTTGATGAGTTGTTGAATTACACCAATAACAAAATGAAAACGGCGATTGGTACGCGTAAGCCAGTTGTCACCACGCCGGGTAAACACAGCCTGATTTTCCGTGGCGCGATTACCGGGGTGAGTTCGCAGAAAGAGGGGCTTCAGTTCTATGAAGTGGTGCCTGTTGCGCTGGTGGTTGCCGGGACGCAGATGGCAACCGGACACCGCACCATGGATACGCATCTCTTCTTTGAAGGCGAGCTGATCGATGCGGCCACCAACAAACCGGTCATGAAGGTGGTACGTAAAGGCGAAGGTAAAGAGCTGAATAACGAAAACACACCAATGACCTTTGCGACGCTGAAGCAGGTTGTTGATGACATGGCGACGGACGCCACCATGTTTGATGTGAAAAAGACCGCAAAATAAAATAAAAAGGCCTGCGTAATGCAGGCCTTTTTATTTATGCCATTCGTAAGCGTCTGAACCAGGTTTCCGGTTTGGTAAACATCACCATATTTCCTCCCAGAATCAGCACTAATCCCACGATACCGTTGACATGCCAGACGTAGCCTTCATACACCGTGGAGATGGAGAGCGCCACCAGCGGAAAGAGCAGCGTGCTGTAGGCCGCTTTGCCCGGGCCAATACGTCCCACCAGCGTGAAGTAGGCGCCAAACGCAATCACCGAGCCAAACAGGGCCAGATACACCAGCGCGCCGAGATAGCTCACCGTCCATTCCGGTACAAAGCTATCGCCTCTGAACAGAGCAATGCAGCCCATCACCAGCGTGCCATAGAGCATCGCCCAGGCGTTGGTGGTCATGGTTTCCAGGCCTCTGCGCTGATGGCGCATGCTGATCATATTACCCAGCGAGAACCCATACGTGCCGAGTGCGGAAAGGCCAATGCCCGTCAGGAGTGACGCGCTCCAGCCGCTGGCCAGCAGGTCGTCCCAGAAGAGGGTGACAATCCCGACCAGCCCCAGTGCCGCCGCCGTCCAGAATCGCGCGGGCGGGCGCTGTCCGAAGAAAATAAAGCTGTTAATGGCGTTGTAGAGCACCGCCATGGAGAAGATCACCGACTCCAGCCCGGTATTGATATGTGCCGCTGCCGTGTAAAAACACCAGAAGTTAAAGCAGAAAACACAGCATCCCTGAAGCAGGCAAAAAAGATGATCCCGAAGCGCCAGCGTGCGCAGGCGACGCAGGGCGAGTAACACCACCATCATGGTGAGGCTGGCGACGGCGAAGCGCCAGAAAATGGACACCGGCGCCGCGACGGGGCCCTGCTGCAGGAAAATCGCAATCCAGGTGGTTCCCCAGATAATGACCACGAGTCCGTATAATAATGCGTTCATAGTTGTCTCTTCTTAAACCGCGGAAGCCCGCAGTATGACGCTGAGCTGCGTAACGGGCTTTCACCCGCTTGCGGCAGACTTGCAAAATCTTGCGCTTTTTTCTTCTGGAGGGACTGGCAACGGGCGGCAACTCTTCTTAGACTGATATTCCAATTCTTCACGCGCTAACGGTTATGTCTCACGCTTACGATACCTTTGAAACGCTTTGCCAACAGAATGCAGTCCTGCGGGAAACCGTCTCGCTGAATTCGGGTATTCAGCTGGCCGCGTGGTACAACAAGCACGACACGATCACCGTAAAGAGCAACCATCATACCCTCAGCCTGTACGTGGCGGACGGCTACGAAAGCTATCAAAAAACGCCAGGAGGCTGGAAGAACGGCGGGGGGCCGGACCGTTTCTGCCTGATGCCCAAAGAGAGCGAATCGACGTGGGATATCCGCGATGACCTGTCGTTTGTGCATCTCTACTGCACCGATGAACACCTGCGCGACGTGGGAGAAAAAATCTGGGATAAGCGGCCGCTTTCGCTGACCCTGGACGAGCGTATTTTTGGCAGCGACCCGAAGATCACCACGCTGTATCGCCAGTTTTTACTGGGCTGTGACTGGCAGCAGCACGCCAACCAGCTTACCCTGAGCACGGCCTCCACGCTGCTGCTGACCCATCTGCTGCAAAACTACTCAAACGTGCAGTGGAAGCTGCCGGTCGTTACGGGAGGGTTATCGCCGTTCGTGCTGCGCAACGTCCTCGCCTTTATCGAAGAGAACCTGGGGCAGCCCCTGACGCTGGCCGAGCTGGCGGCGCAGGCTGCCCTCAGCGAATACCATTTTGCCCGCATGTTCCGCCAGTCGACGGGGCTGGCACCGCATCAGTACGTGATGCACAGGCGAATGGTCAAGGCGAAAGAGCTGGTGCAGCATACCTCCATGCCACTGACGGACATTGCGCTGGCCTGCGGGTTTAACTCCGCCAGCCACTTCAGCAACCGCTTTCGCAGCGCGACGGGCATGACGCCGTCGCAGCTACGCGCGGCGAGCGCGTGAAAACAGGGCGTAGCATACTCCGCCCAGCACCAGCCCCCAGAATGCCGAACCGATGCCCAGGATCGTGACGCCGCTTGCGGTCGTCAGAAACGTGACGATGGCCGCGTCGCGCTCCGCCTCGTGACTCAGCGCCTGATATAAACTCCCGCTAATGGTGCCCAGCAGCGCCAGACCGGCCAGCGTCTGGATCCAGCTGAGCGGCAGGGCGGCCATCAGCCCGGTAATAGAGCCACCGAAAATTCCCGCCAGCAGATAAAACCCGCCGGCTGCGATGGCTGCCAGCCAGCGTTTATCCGCGTCCGGATGTGCATCCGGGCTTTGACAAATGGCGGCGGTAATGGCCGCAATGCAGATAGAAAAGACGCCAAACGGAGAAAACAGCAGCGCCAGTCCACCCGTCACGATGATGAGCGGTGAGGCCGCCAGCGGGTAGCCGGAGGCTTTCATCGTGGCGAACCCCGGCGCGTTTTGCGAGGCCATGGTCACGAGGAAGAAGGGCAAGCCAATACTCACCAGGCTGGTGAAGGTGAAGGCGGGCGCAATAAATTCGGGCATCACCAGTGAAAGCGTGAGCTTATCCGTGACAACGTCACCACCGGCCCATGCCACCATACCGCCCACCAGCAGCGTGACCACGATGGCATAGCGCGGCGACAGCGCTTTGGCGATCAGCCACGCCGCAATCATGCTGCCGCACAGCAGAAAGTGTCCCTCAAGATTCGCAAACGCGTGCAGGCCAAACTGCAGCAGTACCCCGGCCAGCATGGCGGCAGCAAGCGAATGGGGGATCAGCGTCATCAGACGGGCGAAAAGCCCGGTAACGCCGCAGAGCAAAATAAGCGCGTTCGCAAAGATGAACACGCCAATGGTTTCCGCCAGCGTGACGCCGTGCAGGCTGGTGGCGAGCAGCGCCGCGCCGGGCGTCGACCAGGCGGTCAGTACGGGCGCTTTGTACCACCAGGAGAGCGCCAGCGTGCTGATGCCCATCCCAATCCCCAGCGCGGTCATCCAGCCCGCAATCTGCTGCGCGCTGGCGCCTGCCGCGGCGGCGGCCTGCCAGATGATGGCTGCCGAGCTGGCGTAGCCCACCAGCACGGCGACAAATCCAGCCAGTGCGACTGGAATAAGATGAGAGGAAGGGCGCATGAAAACTCCGTTGTGCGTTATAACGTCCACAGTAAGGTAGCACTGTGCGTTATAGCGTACAAGTGGTATGCTCGTCTTCAGGAGGAAATATGGACATCACACAACACCTTGCAGCAACACTGAAAACATTACGCCAGGCACGGGGCTGGAGCCTGTCGAAGCTGGCTGACGAAACCGGCGTATCAAAGGCCATGCTCGGGCAAATCGAGCGAAATGAATCCAGCCCCACGGTGTCGACGCTGTGGAAAATTGCCACGGGACTGAACGTGCCGTTTTCCGCTTTCATCACACCGGAGGCGGACCGGCAGGCGGTGTTTGACCCGCAGCAGCAGGCGATGGTCGTCAAGCCGCTCTTTCCGTGGGACGAGGCGCTCCGGTTTGATTATTTCTCCATTACCCTGGCCCCCGGCGCCCTGAGTGAATCCACGCCGCATGAGGCGGGGGTGATTGAACATGTGGTGGTGGTCAGTGGCGAGCTGGAGATGAAGCTCGAGGGCAAGTGGCAGACGATTTCAGCCGATTCCGGCGTCCGTTTTGCCGGCGATAAACCGCACGCCTACCGCAACAGCAGCGACCGGGCGGTGCATTTTCACTCCCTCATTCATTATCCCCGCTGAGGCTACGCAAAACTGTTTCGCTGACGCAGACTTCTGACTACAATAGCCGCCATTTTGACCATAACGGATAACGACGAAGTATGCGCCTGCAATCCCATCATCTTGAACTTTTAAGCCCGGCCCGTGACGCCGCCATTGCCCGTGAAGCGATCCTTCATGGCGCAGATGCCGTCTACATTGGCGGCCCGGGCTTCGGTGCCCGCCATAACGCCAGCAACAGCCTGAGCGATATTGCTGAGCTGGTGCCGTTCGCCCACCGTTTCGGGGCGAAGGTGTTCGTCACCCTGAACACCATTCTTCATGATGATGAGCTGGAGCCTGCGCAACGTCTGATTACCGATCTCTATCAGGCCGGGGTGGATGCCCTGATCGTTCAGGATATGGGCGTGCTGGAGCTGGATATTCCGCCCATTGAGCTGCACGCCAGTACCCAGTGTGATATCCGCACGGTAGAGAAGGCGAAGTTCCTCTCCGACGTCGGCTTTTCGCAGATCGTTCTGGCGCGCGAGCTGAACCTGAATCAAATCCGCGATATTCACCAGGCGACAGACGCGACGATTGAATTCTTCATCCACGGCGCGCTGTGCGTGGCCTATTCCGGCCAGTGCAACATTTCCCACGCGCAGACGGGCCGCAGCGCCAACCGCGGCGACTGCTCTCAGGCCTGCCGTCTGCCGTATACCCTGAAAGACGACCAGGGCCGCGTGGTGGCATTTGAAAAACACCTGCTCTCGATGAAGGATAACGACCAGACCGCCAACCTGGGCGCGCTGATCGACGCGGGCGTGCGTTCCTTCAAGATTGAAGGGCGCTATAAAGATATGAGCTACGTGAAGAATATCACCGCGCACTATCGCCAGATGCTGGACGCCATCATCGAAGATCGCGGTGACCTGGCGCGCGCGTCGGCCGGTCGTACCGAGCATTTCTTTATTCCGTCGACGGACAAAACGTTCCACCGCGGCAGCACGGACTATTTCGTGAACGCCCGTAAAGGGGATATCGGCGCGTTTGACTCACCGAAGTTTATCGGTTTGCCGGTGGGTGAAGTGCTGAAAGTGGCGAAAGATCACCTTGATGTTGCGGTGACGGAGCCGCTGGCGAACGGCGATGGCCTTAACGTGATGATTAAGCGTGAGGTCGTGGGCTTCCGCGCCAACACGGTGGAGAAAACCGGTGAGAACCGCTACCGCGTATGGCCGAATGAAATGCCGGCCGATCTCTACAAGGCGCGGCCGAACGCGGCGCTTAACCGTAACCTCGATCATAACTGGCAGCAGGCGCTGCTGAAAACCTCCAGCGAGCGTCGTATCGCGGTGGATATTGAACTGGGCGGCTGGGAAGAGCAGCTGATTCTGACCATGACCTGTGAAGACGGCATCAGCGTAACGCATACGCTTGATGGCCTGTTCGAGGTGGCAAACAACGCAGAGAAAGCGCGCAACAGCCTGAAGGATGGCGTCGCAAAGCTGGGGCAGACGATTTACTACGCCCGCAACGTTGAGGTCAACCTGCCGGATGCCCTGTTTGTGCCGAACAGTTTGCTCAACCAGTTCCGCCGTGAAACCGCCGAGATGCTGGATGACGCGCGCCTGGCGAACTACCCGCGCGCTAGCCGTAAAGCGGAAACCGTTCCTGCGCCCGTCTACCCGGATACGCATTTATCCTTCCTCGCCAACGTCTACAACCATAAAGCGCGTGAATTCTATCATCGCCACGGCGTGCAGCTGATCGACGCGGCTTATGAGGCGCATGAGGAGAAGGGCGATGTGCCGGTGATGATCACCAAACACTGCCTTCGTTTCGCGTTTAACCTGTGTCCTAAGCAGGCGAAAGGCAACATCAAGAGCTGGAAGGCCACGCCTATGCAGCTCGTAAACGGTGACGAAGTGCTGACCCTCAAATTTGACTGCCGTCCGTGCGAAATGCATGTGATTGGCAAGATGAAAAACCACATCTTCAAAATGCCGCAGCCCGGCAGTATTGTGGCGTCCGTCAGCCCGGACGATCTGATGAAAACCCTGCCAAAACGCAAGGGCAGCTAACTACCGAACGTGCGTGTCCGGTTTGCGCGATTTCTGCCACAGGTGGTGTTCGCGCAAACCCTCCGCCGACTCCTCCGCCGCGCTTCGCAATTCATCGCTATCGGCTTCATGACGCAGCTGATGATCCACATTCTTTACCCACAGATATTCATGTCCTTTGTGCCCGGCCATAAGCTGGCCTGAAAAGAGGGCACAGATAAGCATCACGAGAGATAAACCTTTTTTAACCATGAGGTCGCCGCCGAATAACGTTGCGGCTTAATGATGCCGATTATTTATTATGGTTATTATTCAAAAGTTCAAATTAGCGCAAAGGGAATGTCAAAGAGTATGATTTCGGGCGCGCTGCATCTCATCAGAGAACATTACCAGTGCGGGTTAAAAAGGCTGTTTAACCTTCGTTAAGACAACGAGTGTTAGGTTGTATGGGATCCGCAGCCCGGCCATGGAGTGTCGGGACGTAGAGACCAAAATACAAATCTATCCATGCAAGCATTTACCGCCAATTTTTGGCGGTTTTTTTTGCGCATAACGTAGCGGTGTTGGCCGTGGGGTTATGGCGTCACCCGATAGTGCGACTGCACCAGACCCGAGGGGAAGCAGCGGCTGGAGACCAGCGTCAAATCGATATCCCCGGGAAGGGCGCCAAACAGCGATTTTCCCGAACCGAGCAGGACAGGAACGGTTGTGATCACCATATCGGCCACCAGTCCTTCTCGCAGGAACGACTGTATGACTTGCCCACCATCGAGATAGACGCGACGGGCGTTCTGCCTCGCCAGATCGTCGAGCACCTCCTTTGGCGTGCGGCCGGAAAACTGTACTTTGCCCCTCAGCGCGTCGGGTACGGGCGTGTCGGCCAGCTGTCGGGAGAGCACCAGTACGGGCCGGTCATAAGGCCATGTCTCAAAGGTCCGCACCTTCTCATAGCTCCCCCGGCCCATCACGATCCAGTCTTTGTCCGCGATGAAAGCCGTGTAGCCATGATCCTCATTCGGGTCATCGCGCTGCAGCAGCCAGTCGATATCTTCATTGTGTCGGGCGATGTAGCCATCAAGACTGGTTGCGATAAAAACGTGTGTGGTGACCATCAGGTTCTCCGTATTCCAGCGAAACCAAAAGACTGCCGCCTCAGCGGGCAGTACCGGCATGAGAAAATTGTTTACGGTACTGGGCCGGGGAAATCGCGAACTGCTGGCGAAAATGATGACGCAGCGTCGATGCCTGACCAAACCCGGTCTGTTCCGCGATGCTGTCGATGCTTAAACGACTGCTTTCCAGATAATCTTTCGCCCGCAGCAGGCGCTCATTGAGTAACCAGCGGGCAGGCGTCGTTCCCGTTGCCGCTTCGAAGCGACGCAGAAACGTGCGCTGACTCATACCGACACGACGCGCCAGCGAGTCGACGCTGTGCGGCTCGGTAAGATGCGTGTGCAGAAAATCAAACAGCTGACCGAGGCGCTGGCTTTCCCGCAGCTGCGCCACCGGGCGGCTCAGCTGTTGCGGCTGAGATCCATCCCGGTGAGGGGGAATGACAAGCCGCCTCGCCACGCTGTTGGCGGTTTCCATCCCGAAATCCCGACGCACGACGTGCAGACAGAGATCGATCCCCGCCGCGCTGCCTGCGGAAGTCAGGATCTCGCCTTCGTCCTGGTAGAGCACATCCTCGACCACGTCGATGTCAGGGTAGCGGGCTTTAAGCGTCTCAATGTAGCGCCAGTGCGTCGTGGCTTTGCGTCCGTTGAGCAGACCGGAGGCGGCCAGCACAAATACGCCCGAGCAGATGGAGAGTAGCTGACAGCCCCGCGCGCTGGCCTGACGTAATGCGTTGCAGAGCGCGTCCGGGACCGGCGAGTCCAGCCCCCGCCAGCCCGGCACCACGATCAGATCGGCAGACGCAAGCAGGGAGAGATCGCCATCGGTAATGATGCGGATCCCGCCTGTCGCCCGAAGCTCACCGTTATCAACGCTTGCCACGGCAAAACGATACCAGTCGTCGCCCAGCTCGGGGCGCGGCAGGCCGAAGATTTCCACCGCCACGCCAAACTCAAAGGTACACAGACCGTCATACGCCAGCACCACCACCTTCGGGCGGGCAATCTGTCTTAACGTTGTCATCTTTTTGCTGTTTTCTGGCATAAGCGAGCGCATTCATGAGCTGAATTTGTGGATAGAGTAGTGTTAACACAAACGCCAAAGATGAGGAAGGATCATGAGCTATGTTACTGAATTTCCGGCTGCCGAACCGCAGGAAGCCGTTACCCATTTTCTGCGTCGCCTGAGCGTCGAAACCGACTGCGCCGATGTGCATCATGCCATCACGCATAATGAGCAGGACTTTGTTTTGCTGCACGTGGTGGGGAGCCCGGAGCAGTTTGCCCGTCGCCATGTGCCGGGCGCTCTGCATATGCCGTGGAGCCAGATGACCGCTGAGCGCATGGCCCAATGGCCTGAAGGGACGCTGTTTGTCGTCTACTGCGCCGGGCCGCACTGTAACGGCGCGGACAGAGCCGCGCTGAAGCTGGCCCGTCTCGGGCTGCCGGTCAAAATCATGCTCGGTGGGATCACCGGCTGGGAAGATGAACGCTACGCGTTTGCCAGCGAGGCGTCCGTCGCCGCGCTGTGAAGATGAATTTTTTTCAACACCCGTGAAATTTTCTCGTTTGCCGGCACCGATGAGGTATGACATTGTTTTTGGACATTTAGACATCCAGAAGTCTAAAGCTTCAAATGATGAATTATCACTGCGGGCAATTATTGCCGGCAGACTGAGGAGATTTCCATGCAACGACACCACGCCCCGTTCCGCGCCGACGTAGTCGGCAGTTTTTTACGCCCGGATGCTATCAAGCAGGCTCGCCTGAAATTTGCCAGCGGTGAGATTGATGCCAGGCAGCTTCGCGCGGTGGAGGACGAGGCCATTCGCCACGTCGTCGAGCAGCAGTGTGCGTGCGGCCTGCATGTGGTGACCGACGGTGAGTTTCGCCGTGCCTGGTGGCACTTCGACTTCTTCGACGGTCTTCAGGGCGTTGAGCGTTACGATTCCCAGCAGGGCATCCAGTTTAACGGCGTGCAAACCAAAGCCCACGGTGTGCGCGTCACCGGCAAGCTGGGCTTTGGCGAGCACCCGATGCTGGACGATTTCCGCTATCTGAAAAGCATCAGCGGTAACGCCCAGCCAAAAATGACCATTCCGAGCCCAAGCGTGCTGCACTTCCGCGGCGGTCGCAAAGACATTGATGCGACCGTTTATCCGGACCTTGACGTCTATTTCGATGACCTGGCGACCACGTGGCGTGATGCCATCCGGGCCTTCTACGACGCGGGCTGCCGTTATCTGCAGCTGGATGACACCGTCTGGGCCTATCTCTGTTCGGACGACCAGCGCCGTCAGATCCGCGAGCGCGGCGACGACGCCGATGAGCTGGCGCGCATCTATGCCCGCGTGCTGAACAAGGCGCTGGAGGGCAAGCCGGACGATCTGACCATCGGACTGCACGTCTGTCGCGGCAATTTCCGTTCCACCTGGATTTCCGAAGGCGGCTACGAGCCGGTAGCGGAAGTGCTGTTCGGAACGGTCAACGTTGACGCCTTCTTCCTCGAATATGATAACGACCGCAGCGGGGATTTCGCGCCCCTGCGCTTTGTTCGCCCGGGCAAACAGCAGGTGGTGTTGGGTCTTATCACTACAAAAAACGGCGAGCTGGAGAATCCGGAGGGAATTAAAGCCCGTCTTGAGGAGGCGGCGAAATACGTGGCGAAAGAGCAGATTTGCCTTAGCCCGCAGTGTGGTTTTGCCTCGACCGAAGAGGGCAACAGCCTGAGCGAAGCCCAGCAGTGGGACAAAGTCCGGCTGGTCACGCAGATCGCCAGCGAAGTCTGGTAACCCCGTTATACGGCGCTGCATTATAAAAGTGCAGCGCTGTACCATTCTGAGTCGTTCTCTTTACATCCGGCGTTCCCCTCCCAGAAATAGCGCTATCTCCATTCTGGCACTCTTTTTGCTCCTGCTTCGCTGACACTTTTTTTCCGCGTCCACGCCGTACCGGACGTTTTCGCACAGCGTTCTTTTTCAGGAGTGAAAATATGCAGCGTCGTACCTTATTAAAAGCTTTTGCGTTATCCGCGTCCGTCGTGGCGATGGGGATGAGTTTTGGCGCGCAGGCGGCCGATACCATCAAGGTGGGGATCATGCATTCGCTGTCCGGCACCATGGCCATCTCCGAAACCCCGCTGAAAGACGTCGCGCTGATGACCATCGATGAGATCAACGCCAAAGGCGGCGTGCTGGGCAAGAAACTGGAGCCGGTGGTGGTGGATCCGGCCTCAAACTGGCCGCTGTTTGCCGAGAAGGCCCGTCAGCTGCTGAGCCAGGATAAAGTGGCGGTGGTATTCGGCTGCTGGACGTCGGTGTCGCGCAAATCCGTACTGCCGGTTTTCGAGGAGCTGAACGGCCTGCTGTTCTATCCGGTGCAGTATGAGGGCGAGGAAATGTCGCCAAACGTCTTCTATACCGGCGCGGCGCCGAACCAGCAGGCCATCCCGGCGGTGGAATACCTGATGAGCGAAGACGGCGGCGCGGCGAAGCGCTTCTTCCTGCTGGGCACCGATTACGTTTACCCGCGCACCACCAATAAGATCCTGCGCGCGTTCCTGCATTCGAAAGGGGTGGAGGATAAGGACATCGAAGAGGTTTATACCCCGTTTGGCCATAGCGACTACCAGACCATCGTCGCCAACATCAAAAAATTCTCCGCGGGCGGCAAAACTGCCGTGGTGTCGACCATCAACGGCGACTCCAATGTGCCGTTCTACAAAGAGCTGGCTAACCAGGGGCTGAAGGCGACGGACGTGCCGGTGGTGGCGTTCTCCGTGGGTGAAGAAGAGCTGCGCGGGATCGACACCAAACCGCTGGTGGGTAACCTGGCAGCCTGGAACTACTTTGAGTCCGTGGATAACCCGACTAACCAGGCGTTTGTAGCGGATTACAAAGCCTATGCGAAGGCGCACAAGCTGCCGAACGCCGATACCGTCGTAACTAACGATCCGATGGAAGCCACCTACGTAGGTATTCACATGTGGGCGCAGGCGGTGGAAAAAGCGGGCACTACCGATGTGGACAAAGTGCGTGCGGCGATGGCCGGTCAGTCCTTTAAGGCGCCGTCAGGCTTTACGCTCACCATGGATGCCACCAACCATCATCTGCACAAGCCGGTCATGATCGGTGAAATTGAAGGCAACGGTCAGTTTAACGTGGTGTGGCAGACCGAACAGCCGGTACGCGCCCAGCCGTGGAGCCCGTTCATCGCCGGGAATGATAAAAAACCCGACCAGCCGATGAAAACCGCCAGCAACTAAGCCATTACCGCAGGGAGAAACGTCATGAACGCCATGCGCCTGTTCATCGCTCTTGTATGGCTTTCCGGACTGCTGCCAGGGATGGTGCAGGCATCGGATGCCGATCGTTTTGTTGCCGCCAGCCGCAGCCAGCAGGCGGATTTGTTGACGCAGTGGGCCGCCGCGCCGGATGCGTCAAGACTGCCGCTCCTTGAGGCGCTGCAAAAGGAAAATCTCTACGTCGATACGCAAAAGCACGCCTTTGCACAACGCGATGGCAACGTCATCCCGCTAGGGGACAGTCAGACGGCAGAGGGCCCAACCAAAGCCGTGCGCCTGACGAATCGGCTGCGCGTGCTGGCAGCAACCGCCATCGCCACGCATCAGCTGGTGAGTGACAGTGTCACCGAAAGGCGGGCGGCGGCGCGTCAGCTGCAGCGCGATGCCCAGCCCGGGATGCTCGCTTTTCTGGAAAAGCGTGTGAACGATGAGACGGACGCCGTGACACGTCAGGCGCTGCTGCTCGCGGTCGCGAATCTCCAGCTGGCCAGCCCGCAGCCGGAAGTGCGCCGCAAGGCCGTCGAATTGTTAGGCCAGTCAGACGATCCGGACGTGCAGTCCAGGCTCACCCCGTTTACCCAGCCACAGACGGAGCCGGATAGCGCGGTGCGCGCGGCCGCAGAAGAGAGTCTTAGCCAGATCCAGCACCGCCTGATGTGGGGCGATTTGCTGGGCCAGGCTTTTATGGGGCTGTCCCTTGGGTCGGTACTGCTGCTGGCCGCGCTGGGGCTGGCTATCACCTACGGCCTGCTGGGCGTGATTAACATGGCCCACGGCGAGATGCTGATGCTGGGGGCATATGCCACCTGGATGGTGCAGCAGGCGATGGCCGGGCTTGCGCCCCAGTGGCTGGCACTCTATCCCGTTATCGCCTTGCCGGTCGCGTTCTGCCTGACGGCGGGCATTGGAATGGTGCTGGAGCGCACGGTGATCCGTCATCTGTACGGTCGTCCGCTGGAAACGCTGCTGGCGACGTGGGGCATCAGCCTGATGCTTATCCAGCTGGTGCGCATGACCTTTGGCGCCCAGAACCTCGAGGTGGCGAACCCGGCATGGCTCTCCGGCGGGGTGCAGGTTTTTGCCAACCTGACGCTGCCGTGGAACCGCATCGTGGTGCTGGGCTTCGTACTGCTGGTGCTGTTCTTCACCTGGCTCATTCTGAACAAAACCCGTCTGGGGCTTAACGTGCGGGCGGTGACGCAAAACCGCAGCATGGCCGCCTGCTGCGGGGTACCGACAGGGCGCGTCGATATGCTGGCGTTTGGGCTTGGCTCCGGGATTGCGGGGTTAGGCGGCGTGGCGCTATCGCAGCTCGGTAACGTCGGGCCTGAGCTGGGCCAGGGCTATATCATCGACTCCTTCCTTGTGGTGGTGCTCGGAGGCGTAGGCCAGCTGGCAGGCAGCGTGGCCGCGGCGTTTGGGCTGGGGATCTTTAATAAAATCCTTGAACCCCAGATGGGGGCGGTACTGGGCAAGATCGTGATTCTGGTGGCGATCGTGCTGTTTATTCAGAAACGCCCGCAGGGGCTGTTTGCGCTGAAAGGGAGGGTGATTGACTGATGAGCCAGCCGCTGACCTTAACGCTGGCGCGCAAAGCGCCACGCACCACGCAGATAGCGGGCAGCCTGCTGGTGGTGTGTTTGCTGATACTGCCGTTTTTCGCCTTACTGCCTGCGACGCATCCGCTGGCGCTGTCGACCTGGATGCTGACGCTGATTGGCAAGATCCTCTGCTATGCCATCGTGGCGGTGGCGCTGGATCTGGTGTGGGGCTACGCCGGCATGCTGTCCCTTGGGCACGGCCTCTTCTTCGCCCTGGGCGGCTATGCGATGGGCATGTACCTGATGCGCCAGGCGGCAGGTGACGGTCTGCCCGCGTTTATGTCGTTTCTCTCCTGGAGCGAGCTGCCCTGGTTCTGGTGGGGCACCCAGCACTTTGCCTGGGCGCTGGTGCTGATTGTGCTGGTGCCGGGCCTGCTGGCGCTGGTGTTTGGCTGGTTTGCCTTCCGCTCGAAGATCAAAGGGGTCTATTTCTCGATTATGACCCAGGCGCTGACCTATGCCGGGATGCTGCTGTTCTTTCGCAACGAAACCGGGTTTGGCGGCAATAACGGCTTTACCGGTTTTACCACGCTGCTCGGGTTTTCGGTAACGGAAACGACCACCCGCATCGCGCTGTTCCTGGCGACCGTGCTGTTGCTGCTTCTGGCCCTGGGCACCGGGTTTGCGCTGGCGAAGAGCAAGTTTGGCCGCATCCTTACCGCCGTGCGCGACGCCGAAAACCGCCTGACCTTTTGCGGCTACGATCCGCGCGGGTTCAAGCTGCTGGTGTGGACGCTTTCTGCCGTGCTGTGCGGTCTGGCGGGGGCGCTGTACGTCCCACAGGTCGGCATTATTAACCCCGGTGAAATGTCGCCGACGAACTCGATAGAGGCCGCCATCTGGGTGGCGCTGGGCGGGCGCGGCACGCTGGTGGGGCCGGTGATTGGCGCGGCGCTGGTGAACGGGGCGAAAAGTTTCTTCACCGTCGCGATGCCGGAGTACTGGCAGCTGTTTCTGGGGCTGATTTTTATCGCCGTCACGCTGTTCTTGCCGCGCGGTGTCTACGGTCTGTTGCGTAAGGGAGAGAAATAATGCAGCCAACGGAAGGATTATTTACCCGCCAGCTGCCCGGCGATCGCTACCGGGACCAGACTGACCCTGTACTTCAGCTTGAATCCATTAACGTCAATTTTGATGGTTTTCAGGCCCTGACCGATCTCTCGCTGAATATCGGCGTGGGCGAGCTGCGCTGCGTGATTGGCCCCAACGGGGCGGGTAAAACCACGCTGATGGACGTCATCACCGGCAAAACGCGGCCAAAGAGCGGCAGGGCGATTTACGATCAGTCCATCGACCTGACCGCGCTGGAGCCTGCGGCCATCGCCCGCCAGGGCATCGGGCGTAAATTCCAGAAGCCCACGGTTTTTGAAGCGCTGACGGTGTGGGAAAACCTTGAGATCGCGATGAAAACCGATAAGTCCGTCTGGGCGAGCCTGCGGGCAAAACTCAACGGCGAGCAGCGTGACCGCATTGACGAGATGCTGGTTTTGCTGCGCCTTAGCGCGGAGCGCGACCGACGGGCCGGGCTGCTTTCCCACGGACAGAAACAGTTCCTGGAGATCGGCATGCTGCTGGTGCAGGACCCGCATCTGCTGCTGCTGGATGAACCCGCCGCCGGAATGACCGACGCGGAAACGGAATACACCGCAGAGCTGTTCAAAACGCTGGCGGGCAAACACTCCCTGATGGTGGTGGAGCACGATATGGGCTTTGTTGAAACGATTGCCGACCATGTGACCGTGCTGCATCAGGGGCGGGTGCTGGCGGAAGGGTCGCTTCGCGACGTGCAGGCCAACGAGCAGGTGATTGAGGTCTATCTGGGACGTTAAGGAGAGGGAATGCTACAGGTCAACGAACTGAATCAGTATTACGGCGGAAGCCATATCCTGCGCGGCGTGAGCTTTGAGGCCATCACCGGCGAAGTCACCTGTCTGCTGGGGCGCAACGGCGTGGGGAAAACCACGCTGCTGAAGTGTCTGATGGGGCTGATCCCGGCGAAAACCGGGGAGGTCATCTGGCAGGGGAAAACGATTACCCACAGCAAACCGCACCAGCGGGTGCAGTCTGGCGTGGCGTATGTCCCGCAGGGACGCGAGATTTTTCCGCGCCTGACCGTGGAGGAGAATCTCCTGCTGGGGCTATCGCGGTTTTCCGCCCGCGAGGCGAAGCAGGTGCCGGAGGAGATCTGGCAGCTGTTCCCGGTGCTCAAAGAGATGAAGCACCGTCGCGGGGGCGATCTCTCGGGTGGTCAGCAGCAGCAGCTGGCGATTGGTCGCGCGCTGGCGAGTCGTCCGCGGCTGCTTATCCTGGATGAACCGACCGAAGGCATACAGCCTTCCGTTATTAAAGAGATCGGCCACGTGATCCGCACCCTGGCAAACAGAGGCGACATGGCGATCCTGCTTGTTGAGCAGTTTTACGACTTTGCCGCCGAGCTGGCCGACAGCTATCTGCTGATGTCGCGCGGCACGATTATTCAGCGCGGGCGGGGTGAAAATATGGAGCAGGAGGGCGTTCGCGGGCTGGTTGCGATCTGAAATGTTATAATATAACATCTTTATTCTTATAAAACGGAATGAGGGCGTTACTTTGGCTGCACATATTGGGAAATTTGCCATGACTCTGGGGGCGCTGCTGGTCAGCGGCCAGCTGTTTGCTCACTCGCACGGTCACCAGATGACCGAAGCAGAACAGAAAGCGGCGAACGGCGTGTTTGAGGATAAAGACGTGAAGGACAGAGCGCTGTCTGACTGGGACGGCACCTGGCAGTCGGTCTATCCGTTCCTGCTCGATGGTTCGCTGGATCCGGTCTTTAAGCAGAAAGCGCAGAAGGATAAAAGCAAATCCTTTGATGAGGTGAAAGCCTACTACCGCACGGGTTATGCGACGGACGTGGATGCCATCGGTATCGAAAATAACGTGATGGAGTTCCATCAGGGGAAAACGGTCAGCCGCTGCCAGTATGATTACAGCGGCTACAAAATTCTGACCTACGCGTCAGGCAAGAAAGGCGTGCGCTATCTCTTTGAGTGCAAGGACGCCAGCAGCAAGGCGCCGAAGTTCGTCCAGTTCAGCGACCATACCATCGGCCCGAAGGCCTCTTCGCACTTCCATATTTTCATGGGCAATACCTCCCACGAGGCGCTGCTGAAAGAGATGGATAACTGGCCGACCTATTATCCGAACGAGATGTATAAAGAGCAGGTGGTGGAGGAGATGTTGCACCACTAGGTTTTTGCTTTTGCCGGGTGGCGGCTTCGCCTTGCCCGGCCTACATTTGCTACGCCGCTTTGGGTGACTCGCACCATGCCTTCACGCTCATCCCGCGCAAAATCATCAGCCACGCCACAATAATCGCGGCCATCATAATCACAAACAGCGACCAGTGCGGCAGGTTGGTCAGGATGATACCGGTGATCATCGGGTTTGCCGCCGCGCCGAGCCAGCCCAGCGCCTGCGCGGAGAAATAGCTCGCCTTCATTCCCGGTGGCGCAATGTTGTCAATCAGCATGTATTCACCCGGGGCATAGATAATCTCACCCAGCGTAAAGATGGCGGCAGCGATACCCCAGTAAACCAGGTTTTCCCCGGAGAGCATAAAGCCGCCCAGCCCCACGATAAAAAACAGGGTGGCGAGGGACATCAGCGGGCGGATATTGCTGGCTGAGATCTTACGGCCCAGCGCATATTGCAGCGTTACCACCACGGCGGCGTTGACGGGCAGCACCACGGCGACCACCTTTTCGGCGAAATCACTGTCCGCATGCGCGGCCAGAACGTATTGCGAAATACAGCTCGCGAACGACCCGCCCACGTACGACGCCAGCAGGCCAGAGAGCGTGTACCAGAACAGCGCGCGGTCTTTCAGCAAGACCGACGGCTGCCACGGCGTCTTCTCCTCGGCGGTATCTAACGCCACGCTTTTCTGCACAAAGAAGTGGATAAAGCCCAGCGGCAGGGCGGCACAGAAGGCTGCCAGCCAGAACGGCAGCTGCAGGCTGTACATCACCAGCAGGGTGCCAATCGGCGGGCCGACCGTCCAGCCAATGTTCAGGAAGCTGTAGTTCAGCGAAAAGACCCGCGCCTTCTGGCTGGAGGTGAGGACGTCGGAGAACCAGGCTTTCAGCACCGTCGAAAAGACGGAGTAGGCGCAGTTGATCAGCGCAAAGAACAGCACCACCAGCGTGACGTTATTGACCAGCGGGATCGCCACAAATCCGGCGATAAAGGCTACGATGGCGATCAGCATGTAGCGTTTTTTATCAAACTTATCGGCCAGAATGCCAAATCCCAGGCTGAACACCACGCCAATGGTCAGCGCCACGGTCAGGGCATAACCAATATTCTCGACGCTCATGCTGTAGACGCGCGTGAGATAGATGGTCATGAACGGCAGCGTTGCCCCTCTACCGATGGTTAACAACAATGACGATGCCAGCAGCGCTGCGGTTGAGCGCCTGAGAGATGGTTTCATATTCCTGCCCGACAGTTGCTTATGCTTTTATTCGATGTGTGTTAACAGGATTACCATGACATAAGGGGCTTGTATAGCACCCGATTTATCCCTAAGTGCTTCAGCTGCCTGCCAGAAATAATGATCTTCTCGTGACGCACTTTTTTCTGTTACCTTGAAGTGTTAACAAATTATTAATAATTCAGGGGCGGGATATGACGCGGAAAGACGGGCTGCTGGCATTGCTGGTGGTCGTAGTATGGGGGCTCAATTTTGTGGTCATTAAGCTGGGGCTGCACAACATGCCGCCGCTGATGCTGGCCGGCTTACGTTTTATGCTGGTCGCTTTCCCGGCCATCTTCTTTGTGGCGCGTCCAAAGATCCCCTTTAAACTGCTGCTGGGCTACGGTCTGACCATCAGCTTTGGCCAGTTCGCGTTTCTCTTTTGCGCCATCAAGTTCGGTATGCCGGCGGGTCTGGCCTCGCTGGTGTTACAGGCGCAGGCGTTCTTTACCATTATTCTCGGGGCGTTTGTGTTTGGCGAGCGCCTGCAGGGCAAACAGCTGGCGGGGATCACGCTGGCGGTGTTTGGCGTACTGGTGCTGATCGAGGCCAGCCTGAACGGACAGCACGTGGCGCTGCTCGGGTTTATGTTGACGCTGGCGGCGGGGCTGAGCTGGGCCTGCGGAAATATCTTCAACAAGCTGATCATGCAGCACGAGGCGCGCCCGGCGGTGATGTCGCTGGTGGTGTGGAGCGCACTGATCCCGGTTATCCCGTTTCTGCTGGCGTCGAGTATTCTGGACGGTCCGGCGGTGATGCTGAACAGTCTGGTCGACATCGATATGACCACGATCCTGTCTCTCGTCTATCTGGCCTTTGTCGCCACCATTGTGGGCTACGGGATCTGGGGATCGCTGCTGGGGCGTTATGAGACCTGGCGCGTCGCGCCGTTATCTCTGCTGGTGCCGGTGGTAGGGCTTGCCAGTGCGGCGATGTTGCTGGATGAAACGCTGAGCGCGCTGCAGCTGTTGGGTGCCGTGCTGATCATGGCCGGGCTGTACATTAACGTGTTTGGTCTGCGGGTTCGTCGGACGACGCGGGTAAGCGAAAAGGCATAAAAAAAGCCCCGCGTCTGCGGGGCAAAAACGAATCAGAAGCCGTGCTGATTATAATAAGGCACGCCTAATTCGTCGGATTTGTCGCTACCAGCACCCATGTGGTTGAAATCATAGGGCGACTGGTCATGTGCGGACGGCAAAATCATCGTATCAGGATTATTTTGCTGCGTTGCACGAGGGGTTTGCTCCGCGAAGGTCTGGCTGGAGAACAGCTCCAGCGAGGCGAGGGCGGCGGAGGCGATAACTTTCATGATTTCCTCGGTTACGTCTGTGACAGGCGATGATTAACTACAGTGTTTTAACGGATACAGGTATCGGGATTCGCCCGGCACGCTGGTGATTCGGTACTTATGAGGCGGCACGTCAAAATAGTTCTTGAACGTACGCGTCAGGGTTTGCTGCGATTCAAATCCGTAACGCTCCGCCAGATAAAGGATCGGCTCATTGCTTTCTTTCAGTTTCTGGGCAATCTCCGTCAGCTTGCGGCTGCGAATATATTGACCTAATGAATGGCCGGTCTCTTTTTTGAACATCCGTTGCAGGTGCCATTTGGAGTAACCTGAACGCTCTGACACTTTTTCAAGGGAGAGCGGCGATTCCAGGTTATCCTCGATCCAGTCCAAAATGCTATGAATGGTGATAGCGTCAGTATTGCGTCTGGACATCGTCATACCTCTTTTTTCTGTTTACGGCAGGATTTTCTTCAGCAAAAGCTCAAGGGTTGCCACTTCATCTGCCGTTAAGTTTTTTGTTAGTTCCTGATGCAGTGTTTGTCCTACTAATTGATGACATTGCTCGCACATGGCCGCGCCATCGCTGGTCAGCTTCACCAGTACGCCGCGTTTGTCATTCGGGTTAGGGCTTCGTTCTATCCATCCTTTGCAGACGAGACGATCGAGCATGCGGGTTAACGCACCCAGATCGACAGAGAGCACCTTTTTCAGCTCAACCGGCGTGATACACACTTCGCAGCGAATGGAACACAGCACTTTGAACTGTGTTGCGGTGATATCCAGCGGTGACAGATAGTCATTGAGCAGGCGATCTTTTTTCTGATTGACCATATGAATAAGACGACCCAGCGGAACAACGTCGTTAAAGATATCACTGGTGCTTTTCACAATGGTTGCCCTGGCAAGTAATTAGTCACGGCAGATATTATTGCTCAGGCAAGTATGAGTCAACTGAATGAATCAGCCGATGCCACGAATTGCTAAAACGTTTCATGAACTTTTTTTAAGGTGTTTCAAATCATAGGGATAACTTCCTGTGATCTTTTCAGAAGGAAAATAATCGTTACGTTGCGCCCATGGCTGAATGTCACACTTTCCCCCTATAATTGCTGTGTTAAATATGGATAAGGACGACAACGCACTATGTTGGATTTGATTAAAGCAATCAGCCTCGGGCTGGTGGTCTTGCTGCCGTTGGCTAACCCGTTAACGACGGTGGCGCTTTTCCTCGGGCTGGCAGGGAATATGAACAGCGCCGAGCGCAATCATCAGTCGATGATGGCCTCGGTGTATGTGTTTGCCATCATGATGGTGGCTTACTACGCCGGGCAACTGGTGATGAATACCTTCGGGATTTCCATCCCTGGCCTGCGTATCGCCGGGGGGCTGATCGTGGCCTTTATTGGTTTCCGCATGTTATTCCCGGCGCAAAAAGCGCATGAGTCGCCGGAAGCGACCAGCAAATCGGAAGAACTGGAAACCGAACCGAGCGCGAATATCGCCTTCGTGCCGATTGCCATGCCGAGCACGGCGGGGCCGGGGACCATCGCGATGATCATCAGCTCCGCGTCGACGGTGCGTGACAGCGCAACCTTCCCGGACTGGGTGCTGACGGTGGCACCGCCGCTGATTTTTGCGATTATCGGGATTATCGTGTGGGCATCGCTGCGCAGCTCCGGCGCCATCATGCGCTGGGTAGGCAAGGGCGGTATCGAGGCGATTTCCCGTCTGATGGGCTTCTTACTGGTCTGTATGGGCGTGCAGTTTATTATTAACGGCGTGCTGGAGATTATTAAGACCTATCATTAAGTTCATTGCCGGGTGGCGCTGCGCTTACCCGGCATATAAAACATTTATTAGATGAATATAAATCAATTCTGAAAAAATAACTTTTTAATTTAATCTGGGTCAAATAAGCACCACCAAGCTTGTTGCTTGTTAGCTCTTAAAGTAATGTACTGCACTCATTTCACTTAAGGATATTGTCATGCGTGCAAAACACTGTTTTCTCGTACTGAGTACGTTGCTGTTTTCATTTAATGCCACTGCCGGTTTGTTCGATTCTGCGCCCGAATTTAAATGTGGTCGTGAGGATGCCATTGCTGCTATGCAATCTAAAATCAGAGATGATGCGATGAGTAAATTGCAGGAAACGTATCTGGCAACGCCTTCGCAATTTTATGGAAAACCGCTTAAATCTTACCTGGAAAAAGCACAGCAAATAACTATTCAGTTGGAAAATGTCACAACGACACCGTTTGATAAAAATGATTCAAACCGCAGTTGTACCGCTAAGGTGACCCTCACCATGCCAACGGAAATTCTTGGGTTTATTGCATCCTATCCTCAGAAGTTAGGTGGGATAAATCAAGGGGGCGGCAAGGTGCTTAACAATAGTGTTCAATGGGAGAAGTTTGTTTATTTATTATCTCTGGCGGACAATGGCAAAGATATTTCTGCATCCTATGAATATTCTGGTAGGGATTATATTTCTCAGTCGCTGGCCGCTATGACTATGCTGGCAATGAATAAATCCGAACTTGAGAAAGCCGATCTCGATAACAAATTAAACAATGCCATATTTGCCTATTCAGAAAACGATGGTCAGTTAAATAATCTCTGGAAATCGCTTCCAGAGTCTGTCAGAGCCTCTATGAAAAAAGAACAGAATCTCTGGATTAACGAGAAGGCTAAAAGATGCGGGAAGATCAGTGATGCGTCTTCTACTGCCACGCCTGTTGAGACAAGAATCAAGATCTATCAGTGCCAGTCTGAAAGAACCTTTGAAAGATTTATCTATCTGGGTGGAGATGAAGAACGACAGTATTAATGCACATGCTGTGGGTCAATCCGACCTGCTGATCTTGTAGGCCGGGTAAGGCGTAGCCGCCACCCGGCACAAACAAACCTCACCCGTGCTGCCCCTGTTCCTCCAGCGCCACCGGCCACTTACGGAAGATAAGCACGGACCAGATCAGCGCCATCAGCGCCGGAATGGCACCAAGATAGCCAATCGCCGACATCGACACGTGCAGGATGACCTGATTACCCACCAGCGCACCCGCGCCAATCCCCAGATTGAAAATTCCCGAGAACAGCGACATGGCGACGTCCGTCGCATCCGGCGCCAGGGCCAGCACCTTCACCTGCATGCCCAGGCCAATAATCATGATCGCCACGCCCCAGAACAGGCTGAGGATCGCCAGATGGCTTTCACTGCCCGCGGCGGACATCAGCAACAGCAGACAGGCCAGCAGCAGGCCGATAGCGCTGCTCACCAGCGAGGAGGCATGCCGGTTACCCAGCTTGCCGAACAGCACGCTGCCAATAATCCCCGCGCCGCCGAGGATCAGCAGTAAGACGGTGGCAAAGTTGGCGCTAAAGCCTGCTACCACCTGCACAAACGGTTCAATGTAGCTATACGCCGTGTAATGGGCCGTTACCACGATGGCGGTCAGCAGGTAGATGCTCAGCAGCGCAGGGCGACGCATCAGCAGCGGCAGGCTTTTCAGCGAGCCGGAATGCTCGCTCGGCAGCGCGGGCAGCAGCTTAATCAGACACACCAGCGTCACCAGCGCGCCCATGCCGATGGCGAAGAAGGTGGTACGCCAGCCGAAGTATTGCCCCACGATGCGGCCAATCGGCAGGCCCAGCACCATCGCCAGTGCGGTACCGGTAGCAATCAGGCTTAGCGCCTGCGCGCGTTTACCCGCCGGTGCCAGGCGAATCGCCAGCGACGCGGTGATCGACCAGAACACCGCATGGGCAAAGGCGATACCGACGCGGCTGATGACCAGCACCGTAAAATTCCACGCCATAAACGACAGCACGTGGCTCGCGATGAATAAGACAAACAGACCGATCAGCAGCCTGCGCCGCTCTATCTGGCTGGTCAGCAGCATGAACGGCAGGGACATCAGCGCCACCACCCAGGCGTAAATGGTCAACATAATGCCCACCTGCGCCGTTTCCATCTGGAAACTGTCAGCGATGTCAGACAACAGCCCAACCGGCACAAATTCTGTGGTGTTAAAAATAAACGCGGCAATGGCCAGCGTGACCACGCGTAGCCACGCAACCCTGCGGGAAACTGTGTTCGTTGTCATAGGGATGTCGGAGATTCGTTGCTGAAAAGAAGAGGAGACGATCTTAAAACGTTGAATGGCGAAAACTCAACCATTATGTGACGCAGATCTCAATATTTACCTTATGAAAGCGGTAGCCGGGAGCGCTGTTTTCATTGAATATAAAAGAACAACACAATAAAAACAGGCGGTAAGACAATGCAGGAGATTGATTTTTATCTGGTCGATGCGTTCAGCAATACCACGTTTGGCGGCAACCCGGCCGCCGTTTGTCCGCTCAAGGAATGGTTACCCGATGAGACCTTGCTGAAAATGGCACAGCAGCATAATCAGTCGGAAACGGCCTTTTTCGTCTGCACTAAAGGAGGCATTGAGCTACGCTGGTTTACCACGCTTACCGAAGTCAATCTCTGCGGCCACGCCACCCTTGCCGCCGCGTACGTTCTGTTTAATGAACTGGATTACCCCGACTCGCGGATCCACTTTGATACCGCCTCTGGCCGCCTGACGGTCAGCCGGGAGGGGGAGTGGATGACGCTGGACTTCCCGGCATGTCCAACCCATGAAGAGACGCCGCCGCCGGAGATGCTCTCGGCGCTCGGTATCCGTCATTACGTTGCAGCACGCAAAGGGCGCGCCTGGCTGATCGTGCTGGACAATCGCCAGCAGGTTGAAGCACTCGCGCCACGCTTTTCGGCGATGACGCCGGGCGAGCATAAGGTGAGCGTGACGGCACGGGGTGAGGGGGAATACGATTTTGTCAGCCGCTTTTTCTCCCCCGGGGTATCCGTTCCGGAAGACCCGGTCACCGGCTCCGCGCACACGATGCTGATCCCGTACTGGGGTGAACAGTTGGGGAAAACAGCCATGCTTGCCCGTCAGGTTTCCGCGCGCGGCGGCGACGTGCGCTGTGAGCTGAAAGGCTCGCGCGTGCTGATGAGCGGACAGGCTTCACTTTATCTGAAAGGCACAGTTTTTCTGCGCTAAATACCCATAACAAGAGAGGAAGAGACAATGCAGGAAATTGATTTTTATCTGGTGGATGCCTTCAGCGACAAAACCTTTGGCGGCAACGCGGCAGCGGTATGTCCTCTGGAAGCGTGGCTGCCGGACGAGACGCTGCTCAAAATGGCGCAGCAGCATAACCAGTCTGAGACCGCCTTTTTTGTACGCACCGACGGTGGGTTTGAACTGCGCTGGTTTACCACGCTCGATGAAATTAACCTGTGCGGCCATGCTACGCTTGCCGCATCGCACGTTATTTTCGAATACCTTGACTATCCGCACACTGAAATTACCTTCACCACGCGCTTCGTGGGCGAGCTGACGGTCAAACGCAGCGGCGACTGGCTGACGCTGAACTTCCCCGCGTGGTCAACGGAGGTGGTCGAGAACCCACCTGCGCTGCTGTTTAGCGCGCTGGGCATCCCAGACGCAAAAGAGGTGCGCGTCGGACGTGATTACCTGGTGGTGCTGGAGAGCCAGCAGCAGGTGGAAGCGTTAACGCCGGATATTGGGGCGATGATCCCGCTGGATAAAATGGTCTGCGTGACGGCGCCGGGCGAAAAATATGACTTCGTCAGCCGCTTCTTCTGCCCGGGGGAAGGGGTGCCGGAAGATCCGGTTACCGGATCCGCCCACAGCATGCTGATCCCATACTGGAGCGAAAAGCTGGGTAAAACGTCACTTTATGCCCACCAGGGGGCGCACCGTGGCGGGGATCTGCGCTGCGAAATGAAGGGCGACCGCGTGCTGATTGGCGGTCAGGCCACCCTGTACCTGAAAGGGAAAATCTTTTTGCGCTAACGGAGCGGTACGATAAGTTAATTGTATGAAGCACCCTGGCAGGCCTGCGCTATGTTGACATTTAGCCTCACAAAAAAAGCAAGGAGCCTGCCATGTATTCCATTACCTCTGAATCTGCACGTCACCCGGACATTCTCAGCCTGATCGCGGCGCTGGACCGCTATCAGAGCGAACTCTATCCCGCCGAAAGCAATCATCTGATCGATCTGGCTGCGCTGCCGGAAACGTCGCTGATCCTGATGGTCATTCGCGACCAGCAGCTTCAGGCCGTTGGCTGTGGCGCCATCGTGCTCAACGGCGACGGTACCGGTGAAATGAAGAGGGTCTATATCGATCCGGCCCATCGTGGGCAGCACCTTGGGGAGACGCTATTGGCCGCCCTGGAAGATGAGGCCCTGAGCCGTCATTGCCATACGGTACGGCTGGAGACGGGCATCAAGCAGTGCGCCGCGGTGCGTCTTTATGAACAGTGCGGATACGATTTGCGTCCGGCGTTTCCCCCGTACGTTGACGACCCGCTCAGCCTGTTTATGGAGAAGGCGCTGGTTGAAGACGTTCGTTTAGCAGCGCTATAAAGGCCTCCAGCTGGCGGGTCATTGCCCCGCGTCGCCACACCAGCCAGGTGGTGAGCCAGCGCCAGTTTTCTGCCAGCGGCCAGGCTTCAACCTGATGATGCCCGGGCATACTCTCCAGCATCGAGCGCGGCATCAGCGCGATGCCCGCGCCCGCAATGACGCAGGCGAGCATGCCGTGATAGGACTCCATCTCGTGAATGCGGCCGGGCGCGGCGCGGTCAGCGTGAAACCAGCTCTCCAGGTGCCGGCGATAAGAGCAGTTGGCGCGAAAGGCATAAACGTCGCTGCCGCTCACCTGCGCGGCGCGTGAGATTTCCGCCTGCCCGGCAGGCGTGACCAGCATCATCTCTTCCCGATAGACCGGCATTCCTTCCAGCTCCGGGTGCGACAGTGGCCCGTCGACAAAGGCGGCGCTCAGGGTTCCCTCCAGTACGCCATCAATCATCGTCCCGGACGGCCCGGTAGAAAGGGCAAACTGAATGCGCGGATAGCGCTGGTTAAACTGTGCCAGCGTTTCAGGAATGCGCACGGCGGCGGTACTTTCCAGCGCGCCGAGGGCAAATAACCCCTGCGGCTCATCCCCCGCGACGACCATGCGCGCTTCATCCACCAGGGCGAGGATCTGCTTGCTGTAGCGCAAAAAGTTATGGCCAGCCGGGGATAAACGCAAACGCTGGTTCTCACGAATAAACAGCTCAACGCCCAGATCGGCTTCCAGCTGGCGAATGCGGGTCGTCAGGTTAGACGGCACGCGATGCACCTTCTGCGCCGCCTGGGTGATACTGCCCGTCAGCGCGACGGCGTTAAACATCTCAAGCTGGGTTAAATCCATAATGTTCTCGTTTCGTGAATAAGGTGGTTAGTATTATTCATTTTTAAGAAATAGCAGAGTGAGCCACAATGAATCAACCGAAAAACGTGGAGAACACCATGACTTATTCCTCTGCAACACATGCCTTCTCTGTCAACCCGGCAACGGGTGAAACCCTCGCCGCGTATCCGTGGGCGACGTCGGAACAGGTTGACCGCGCGATTTCTCAGTCCGATGCGGGCTATCGCCTGTGGCGTCGCGAAAGCATCTCCCACCGGGCGCAAAAGCTGCGCGATCTTGGCGCCGCGCTGCGTCATCGCGCTGAAGAGATGGCGCAGACGATCTCCCGTGAAATGGGCAAACCCATTCAGCAGGCGCGGGCCGAAGTGGCGAAATCCGCCGGCCTTTGCGACTGGTACGCCGAGCACGGCCCGGCGATGCTGCAGGCGGAACCGACGCTGGTCGAAAACCAGAATGCGGTCATTGAATACCGTCCGCTGGGGCCGATCCTCGCGGTCATGCCGTGGAACTTCCCGCTCTGGCAGGTGCTGCGCGGGGCGGTGCCGATTCTGCTGGCAGGTAACAGCTATCTGCTCAAACACGCGCCCAACGTCCTCGGCTCGGCGGAGCTTATCGCGCAGATCTTTGCGGATGCCGGTTTCCCTGAAGGCGTGTTCGGCTGGGTAAACGCCACCAATGACGGCGTCAGCCAGGCGATTAACGATCGCCGTATTGCGGCAGTGACCGTCACCGGCAGCGTGCGTGCCGGGGCAGCCATTGGTGCTCAGGCGGGGGCCGCGCTGAAGAAATGCGTTCTTGAGCTGGGCGGCTCTGACCCGTTCATCGTCCTCAACGATGCCGACCTGGATCTTGCCGTGAAGGCGGCGGTAGCAGGCCGCTACCAGAATACCGGGCAGGTGTGCGCGGCGGCCAAACGCTTCATTGTGGAAGAGGGTATTGCGAAGACCTTTACCCAGCGCTTTGTCGACGCGGTTGCTGCGCTGAAGCTGGGCGCGCCGGACCAGGAAGAAAACTATATTGGCCCGATGGCGCGTTTTGACCTGCGCGATGAACTCCATCAGCAGGTGCAGGCGACGCTGGCGGAAGGTGCAACGCTGCTGCTGGGCGGTGAGAAAATTAGCGGTGAGGGGAATTATTACGCCCCAACCGTGCTGGCGAACGTCACCCCGGAGATGACGGCCTTCCGGCAGGAGCTGTTTGGTCCGGTCGCGGCCATTACTATCGCGAAAGACGCGGAGCATGCCCTGATGCTTGCCAACGACAGCGATTTTGGCCTGTCTGCCACGGTCTTTACCGCCAGTGATGCGCTGGCAGAGACCTTCTCCCGCGAGCTGGAGTGCGGCGGGGTGTTTATCAACGGCTTTAGCGCCAGCGATGCGCGCGTGGCCTTTGGCGGCGTGAAGAAAAGTGGCTTTGGCCGCGAACTTTCCCACTTTGGGTTGCACGAGTTCTGCAACGTGCAGACGGTGTGGAAGGATCGCGTGTAATCCCGCGATGTCGGCCCTCATCGCGAGGGCCGTTGTCATTAATCTGCAATGGTTCTGTCATTTTCATTTCGTAGACTCGCTCGCGTCTAACGCCTTGTAAATGAAGCTAATTATGAACCTAACGCAAATTTTTCGCCGTATTGCGCAGCGTCTCACTCCCCGTCACTTTGGCCTGCTGACAGGGATCTTTTGCATTATTGGCCTTTTCTCCGCGCTGCAGCTCTCCTCGTCATTCCTGCTTAACGCCTCCCTGAACGAAGCCCAGCGCAACGAGCAGCAAAACCTGCTGACGTGGCAGCAGCAGAGCAAGCTGGATCTGGCCCGCGTCTCTCTGCTGGCGGCAAGCGATCTCCTTAACCGCTCCGGGGTGTGGTTTATGCAGGATAAAGAGACCGGATCCGACGGAAGCTGGCACAGCCTGATGGATGACGCGCAAAAGGCGCTGACGGTGTCTCAGCAGGCGTGGAAGGCCTGGCTGGCGCTGAATCCACCGAAAGACGACGCCCTGGTGAACAGCTATCAGCTCTTCTACGGCGCGATCAACGAGCAGGCGGAAGGTCTGGTCAAAACCAATACCATCGACGCTTTTTTTGCCGTCCCGGCGCAGGCTTTTCAGACTGATTTTAACGACAACTATGCGCGCTACCAGCAGGCAAGCGAGAAGCAGGCCATGCAGGGGCGTCAGAGCCTCATGGCGCAGCTCTCTGACCTGCAAACGTTATTCCTGTTTGCCCCGTTGCTGTTAGTCGCCATTGCCGCTGTCGTCTGGTTCGGTATGTCCCGATGGGTGATTACGCCGCTGCGTCGGCTCATCGCGCATATCAACCGGCTGGCAGCAGGGGATCTCTCCGGCACGCCGCCGAACGTCATGCGCTTCAACCGGGAGATAGGGCAGCTTAGCGACAGCATTGCCACGATGCAGCACGGCCTGCAGCAGCTGGTGACGCAGGTCAGCCACGCCACGGCTACCATGGTGGAGAACATTGACTCTCTGGCGCAGGGTAACCAGAAGCTGTATCAGCAGTCGGCACGTCAGGCGAAAGAGCTTGAGGATGTGACGGCGCATATTGCGGCGCTGGAAAGCCACGTGGAAGGGAATACCGGCTATGCCAGACTCGCCAGCTCCCGGGCCGATGAAGCACGCCAGGCAGCCGTGGGCGGCGACCAGATGATGTCGACCGTAAACGCGTCCATGCAGGCGATCGTCGACCGATCGTCTGAAATGCGCGGGATCGTGGCGATGATCGACAGCGTGGCGTTTCAGACGAACATCCTGGCGCTGAATGCCGCCATTGAGGCCGCCCATGCCGGAAATCAGGGGCGCGGGTTTGCCGTCGTCGCCCGCGAGGTTGGACTCCTGGCCAGAAAGAGCAGCCACTCGACGCAGACCATTCAGGAGCTGATCAACCGTTCACTGCAGGGTATCGAAGACGGTTCCCGTGCCGTCACCCTGATGGAAGAGAATTTGCAGCAGGTCACCGGTCTGGTGGGCAATTTGAGCAGTTTGCTGAATGAGATCTCCACCGCCACGCTCAGTCAGGGAGAGCGTATTCACCTGATGACGCGTCAGCTTCAGGCGCTGAACCAGGTCTCCCGTCAGACGGACCTGCTGGTCTCTGACGCCTCGGAGGCCTCTGAGCGGCTGCAAAAGCAATCCGATCTTTTATTGCAGGCCGTTTCGCGTTTTCGTCTTAGCGCCTGACGCAATACATAAGCCTCTGTTATACTCGCAGCCCGTTTTAGCCTGAGGGCAAGGAGCAAAGTGTGGCTGCGGTCATCCATAATGAGATGTTGGACGAGATTCTGGCGCAGGTTCGTCCGTTAATTGGAAAGGGGAAGGTTGCCGACTATATTCCGGCCCTTGCCTCGGTCAGCGGGAATAAGCTGGGTATTGCTATCTGCACCATCGACGGACAGCGATTCCAGGCAGGGGATGCAACAGAACGTTTTTCCATTCAGTCCATTTCGAAAGTGCTCAGTCTGGTTGCGGCGATGCGCCAGTATGAAGAAGACGAAATCTGGCAGCGCGTGGGTAAAGATCCGTCCGGCCAGCCTTTTAACTCGCTGCTTCAGCTTGAAATCGAGCAGGGTAAACCGCGAAATCCCTTTATCAACGCCGGGGCGCTGGTGGTCTGCGATATGCTGCAGAGCCGCCTCAGCGCGCCGCGTCAGCGAATGCTGGAGATAGTACGCCAGCTCTCGGGGGTTGACGACATTGCCTACGATCCGGTGGTGGCCCGCTCGGAGTTCGAACACTCTGCCCGTAACGCGGCCATCGCGTGGCTGATGAAATCCTTCGGCAACTTCCATAACGACGTGGCGACCGTCCTGCAAAACTATTTCCATTACTGCGCCCTGAAAATGAGCTGCGTTGAGCTGGCTCAGACGTTCCTGTTCCTTGCGCATCAGGGGCACGCGCCGCACCTCGACCAGGAGGTGGTTTCTCCTCTCCAGGCGCGCCAGGTCAACGCGCTGATGGCAACCAGCGGGATGTATCAAAACGCGGGCGAGTTTGCCTGGCGCGTTGGTCTCCCGGCCAAGTCGGGCGTGGGCGGCGGAGTGGTGGCGATTGTACCGCATGAAATGGCGATTGCGGTCTGGAGCCCCGAGCTGGATGAAACGGGAAATTCCCTTGCCGGTGTCGCGGTTCTGGAGAAACTGACCCAGCGTATGGGACGTTCCGTTTACTGATGTCTGACCTGGATCCCCTTTTTTCCCGTCTGGCGCGATCGACGTTTCGCTCGCGCTTCCGCTTAGGCGATAAGGAACGGCAGTATTGCTGGGACAAAGGCCCCGATACCATTGATCAGCATGCCGCTGATTTTGTCGAAAAGCGCCTTGCCCCTGCACAACCCGCGAATGACGGCAAACAGACGCCCATGCGCGGTCACCCGGTATTTATCGCCCAGCATGCCACCGCCACCTGTTGCCGGGGCTGTCTGGCGAAATGGCATAATATTCCTCACGGTGTTCAGCTCACCGCGCAGCAGCAGCAGTATATCGTCAGCGTGATTCACCACTGGCTGGTGCTCCAGATGAACGCCTAAATTTGACGAGTTATGATCCCGTTATATTTGTGTTATAGATTCATCCTAAGTGAGCGCCGATCGTGCTGACGACCGCAATAACTGCCATAAGCTTTCATATGGAATGAAATTTAATGCGTTCTGCTCTTACCGCTTTCAGGCCGTTCCAGCCTGACACGCCGCTGCGAAATGCATCGACGATCTTTATCCTCACCACTTTGTTCTATTTTGTGGGTGCGGAATTACGTCTCGTGGAGGCCTTGTCGCTGTTCTGGCCCCTCAACGGCGTGATGGCAGGGATTTTTGCCCGCTATGTTTTTCTGAATCGCCTGCATTACTACGCGGTATCCTATGTCGCCATGCTGATGTACGACGCGGTGACGACCAACTGGGGGATAGCCTCCGTGGTGATCAACCTGTCTAACATGGTCTTTATCGTCGTGGTCGCCGTGCTGATTCAGCGTGACAGGCGGCTGATGAAGAAAACCCCGGATCCGCTTAACGCATTACGCCTGTTCAACTACTGCCTGATTGCCGCATTGCTGTGCGCACTGCTCGGTGCGGTGGGGTCGGTCGGGATTGACAGCCACACCTTCTGGCCGCTCTTTGCCGACTGGTTTAGCGAGCAGTTCTCAACCGGCGTGCTTGTTGTGCCGTGTATGCTCACGATAGGCATGCCCGTGCGCGAATTCAGGTTACGTCTGGAGCAGCTGTTACCGGTTATTGCGCTGATCGTCTCGGTGGTCGCATCAGTCGTGATTGGCGGCGCGGGGAGCCTCTCTTTTCCACTGCCTGCGCTTATCTGGTGTGCGGTACGCTACCCATTGCCTGTGACCTGCTTGCTGACGTTTGTCACGGGCGCCATTGAAATTATTCTGGTCGCCAACTCGGTGATTAATATTGCCGTGGCGACACCGCTGACCACCCCAATGATGTTTTCTGCCCGGCTGGGTATTGCCACGATGGCGATCTGTCCGGTGCTGGTCTCCGTCAGCATGGCGGCCATTAATTCCCTGATCCGTCAGGTTTCCCTGCGGGCGGATTATGACTTTTTAACGCAGGTTTATTCGCGTTCCGGGCTTTATGAGGCGTTAAAACACGAAGAGACGCACCGCCATTCGCGTTTCCTGACCGTTATGCTGCTGGATATCGATTACTTCAAAAGCATCAACGATAACTACGGCCACGAGTGTGGCGACCGCGTGCTGGCGTCATTCGCCCGGCAGGTTCAGCAAGTGGTCGGTGAAGACGGGATGGTCGCGCGTATGGGCGGGGAAGAGTTCGCGGTGGTGGTCAACTCTGGCGACGCTCGACACGGTTATGAACTGGCGGAACGTATCAGAACTACCGTCGCTAACCATCCTTTTACATGGCGTCAGCAAACGCTCTCTCTGACGGTCAGTATTGGCCTTGGAAGCGGGAAGGCGGAGGCATGGCAGTTGACCGAGGTCTTCAACAAACTCATGACCGAAGCGGACGATCACCTCTATCGTTCAAAAAAAGCGGGTCGAAATCGTACCAGCGCCCGGGTCGCGGACGAGCATATTACTGCCGCCACCGGGCATGAAACAGAGCTGCGTTAATCGTCATAAGGCATTGACGTGAATAGCAAGTGGCTTAACAGACTGTCAGAACACTGACAATGTCACTGTTTAAGCTACGCTTTAGTAACGCTTTACGTCAGGAGACATTATGAAAGCACCTGCAACCCCTGAAAATGAAACAGACAGACTGAACTCGCTGCGCGAATCAGGTCTGCTTGAGATCGACAGTTCCCCGGCGTTTGACCGGCTTACGCGTCTGGCGAAGCGCTTCTTCCAGGTGCCGCTGGCAATGGTCAACCTCATTGATGAGCACTCGCTGATCGTGAAGTCGGCCGATGGCAAGGCGCCTGACACCGTTCCGCGTAATATCTCGTTTTGTGGCCATACGATCCTCACCGAAGCACCGCTGGTGGTAGGGGATATGCTGCAGGACGATCGTTTTGCGGATAATCCGCTGGTGGCGGGGGAACCTCGCGTGCGTTTTTATGCGGGCTTCCCGCTGCGCCTGCGTGACGGCGCCAGCGTGGGCTCGCTGTGTCTGATTGATTACGCCCCCCGTGAGTTCTCGGCGGCCGATCTTGCCGTGCTGGGAGACCTGGGCGCGCTGGCAGAAGATGAGTTTGCCGCCATCAGCGCGGCGACCACGGATGAGTTAACCGGCTTATTCAACCGCCGGGGCTTTAATCAGCTGGTGCGGTTTACGCTTTCGGTTGCCCGACGCCGGGCGGAGCCGCTGACGCTCGGCTGGCTGGATTTGGATCGCTTTAAGGAGATTAACGATCGCTACGGGCATGAAGAGGGCGATAAGGCGCTGAAAGTTATGGCGCAGCTGATGCGCAGCGCTTTCCGTGAGGCCGATATGCTGGTGCGTTTTGGCGGGGATGAGTTCGCGGTGCTGTTCGCGGATACCGACGAGCAGGGCGCCTGGATAGCCATGCAGTATCTTGCCGAGCAGGTGGAAAGCTATAACGCCCGCAAGCTTCACCCATGGTCGCTAAACTTCTCATGGGGGCTCAGTGAATTCGATCATAACGGCAACGACCTGCAACAGTGGTTAAAAGATGCCGATGAAAAGATGTATGCCATGAAGCAGCAGCGCCAGCGCGCCCGGTGACATAATAAAAGCCTATGTCCGAACCGCTTGCGTTAATAAGTTGTCAAACCCAAAGTGAGCGTATTCAACGTAAGGAAAAACAATGAATACCTCACTGCAAATCAAAACCCTCACCCGGGAAGAGATCCTCATCCATCTTGATGCGCTGGCCGGGATCCTCGAAAACTGCGTAAACGGCGGGGCATCCGTCAGCTTTATGCTTCCTTTTAGCCTCGACAAGGCCCGTACTTTCTGGCGCGGTATTGCCGAAAGCGTCGCGCGAGGCGAGCGGCTGGTGCTTGCCTGCGTCGATGCGCAGGACGGGGTCATTGGAACGGTGCAGCTGATCGCAGACCAGCCGGAAAACCAGCCGCACCGGGCGGATGTGGCGAAGCTGCTGGTGCATGAAAAAGCGCGTCGAAAAGGGGCCGCACTGGCGTTAATGGAAGCGCTGGAGGCTGAGGCCCGGGCCAGAGACATTTCTGTGCTGGTGCTCGATACCTCCACCGGCAGCGGGGCCGAAATTTTCTACCTGCGTGCCGGCTGGCAAAAGGTTGGTGAGATCCCGCGCTACGCGCTGATGCCTGACGGCGCCCTGACCGCCACCTCTGTGTTTTATAAGCTCTTATAATTATTTTGCACAACCGCACCGCGGATTGATCAAAACAGGGTTTCTGGTCGTTAAGTTTTGATAAGTTATCGTACCAATCTTATCAGGCTGTATGACTAATCATAAAAGGAATCCCCTTGTGAACACGCTCAACCGTCGTGATTTTCCCGGTGCGCACTATCCAGAACGCATCATTCAGTTTGGTGAAGGCAATTTCCTGCGTGCGTTTGTCGACTGGCAAATTGACCTGTTAAACGAACATACCGATCTTGACGCTGGCGTGGTAATCGTACGCCCGATTCAGAGCGACTTCCCGCCGTCGTTAAGTACCCAGGATGGGTTGTACACCACGATCGTTCGTGGCCTGAATGAGCAGGGCGAGGCGGTGAGCGAGGCCCGGCTGATCCGCTCCGTTAACCGGGAAATCAGCGTCTATGACGACTATGGCGCATTTCTGAAACTGGCTCACAATCCCGATATGCGGTTTGTATTCTCGAACACCACCGAAGCGGGTATCAGCTACCACGCGGGTGACAGCGTCGACGATGCCCCTGCGGTGAGCTATCCGGCGAAGCTGACGCGTCTGCTGTTTGAGCGCTTTAGCCACTTCAACGGTGCGGCTGACAAGGGCTGGATCATCATTCCCTGCGAGCTGATTGACTACAACGGTGACGCACTGCGTGAACTCGTCTTGCGCTATGCGCAGGAGTGGGCGCTGCCTGCCGCCTTTATTCAGTGGCTCAACGACGCCAACAGCTTCTGCTCGACGCTGGTTGACCGTATCGTCACAGGCTATCCCCGCGATGAAGCGGCCGCACTGGAGGCTGAACTGGGTTATCACGATGGGTTCCTCGACACGGCCGAACATTTTTATCTGTTTGTGATTCAGGGGCCGGCATCTCTTGCGCACGAACTTCGTCTGGATAAGTACCCGTTAAACGTGCTGATTGTCGATGACATCAGGCCTTACAAAGAACGCAAGGTGGCCATTCTGAACGGCGCGCACACGGCGCTGGTGCCGGTCGCCTTCCAGGCCGGGCTGGATACGGTAGGCGAGGCGATGAATGATGCGGAGATCTGCGCGTTCGTCGAAAAAGCGATTTATCAGGAGATCATCCCGGTCCTCGATTTGCCGCGTAACGAGCTGGAATCGTTCGCCAGTGCGGTGACAGGACGTTTTCGTAATCCCTACATCAGACACCAGCTGCTCTCCATCGCGCTTAACGGTATGACCAAATACCGTACCCGCATCCTGCCGCAGCTGCTGGCAGGGCAGAAGGCAACGGGGCAATTACCGGCTCGCCTGACGTTTGCTCTGGCCGCATTGATCGCGTTTTATCGCGCGGAGCGTAACGGGGAGAGCTATCCGGTGCAGGATGATGCACGCTGGCTGGAACGTTATCAGCAGCTGTGGGCGCAGCACCGCGATCGGCAGCTTAGCACCCGTGAACTGGTGCAGTCGGTGCTCAGCGCACGCGAACACTGGGAGCAGGACTTGACGCAGGTAAGCGGTCTTGTCGACCAGGTCACGCTGGATCTGGATGCCATTCTGCTTAAGGGCATGCGCGCCGCGGTTAAACCGCTTTGCTAATGCATTCACCCGGCTTCGGCCGGGTTTGAATAGGTCTCATTTAGTTACAACATACTATGTGCTTTGTTTTTAAAAAAGCACATGCAGCACCGTGCGAATTTCGCTAATCAGGGGAGAAAATGCAATGTCCCGTTAACAAGCTTGCAACGGTGACGGGGATCACGTTTAATAGCCTCGCTCTTTTCTTGCCTGAAACTCACTATGATCGTTCGTCCTAAACAGCACTGGCTACAACTGATTTTTGTCTGGCACGGTTCGGTACTTCCCAAGATCTATACCCGATTGCTGCTCAACTTCCTGCTCTCTATCGCCGTTATCCTGATGTTACCGTGGTATACCTCGCTCGGTATCAAATTTACCGTGGCGCCATTCAGCATTCTCGGCGTGGCGATCGCTATCTTTCTGGGTTTCAGAAACAACGCCTGTTATTCCCGCTACGTTGAGGCGAGGCTGCTTCGGGGGCAGTTGATGATAGCGGCACGCTCGCTGTTTCGCGAGGTAAAAAACACCTTACCCGACGATAAGCACCTCGGCGAATTTGTCCGTCTGCAGATTGCTTTCGCCAACTGTCTGCGCATGACCCTGCGCCGGGAACTGAATGCTGAGCAGCTCTCTCGTTATCTTGCTGCGGAGGATTTACGTAAAGTCATGGACGCCAACTCACCGGCGAACCGTATTTTGCTGATCATGGGGGAGTGGCTGGCCGTGCGGCGGCGAAACGGGCAACTCTCAGACATTCTGTTCCATAGCCTGAACAACCGTCTGAACGACATGTCTATCGTCCTTTCCGGCTGCGAGCGCATTGCGACCACGCCGGTGCCGTTTGCCTACACGCTGATTTTGCACCGCACGGTATATCTGTTCTGCATCATGCTGCCGTTCGCGCTGGTTGTGGACCTGCACTACATGACGCCCTTTGTCTCTGCGCTGATTTCCTACACCTTTATTTCGCTGGACACCCTGGCGGAAGAGCTGGAAGACCCGTTTGGCACGGAAGATAACGACCTGCCGCTGGACGCCATCTGCAACATGATGGAACGCGATCTGCTGCAGATGAATGATGAAGAGAACATTCCGGACAGGCTGATGCCGGATAAGCACTATCAGCTGACCTGACGGGCGTTCCACTCGTCGCGGGTGATCTCCCACAGCTCGGAGTCCAGCATCCCGCTGACGTAGGCTTTCTTCTCCGTTCTGATAAGCCGCATGCCGCTACTGTCCGAAATACGACGGGAGCGGCTGTTGGCGGCGGCCTTCGGGGCCCGCAAAACGGATTTGTTTAGCGTGTTGAACCAGTAATCCGTCGCCGCAATACTGGCTTCGCGCATATATCCGAAACCCTGAAACTCCGGCGCGAGCCAGAACCCGCGGTTGTTATCCTCGACGTCGTACAGGCAAATAATGCCCATCAATTCATCCGGCACCTCACGTCGCCGGATGCTCCAGAACCAGGCAATCCCTTTTGCCATATCCGGCAGCGCCACGTTATTGACATAGTTTTCTGCGCCGTTATCCGGGTAGGGCCATGGCACGGAAGAGACCATATAGCGGACAATCTCCCAGCGCGGATAAAGCGTTTGTATCTGGGCAGCATCTTCGGCAACCAGCGGTTTTAGCAGTAAGCGTTCTGTCATGAACGTCGGTATGGTCATCCGCGGATCTCCCTTTTTAGGCGTTATGCTTTTGTTTGCGTTCTGGTATTTTCATCTATGTGACGTTCTGGCAACAAAAAAATCAAGGCTCTTATCCGCGCGGGTCTTTATCCGAAACGCTTTCCAACCGGGCCGGTTCAGGTAGAACTCACTCGACAACTTGGGCAAGTGGTAACAAGTGCCGCAGCATTAGCAGGAAGTGCGGTGAGCGGCGTTATTGCAGCGCCCAGTAACTTACCACGGACCGGTAAATACATTATCGGTACCATTCAGTCACTGGCGGTATTCTGATGAAGTTTTTGAGTTTGTTAACCGGACGGGTTTTCCAGGATCTCCTGCAACATGGTAAAGATATAGAGGAGGCTATTGCTCGTCGTGATACCCGCCTTCTGGATAATTCCACTCCCGAGCTGGAACGGTATTTTTCGCGACCCCTCAGCGAGCTTCCGCGTCAAAATCCTTACCCGGTAGCTATGCTGTTACCTCTGTTTTTAGTGGCGTTTGCGCTAAACCTTTTGCCTTTTCTCAGCACGTTGCAGGGTTTGTCACCTTTACATCATGCATTGAGCTTTTTCTTACCATCATTGACGATGACAGGCGCGCTCATTGTGACAAGCGTACTACTGGCTCGTGGAAGGACGTCGGGATTGTCGGGCTTTATGGCGTTGTTCATCATCCTGCTGATAACGACCCTCGTTCAGGTTCTACATGTCATGCTTTCTCATGATGGAAGCCTCTGGCCACACGTCATTGCATCTTTCGCGCTGTTACTTTGTCGGGTGGTGATGAACGGCAGCGGCTTTGTTCTGTTTACGCTCTATTGTCGTACTCAGCGTCTTGCCAGATTGGCACGGGAAATGCGGCTAAAAAGCCGTTAAAGGGGGAGGTTATGACATTACGAAAAGCCACGCCACAGGAAGCCGAAACACTCTGGAATATACGCAATCAGGCGATTCGTCACGGCTGTACAACCAGTTACGACGCTGAGGTCATTGCGCGCTGGACGCCCGATCTGATGCCCGAACGCTATCGGCACATGGTCATTGAATACCCTTTTTACGTGGTTGAAGATGAAAAGGGCGATGTTGCGGCAACCGGCTACCTCGATCTGGATACCCATTGCCTGGAGGCGATTTTCACCTTGCCCGCAGCCTCAGGCAAAGGCATGGCGACCCGGATTATTGAGGCCCTCAAACATGAGGCCCGTAGCCGGGGGATAACCCGCCTGACGCTTGATGCAACGCCTAACGCCCAGTCGTTTTATCAGAAGCTGGGGTTTGTGACGCTGCGCGAAAACTATCATCACTCGCGTATGGCGGGGGCTGATTTACGCTGTTTTGAAATGGCGATTACTCTGTAATGTGAGGAAAACATGGCTGTTACGGTACGACCGCTATACAAAGACGATTATTCCCAATGGCGACCGCTGTGGGACGGCTATACCCATTTTTATGATTGCTACCTTGAGGAATCCGTCACCGCAGCGACGTGGGAAAGGGCGCTCTCAGCGCATTCATCGATGTTCTGCCGGGTCGTGGAGAAGGACCAAAAGGTCATCGGTTTCGCGATGTGCATTCTGCATGAAGGCACATGGTCAACGGCCCCCGTCTGCTACCTGGAAGATCTGTTTGTTGATGCTGCCGAACGCGGGGCGGGGGCCGGTAAGGCGCTCATTGACGCTCTGATTGAGGAAGGCAAGCGCGAAGGGTGGTCGAAACTGTACTGGGTCACCCGGGAGAACAATCCGGCGCGTAAACTTTATGACAAATATGGTGAAGCTGACGACTACGTCCGCTACCGTCTCTCCCTCTAAGACTTCAAGGCCTGTGTTTGTATCACACTGTATCAGCGTCCCGGATACATACACAGGCTTGCAATAAACCCGCTTTCGCACATATCCGCTATACATTGAGGTGTTGTGATATCCCCGTGAATTGTACTCAACCGGAGATACCAACATGTTCAGCAAACTTGCTTACTCAACCCTCGCACTGACCGTTTCGCTTGGCATCGTGATGTCCTGTCAGGCGGAAGCCACCGGCACGAATTTCGCGGCCGCCTTTGATCATCCCCAGCAAATTAACGCTGGCGATCTGAACGTCGGTTATGTCGACATTGGTCCGAAGGACGGTCAGCCGGTTATTTTATTGCACGGCTGGCCCTACGATATTCACAGCTACGCCGAGGTCGCACCCGCTCTGGCGGCAAAAGGCTACCGCGTCATTGTGCCGTCTCTGCGCGGCTACGGTACCACGCGCTTCCTGTCAGCAAACACACCGCGCAACGGCCAGCCCTCGGCGATGGCGAAAGATATCGTTAATCTGATGGATGCCCTGAATATCAGGCAGGCGGTATTTGCAGGCTATGACTGGGGCGCCCGGACGGCGGATATCGTCGCGGCGCTGTGGCCTGAGCGCGTAAAATCACTGGTGTCGGTGAGCGGGTATCTCATCAGCAGCCAGCTGATTGGCAAACAGCCGCTGCCGCCAAAAGCAGAGCAGCAGTGGTGGTATCAGTTCTATTTCGCCACCGAGCGCGGTGCTGAAGGCTATGCCAAAAACACGCATGACTTTGCACGCTTAATCTGGTCGCAGGCCTCGCCTGACTGGAAATTCAGCGACGCGGTCTTTAACGCCAGCGCCAAATCCCTCGATAACCCGGACCACGTCGCGGTGACGCTCAGTAACTATCGTTGGCGTTTAGGGCTGGAAAAAGGCGAGCGCAAATACGACCGCTACGAGCAAAAACTGGCCACGCTGCCGAATATCACCGTACCAACGATCACCATCGAAGGCGGCAACAACGGCGCGCCGCATCCGGCACCGCAGGCCTATGCAGCTAAATTTACCGGCAAATATGAGCACCGCACCTTCGGCGCAACCGTGGGGCACAATCCGCCTCAGGAAGATCCGCAGGATTTCGTTAAGGCGGTTATCGACGCGGACAAGCTGTGAAATGTGCTATTTTCAGTACGTTACCCTTCGGTCTGGAGAGTTCGGTGGAACATATTGACCACATCCTTGTCGTCGATGACGACAGGGATATTCGTGAACTGATTGTCGACTATCTCGTTAAGTCCGGTTATCGCGCCTCCGGCGCGGCGAACGGCAAAGAGATGCGTGCCGTGCTGGATAAACAGCATATCGACCTGGTGGTGCTGGATATCATGATGCCCGGTGACGACGGCCTTACGCTGTGTCGAGAGCTGCGCGTCGGGAAGTATAAAGATTTGCCCATTCTGATGCTGACCGCGCGTAACGAGGAGACGGACAGGATCCTGGGGCTGGAGATGGGAGCGGATGATTACGTCGTGAAGCCGTTTGTCGCGCGTGAGCTACTGGCGCGCATTAAAGCGATTTTACGGCGTTTTCGCGCGATGCCGCCCAATTTACAGGTGACGGAAGCAGGGCGTCTGGTGATGTTCGGTGAATGGCAGCTCGATACCGTCGCTCGCCACTTAATCGACCCGGAAGGGGTGATCGTCGCGCTCAGCGGAGCGGAGTATCGTCTGCTGCGCGTTTTCCTTGACCATCCGCAGCGCGTGCTGACCCGAGACCAGCTGCTCAACCTGACGCAGGGGCGAGACGCCGAGCTGTTTGAACGCTCAATCGACCTGCTGGTTAGCCGGGTTCGCCAGCGTCTCAATGAAGATGCCCGCACGCCCGCCTATATCAAAACCGTGCGCAGCGAAGGCTACGTCTTTACGATGCCGGTGACCATCAAAGAGGTTAACGAATGACGATCTGGCCGCGCTCGCTGCTGGCCCGTTTGCTGCTCGTCGTGCTGGCCGGTCTGCTGCTGGCTAACGCCCTGAGCCTGACGCTGGTCATGGTTGAACGCATGCACAGCGCCCGCACGGTGATGCTCGGTAATCTGGAAAACGATGTCGCAACCAGCGTCGCCATTTTAGACCGCTTACCGGCCAGCGAACGCGCCGCCTGGCTGCCGCGGCTTGAACGAGGTAACTATCGTTATATCCTGGGTACAGGGGAACCCGGCGCAGCGCCGACGGATAAGCGTTCGCAGGACGCCATCAGAACCTTAAAAGCGACGCTGGCCGCGCATTACCCGCTTAGCTTTACCGCCGTTCCTGGCGCCATTTCACATATTCAGGCCCACCTTACGTTACGTGATGGCGCACCGCTGACCATTGACCTGATCCCACGCATGCCGCCCGTCGCCAGCTGGCTCCCGGTCGTCCTCATCCTGCAGCTGCTCGTGCTGGCCGTCTGCGCCTGGATCGCCGTGCGGCAGGTGGTACGGCCTTTTTCACACTTTACCCGCGCGGTGGATGCGCTGGATCCGGCGGCCAGCACGCCTATGACGGAAAAAGGGCCGCTTGAGGTGCAGCGGGCAGCGCATGCCTTCAACGCCATGCAGGCGCGCATTCAGTCTTATCTCCGGGAACGCGCGCAGATCCTGGCCTCGATTTCTCACGATCTCCAGACGCCCATTACCCGCATGAAGCTGCGCGTCGAAATGGCCGGAGAGCCTGAACTTCGCGACAAGCTCCTGAACGACCTTGATAATATGTCTCGTCTGGTGCGGGAGGGCATTGCGTATGCCCGGTCATCGGAATCACTGGAGGAGACGTCACTGAAGCTGGAGCTGAACGCCTGGATCAACAGCATCGCCTGCGATTATCAGGACATCGGTAAAAACGTGCACTTTCAGGCAAGCGAAACCCGCTTGCCCATCGTCACGCGGCCGCAGGCGCTTCGCCGGGTGATGACCAACCTGCTGGATAACGCCCTCAAATTCGGCGAGCGTGCTGCGATTGCGATAGACGTTTCGTCGGACAGCGAGGTCATTATTCACATTATGGACGACGGACCGGGAATACCCGAAGCCGAGCTGGAGGCGGTTCTGCAGCCGTTTTATCGGGTTGAAACCTCGCGTAACCGCGATACCGGCGGAACAGGACTCGGCCTGGCGATTGCCGCGCAGCTGACCGCACAGCTGGAAGGAAAACTCAGGCTGGCGAACCGCGCCGGGGGCGGACTGGATGTCGCCATTACGCTACCGCGTCGTTAGTGAAATTGTACGGCTTTGTATCTCCCGGCCTGGGCGATACAGAGCAAGACAAAACCCACGCGTTTACACATACCCTGAACACATCCGCACGATGAAATAGCCTCACTGCAGTGTCGCAGTACATGTCATGTGAGGTCACTATGTTTCTGGTAATCGCTTTTCTGGGCGGGATGATAAGCCTGCTCAGCCCATGTACGCTCCCGGTTATTCCACTCCTGTTCGCCGGTTTCCAGGGGCAGCGTCGGCATATTCTGGCCCTGCTTGCGGGGATGATCGTGATGTTCACCCTGGTGGCAATGGTCGTCACCGTCGCCAGCGAGTGGATAACAGAGGCAACCATTGTCGGACGCTGGATTGCGCTCGTCATTCTGGCCACCGCCGCGCTGGCCTTGATTTTCCCGTCTTTCGCCCAGCGTATTGCGGGACCGGCCGTCAGCGCGGGACATGTTCTCAACAGCCGTAGCGGGCAAACGCGCGGAATGGCATCGGCTTTTCTGGCCGGGCTAGCGGTTGGGCTGCTCTGGTCTCCCTGCGCCGGGCCTATTCTGGGCGCGATTTTCAGCATTAATATTGCGGGGCATTCGGCCATCGCCACAGGCGCACTGCTTGCCGCCTATGGCAGCGGATGCGCGCTGATGCTGGGTCTACTCGTGTTCGGCGGACGCTCGCTGATGGCACCACTGAGAGCAAAATCGGCGCTAATGGCGAAGCTGCGTCAGGGTGCGGGGGTGGCGATGTTAGCCGCAGTCATCCTGAACGCGACGGGGATGACTTCGCTGCTGAAAGGGGCAAACGGCGTCGCGGACCGTCTTGAGACGGCGCTCTTGAATCTGGCGAAACCTGCCACCGCGCCGGTGAAGCTCCAGCCGGTAGTCATGACAGAGCCCAGCAGCCAGCTGCCTTCGCTAAGCGGTGGAACAGGGTGGATAAACGGTGACCCTGTCACGTCTGAATCGTTACGGGGAAAGGTTGTACTGATTGATTTCTGGACGTGGGACTGCATTAATTGCCAGCATACGCTCCCCCATGTGCGGGAGTGGGCCACAAAGTACCAGCCGCAAGGTCTGGTGGTGATTGGCGTTCACACCCCGGAATATCCCTGGGAGAAACCGCTGTCGTCGGTTAAAAATGCGGTGAATAAATGGCAACTGCCGTATCGGGTGGTGACGGATAACAACTATCAAATCTGGAATGCGTTCGGCAATCAGTACTGGCCAGCACATTACTATTTTGATGCCAAAGGGCAGCTGCGCTATACCGCCTTTGGCGAAGGTGACTATGAGCAACAGGAAAAGGTTATCCAGCAGCTGCTCAAAGAAGCCCGCTCATAATCGGATCAGGGCTGGCGTTGAGCCACGATAAACAACCTTGGAAAAGCCAGCAGTATCTGCCCGTTTTCCTGGAGCGGATACTGCTCTTCCAGCAGTTCATGGTAGCGTTTCAGGAACCGTTTCTGCTCGCTCTCGTTCAGTTCCTGAAGCCAGGGGCGCAGGCCGGTGGCGCTTACCCAGTCAATAATCGCCTGATGAGAGCTCATTTTGTGATAATAGGTTGTCCGCCAGATATCCACGTCACAGCCAGCTTCCGACAGAATATCGTAATAAGCGTGTACGCCCGGCAGCGGTTCGCGGCCACGGTCTGGATAGTCTTGCTCCAGCGCCACTTCACGCATCGCCACATGGGTGGGTTCCAGCCAGTTATCAGGCATCTGGACCGCCAGCACGCCATTTAGCTTAAGCTGGGAGACTAGATGCGGCAGGAGATCGTAATGGTCCGGAATCCATTGCAGCGACGCGTTGGCATAAATCAGGCTCAGCGGCTGGCCGGGCGTGTACTGACGAATATCGGCCTCTACAAAATGGCAATCGGGTAAGGCGGCGCGTGCTTCTTCGAGCATGGCAGGGGAGTTATCGACCCCGGTGATGTGAGCAGAAGGCCAGCGATGCTTCAACAGCGCGGTGCTGTTTCCCGGTCCGCAGCCCAAATCCGCGATGGTAGCGGCCTCATCCAGAGGAACTCTGGCGAGCAGTTCTGCGGCCGGACGCGTTCTTTCTGCGCCAAATTGCAGGTAAAGAGAAGGGTTCCAGTCGGCCATTATCAATTCTCCGTTTTGCATGTTTCTGCAAGAATAGCACAGGCAGATGCCTGCAAAGCGGTATTGGCGAGGGTGTTTGGCCAGATGAAGCCAGCAGAGTCTGAAAATGAAGAGAGGTGCAAAAAATAATAAAACGGAAATATTACCCCTTAAAAGATTAAGGGGCAATACATTTATTGTAATTATTTTATGATTATTGTTTTTTAATATTTTATCGGCAAAGTGCTTCTTATGCTCTGTACCCGAAACTTTAAATATTAGATAATCATCGATGGGTATATCCCTGGTGTTTCGTAGGTCTTTGACCTCCTGGCCGCTTAGTTTTGCGAGAACTTCGTGGTCAGGTACTTTTTAAGTATAGGGAATATGCGGCACAATGAAAGCTGTCCTAAAAGACAGGTGATAATAGTTTCAGGTGTTATTATCAGGAACAAGAGCATGAATTCTGTCATTGAATTTTTTTTACACGACTACGATGATTTACCCCCAGCATTAGCGCGCGAACTTTACCGACTCCGGAGAAAAACGTTTCGGGACCGACTCGACTGGAAAGTGGAATGCGTCGAAGGTATGGAGAAGGATCAATTTGATTCCCATAACACGACATATTTACTGGGTATGTATGATGGACAACTGTTATGCGGCGCACGATTTATTAACGCAACGCAGCCCACAATGATAAGCGAAATTTTTCATAATTATTTCGACAACCCCATTATTTTTCCCGCAGATGTTCCTTGTTGTGAAGTGAGCCGTTTATTTTTAGATAAAGAAATACGAGATTCCGCAAGTCTGCATGGCGTGCCCGCCAGTAAAGCATTGTTTCTTGCAATGAATATTTATTGCATGAAGAACAAATATCATGGAATGTATGCTGTAGCCAGTCGTGGAATGTATGCCATATTTCGCCATGCGAACTGGAAAGTTGAAGTTATTCAGCGTGGTGTTTCTGAAAAAGGCGAGGTTATTTACTATATTTATATGCCCGCCAGCACCAGCATTATTGAAGACATTATTAGCAAAGACAAATCCAGTCACTGGCTTCGCGAAATGCTCGAGCACTTACGCCATTTATAACCAGTGGCTGAGGCTCAGCCCTCCAGTAACCGGAGTTCCGTTCCAAGTTTTATTGCGTGTCTTGCATTATTCACACCGAGCTTTTTCATGATGTTGCCCATATGGAATTTAACGGTGCGCTCAGCAATAGACAATATAACAGAAATTTCTGCGTACGTTTTTCCGGCGCTGACCCATTTAAGGATTTGGCGCTCACGTGGCGACAGGAAAACATTCTTTTTCTGCTGATGCTGACTATACAGATTGAGTGTCTTCTGGTGTAACTGAACAAGGAAGCGTAGAAAATGCGGCCGATATTTTTCAATGTCAATCCCAGAATGCTTAGGACTGATGACGGATAAGACAACAAGGTTATTCAAATAGTCATGCAGAGGAAACGTCTGTCCCTGATAAATATCATACTGGACACTTTCGTCGAAAATACGCGTCAGGTTATAACCATCTGACAGGACAACATCACTTTCCCAGAAAAAATCTTCCACACAGCGCAAGGCCCGAATGATAACAGGGTCAATGAACTGATATTTTTTTTCAAGGTAGATAGTAAACCACTCTGGACTGTTATTGATTATCCTCATCTGTGAGGGATCTTTCTTGTTCATAATGGCGTAGGCGAAGACGATCCCTTTGAAGTCCTCAAAAAACGCGTCCAGCTCACTCTGAATTTGCGTATTGATCGTTAAGTCGTTGTAATATGTATCCTTCACGTGAGTTGCTGCCTCCTGTACGAGTGGAGGAGCAAGTATAATATGCTTCGTTATCTGTAGCGAGTCGCATTTTAATCCAGTCAACAGATAAGACAGGCTGCCTCAACTGGCAGCCTCGTGAACGTTTGGGATTTTTGAATGGTAAATGCAGATGACTTAGGGAATTGTTGATGTTTTTATCGAATTTCGAAATCGTTCACTAAATATAGTAGGCTGCAAAATTTAGGAGGTTTTACGCTTTTCTCCCAGGTTCAAACAAATTGAAATCAGGATTTAAACCAGTGGGTTACAGAATGCCTTTCAGGGCAATATGATAAAGCAGCATGATGGTTTTACCGTCGACAATCCTGCCGGTTTCAATGCGGCGTAATGCCTCTTCAAGAGTCATTTCCAGCACGTCGATATCTTCTCCCTCAGCCTTGATCCCGCCGCCGGCGCCGGTTCTGTCTTTCGGCTGATACTCGGCAAGATAAAAATAGAGTTTTTCCGTGACAGAGCCCGGGCTCATATAGGCTTCAAAGATTTTCTCTACGCGCGTAACGTGGAAACCGGTCTCTTCTTCCGCTTCTGCTTTGATGCGACTTTCAGGATCCATGTTGTCCAGCAATCCCGCCGCCGCTTCAATTAAATCGTCCTCATGTCCGTTGATAAAAACAGGGAAGCGGAACTGGCGCGTCAGGATGACCGTCTTTTTCTCACGGTTGTAGAGAAGAATCGTCGCGCCGTTGCCACGGTCATAGACTTCCCGCTGTTGCCGCTGCCATTCGCCATCACGGCGCTGCAGGTCGAAGGTGTATTTTTTAAGGATGTACCAGTTATCTGACAGGGTTTCACTGTTAATGATGCGCACATCTGCACGTTTTGATTGCACGATTGTTCCTCCTTACGTAGAGTAATACTCATAAACAGCAATATCATGCACTTTCAAGGTAAAACATGCAACATCAGGAAAACAGGATGCTCACTCGTCAGCGAAAACAATTGATCCTTGAAAAGCTGGGTGCCGAAGGTCAGGTCCAGTCAAAAGCGCTGAGCATTCTTTTCGACGTCTCTGAAGACACTATCCGGCGCGATCTCCGCGAGCTGGCGGCAGAAGGGCGTTTGCAGCGTGTTCACGGCGGCGCACTACCGTCATCTTCCGCAATTGCTCCGTTTGCCGAACGGCAATCCGTGAAGATGGATGCAAAAAAAAGGGTGGCCCGGAAAGGGGCCCAGCTGATTTCATCAGGCCAGGTAGTGATTATCGACGGTGGCACGACAACCTCGGAGCTGATTACCTTTTTCCCGCCTGACTTGCGCATCACCGTGGTGACGCACAGCCCGAGTATTGCTCTGGGGCTTGTTGATCATCCTGCCATTGAGGTGATTTTGATCGGCGGACGGTTGTATAAACACTCGATTGTTGCGGTCGGCGCGGCGGCCATCGAAGGCATAGAGAATATTCATGCAGATCTGTTCTTTATGGGCGTGACTGGTATTCATCCGGATGCGGGGCTGACAACCGGCGATTTCGAAGAGGCATGCATCAAACGTGCATTTTCCGGCAGAGCCGCGGAAACGGTCGTTCTGGCGTCTCCGGAAAAGATCAACACCGCGTCGTCGTTTGTGATTGGCGATGTATCATCAGTGAATACCATCATCGTTGAAGACGGTACAGATAAGGAGTGGATCCGCGCGGTATCGGAAAAGGGGGTATCCGTCGTGCTGGCCTCAGATCGTGACAGCCTCTGACAGCCAGCGACTGGCTGTCAGGATTTAGCTTCTAAAATGTTCTCAAGCGAAATATTTGGGCTACCGACTTTCCGGCGCATGGCATACGGCTTCAATGTTATGACCATCAGGCGAGATGACAAAAGCGGCATAGTAATTTTCACCATAGGAACGTAGCCCCGGCTCACCGTTATCACGTCCGCCAGCGCCCAGCGCGGCATGGTAAAAATCATCTACCTGTTGACGGGTCTTGGCCACAAACGCCAGATGCAGAGGCGCTGGTTTGTCATTTGTCTGGAAAAGGCAAAGCGAAACGTCGCCAGAGCTCATCTCAACACCATAATCCGGCGCGCCTTCATCGATGAGTTCGACACCAAGCGGACGAAGCGCCTCGAGGAAGAAGGTTTTACTTTTTTCATAATCGCTGACGCCAAATTTCACATGATCAAACATTATCGACTCCTTGAAAGCGATAGAGAAATGAAGAGTATAGAAGGTGACAGGAGTCGAATATGAGCACAGGTGCATCTATGTGACAGATATCTCGTTACATAGCAGACCGTTTCCGTCCAACAAATGTCCAGCGCAGGTAATCGTAAATCCAGTTAAACAGCATCGTGTACGGCAGGAAAAACAGTACCAAACCAATCTCAACAAAAAATGCCTCCGTCATCGTTAAATGCAGCATCACCATGGCCACAGGAATTAACGTGATGATAAGTCCGGCTTCGAAACAGGCCGCATGGAGCGCGCGGACGAGGAACGTTCTTTCAAACTGGTATTTTTTCTGAAGAGCGTCAAAGAATTTGTTAAACACAAAATTCCAGGCCGTGGCGGTAAGCGCGGATATCACGGACAGCGAACCAGACTGGAGTACCGACACGTTCATCAGCCACGCAAGCGACAGCGCGATGATAATGTTGGCCGTGACTTCAAAAATGACCGCGTGGAAAATCCTTTCTCTAAAGCTTTTATCTAATTCAATTTCCATAAGTTTACGGCAGCAGTGGGCAAAGGCTGAAGTATATCAAACGTCTTTCAACCATGTGTAAACGTAGACGTTGGGTCGTGCGGGGCCTCGACACAAATCATGCCTGAAAAGGTGGCTTCACATGATTCAATGGACCAGGTCAATCATGACCGCAGAAATGCAGATTTTGCCTCCACTTACGTT
>NZ_JBRIQR010000004.1:0-171660 GCF_052983755.1 Enterobacter sp. CFEC122 | reverse complement strand
AAATTCCAAAGGAAATACCCTGGAATTGCTCGGCATGGGTTCGGAAGACAGTAACTTTACTGGTCTGAATGAAGGCGATGGTTTTGCCAGTGTCACAATGAACGGCGAAAGCTGGGCACTGTCAGGCAAGCTTGACATAATTGGCTCAGGCGACTCCTTGCTGATAAACACGGGCGCATTAACCCTGTCTGGCGCGGTATCGAATACCGGTATTACACGGGTGGCCAAAGACGCCTTGCTGCAACTTGGTGATGGCGAAAAAACAGCGACGCTCAGCGGTGGACTCACCAACAACGGTACCGTCACTTTTAATCAGGGAAGCAATTTCACTTTCGCCACCAATATGACCGGTAGCGGTAACGTCGAAAAAGTTGATTCCAACACGCTGACCCTGACGGGCAAAAATAGCTATACAGGGGATACGGTTCTTCACGGCGGCACTACGCTGGTATCTTCAGGAGCAACACTCGGTGTCAAGGGCAGTAACGCCACCGTGACCATTGATAACGGCGCGACCTTTGCAACCGCAGGTGAAGTTAACAATAACATTGCCATTCTTAACGGCGGTACGCTGGCGGCATGGAATGCAGTCCAGGGTAACGCCACGCTCAGCGCTGCCGGCGTTGATACTATCAACGGCAACGTGACTAATGGCGGCACGCTGTTACTCAGCGCCGCCAATAACAGCGTTGGCAACAATTTCACCATTAACGGCGACTATACCGGCTCCGCGGGCAGCCAGATCGTGTTAAACAGTACGCTCGGTGAGGATAATGCACCAACCGACCATCTCACCATCACCGGGAGCAGCTTTGGCCAATCCGGGGTCAGCGTCAGCAACATGGGGGGGCTGGGCGCGCAAACCGTAAACGGTATGGAAATTGTCAGAGTTGGCGGCAGTTCAGAAGCTCAGCTCACCCTGGCAAAACCGGTTGTTGCGGGTGCGTATGAGTATAATCTTTATCAGCACGGCGACGGAAACTGGTATCTGGAATCGAAGGCAACGCCATCAGACATTCCGGCAGACGATACCGATACCGACAACGGCAATAATACCGACAACGGTGGTAATACCGACAACGGCAGTAACACCGACAATGGCGGTAATACCGACAACGGCAGTAACACCGACAACGGCAGTAACACTGACAACGGTGGTAACACCGACAACGGCAGCAATAGCGGTCCCGAAGTCATGGCTCCTGAGGTCGGCGCTTACTTAGGTAACTACCTTGCCGCGCAGAGCATGTTCCTGCACAAGCGTGACGATCGCGATCAGATCACCTTCCGTAACGAGGAAGATCTCAACACCTGGATGTACGTCAAAGGCCGCTACCATGAAAACAATGCGGGCGGTGACAAAGTCAGCTATGACACCACCATCACTGTCCTTCAGGTAGGCAGCGACTTCATGAGTAAGCCAATGGACAACGGCATCCTGCGTGCGGGTGGCATGTTCGGGGCAGGTCAGGCGAAGACCCACTCTGATGCAAAACACAACGTACGTGATGCGCAGGGCAAAGTGGATGGCTTTAACGTCGGCCTGTATGCAACCTGGCAGGAAGATCAGAAGCTGCGTCTGGGCAGCTACGTTGATACCTGGGCCGCCTATAGCTGGTACAACAATAAAGTGACCAGCAACCGTAATGATGAAGATTACGACAGTGAAGGCTTCGCGGCATCCGTCGAAGTGGGCCATGCATGGGTGATTGATTCAGAAAATGAGCGCACCTGGAAAATCGAACCTCAGGCGCAGGTTATCTACAGCTATCTGGATCAGGAAAACCATACCGATCGCGACGGCGTGCGGATTACCACGCTGGACAACGACGGTCTGTTTGGTCGTCTGGGCGTCAAATCAAGCTACTTCGAACAGAAAGACGTGAAAGCCTGGCAGCCGTACGTTGCCGTGAACTGGCTGAAAGGCGCAGGTCAGAACGATCTGGCGTTTAACGGCGAGACCGTCAGCAACGATACGCCGGAAGATCGTGGTCAGTTAGAGCTGGGCGTCACCGGCAACCTGAACGAAACCACGACGCTCTCCCTGCGCGCCAGCGGCGAGTGGGGTGAGAACAGCTATGCTGCTTATGGCGGTCATATCCTGCTGAACCACCGCTGGTAATCGTTCCTGAAAGACTAAAAGCCGTTGCAAACGCCACGGCTTTTTTTATTAGTTATCCAGCTCGCCCATTGATTTCACCTGATCGCGGTTGATCTGCTCGGTCTGACCCGTTTCCGCATTTTTATACGACACCAGACCGGTATCGTCATCGACCTGTGGTTTTCCGTCGGTGACAATGGTTTTGCCATCGGTGGTTTTCACTGCCTGGTTAGAGGAACAGCCCGCGACGGTAAACGTTGCAGTAGCGGCAAGAAGGGTGGCGATCAGTAATTTATTTTGCATGGTGTTTTCCCCTGCTCTCAGTTGAATTTCGTTATCGACCTAACAATTTTAGGCTAACTGACTGAAAGAGGATGAAAAACCAGAAGGTCCTGAAGATGGGGTGAATGCCCGGCAACCGAACGGCACCGGGCATTTTTACTTACTTGCTAATCTGCGCGTGCATTTCCTGAACCGAAATCACCTTCTCGGTAGCATCCGCATTCAGCGCCATGGCCGTTGCGAAACCGCCGTTCAGGGTGGTGTCGTAGTGCACTTTGTACTGCAGCGCGCTGCGGCGAATCAGCTTGGAGTCTTCAATCGCCTGGCGGCCTGCGGTGGTGTTGATGATGTAGGTGTATTCGCCATTCTTGATACGATCCTGAATGTGCGGACGACCTTCATGCACCTTGTTCACCAGACGCGGGTTGATACCCGCTTCGCCCAGCACAATTGCCGTACCGTGGGTCGCGTCCAGCTCAAAGCCCTGCTTCAGCAGCTTGGCCGCAAGGTCAACCACGCGCTCTTTATCGCCTTCGCGAACAGAGAGCAGCGCACGGCCCGATTTTCTCATGGTCGAGCTGCTGCCCAGCTGCGCCTTGGCAAACGCTTCTGCGAAGGTACGGCCCACGCCCATCACTTCCCCGGTTGAGCGCATTTCTGGCCCTAACAGCGGGTCAACGCCCGGGAATTTGTTGAACGGCAGCACCACTTCTTTCACCGAGTAGTACGGTGGAATGATCTCTTTGGTCACGCCCTGCTGTGCCAGCGTCTGGCCTGCCATCACGCGCGCCGCCACTTTCGCCAGCGGAATACCGGTGGCTTTAGAGACGAACGGTACGGTACGTGCCGCACGCGGGTTGACTTCAATCAGGTAGACTTCGTTGTCTTTCACCGCGAACTGGACGTTCATCAGGCCGCGAACCTGCAGCTCGAAGGCCAGCTTCTGCACCTGCTGGCGCATCACGTCCTGAATTTCCTGGCTCAGGGTGTACGCTGGCAGAGAACAGGCGGAGTCGCCGGAGTGTACGCCCGCCTGCTCGATATGCTCCATGATGCCGCCAATCAGCACCATTTCGCCGTCGCAGATGGCGTCAACGTCCACTTCTACCGCATCGTCGAGGAAGCGGTCAAGCAGCACTGGTGCATCGTTGGAGACGCTCACCGCCGTCTGGAAGTAGCGACGCAGGTCGGCTTCGTCGTAGACGATTTCCATCGCGCGGCCGCCCAGCACATAAGAAGGACGCACCACCAGCGGGTAGCCAATCTCTTTCGCCTTCTCTACGGCCTGTTCGATGGCCGTCACCGTGGCGTTCGCCGGCTGTTTCAGCTTCAGACGGTCAACCGCCTGCTGGAAACGCTCGCGGTCTTCCGCGCGGTCAATCGCATCCGGGCTGGTCCCGATAACCGGTACGCCTGCCGCTTCCAGCGCGCGCGCCAGCTTCAGCGGCGTCTGGCCACCGTACTGCACGATAACGCCTTTTGGCTTCTCGATGCGCACGATTTCCAGCACGTCTTCCAGGGTAACCGGCTCGAAGTAGAGGCGGTCAGAGGTGTCGTAGTCGGTGGAGACGGTTTCTGGGTTACAGTTGACCATGATGGTCTCGTAACCGTCTTCACGCAGCGCCAGCGAGGCGTGTACGCAGCAGTAGTCGAACTCGATGCCCTGGCCGATACGGTTTGGACCGCCGCCCAGCACCATAATCTTGTCGCGGTCAACTGACGGATTTGCTTCGCACTCGTCTTCATAGGTGGAGTACATGTACGCGGTGTCGGTAGAAAACTCTGCCGCACAGGTGTCGACGCGCTTGTAAACCGGGTGCAGGTCGTACTGGTCGCGCAGCTTGCGGATCTCCGCTTCGCGCACGCCCGCCAGCTTAGCCAGACGCGCGTCGGCGAATCCTTTACGCTTCAGCATGCGCAGGAAGTCTGCGTCCAGGCCGTTGATGCCCAGCTCTGCCACTTTCTCTTCCAGACGCACCAGCTCTTCAATCTGTACCAGGAACCAGCGGTCGATGTTGGTCAGGTTGAACACGCCGTCGACGGACAGGCCGGCACGGAAGGCATCGGCGATGTACCAGATACGTTCTGCGCCTGCGTCTTTCAGCTCGCGACGGATTTTGGTCAGCGCTTCCGGGTCGTCCAGGCTCACTTTTGGGTCAAAGCCGGTCGCGCCCACTTCGAGGCCGCGCAGCGCTTTCTGCAGGGATTCCTGCTGCGTGCGGCCAATCGCCATCACTTCACCGACGGATTTCATCTGGGTGGTCAGACGGTCGTTGGCGCCGGCAAATTTCTCGAAGTTGAAGCGTGGAATTTTGGTGACAACGTAGTCGATGGACGGCTCGAAGGACGCAGGGGTGCGGCCACCGGTGATGTCGTTCATCAGCTCATCGAGGGTATAACCCACCGCCAGTTTCGCCGCCACTTTCGCAATCGGGAAGCCGGTCGCTTTAGAGGCCAGCGCGGAGGAACGGGACACGCGCGGGTTCATTTCGATAACAATCAGACGGCCGGTTTTCGGGTTTACGGAGAACTGTACGTTAGAACCGCCGGTTTCCACGCCGATTTCACGCAGTACCGCCATCGAGGCGTTACGCATGATTTGATACTCTTTGTCGGTCAGCGTCTGGGCTGGCGCAACGGTGATGGAGTCGCCGGTGTGGATACCCATCGCATCGAAGTTTTCGATGGAGCAGACGATGATGCAGTTGTCGTTTTTATCACGCACCACTTCCATCTCGTACTCTTTCCAGCCAATCAGCGATTCATCAATCAGCAGCTCTTTGGTTGGGGAAAGATCCAGACCGCGTTCGCAAATTTCTTCGAACTCTTCGCGGTTGTAGGCAATACCGCCGCCGGTGCCGCCCATGGTGAACGATGGACGGATGATGCACGGATAGCCCACGTCAGCCGCAACGGCCAGCGCTTCTTCCATGTTGTGTGCGATACCGGAGCGCGCGGTGTCGAGGCCGATTTTCTTCATCGCCACGTCGAAGCGGCGACGGTCTTCGGCTTTATCAATCGCGTCGGCGGTCGCGCCAATCATGGTCACGCCGAACTCGGCCAGCACGCCCTGACGCTCCAGCTCCAGCGCGCAGTTCAGCGCCGTCTGGCCGCCCATGGTCGGCAGCACCGCGTCCGGGCGCTCTTTTTCGATGATTTTACGCACCACTTCCCAGTGAATCGGCTCAATGTAGGTTGCATCAGCCATTTCCGGGTCGGTCATGATGGTCGCCGGGTTAGAGTTCACCAGGATAACGCGGTAACCCTCTTCACGCAGGGCTTTACACGCCTGCGCGCCGGAGTAGTCGAATTCGCAGGCCTGGCCGATAACGATCGGGCCAGCGCCAAGGATCAGGATGCTTTTTATGTCTGTACGTTTTGGCATTGTCTTCTCGGCTCCTGATTATTTAGCGGTCTTACGGTATTGCTCGATAAGTTCGATGAAGTGATCGAACAGCGGCGCGGCGTCGTGCGGGCCCGGGCTCGCTTCCGGGTGGCCCTGGAAGCTGAATGCTGGCTTATCGGTACGATGAATCCCCTGCAGGGTGCCATCGAACAGCGACTTATGGGTCACGCGCAGGTTAGCCGGCATTGAGGCTTCATCGACGGCAAAGCCGTGGTTCTGCGCGGTGATCATCACCGTGTTGTTATCGATGTCTTTCACCGGGTGGTTACCACCGTGGTGGCCGAACTTCATCTTGACGGTGTTCGCACCGCTCGCCAGCGCCAGCAGCTGATGGCCGAGGCAGATGCCGAATACCGGGATATCGGTTTCCAGGAAGGACTTAATGGCGGCGATGGCGTAATCGCACGGCGCCGGGTCGCCAGGACCGTTGGACAGGAAAATACCGTCCGGATTCATCTTCAACACGTCTTCGGCAGACGTTTGTGCAGGCACCACCGTCAGGCGGCAGCCGCGGTCAACCAGCATGCGCAGGATGTTGCGCTTGGCGCCAAAATCGTAGGCCACCACGTGGAACGGCAGCTCGCTCTCTTTTTTCGCTTCCGGCAGGTCGCCTTCCAGCGTCCAGCTACCCTGAGTCCAGCTGTAGGCTTCAGCGGTAGTCACTTCTTTCGCCAGGTCCATGCCGTTCAGGCCCGGGAAAGCTTTCGCTTTTTCCAGCGCCAGCGTCGCATCGAGGTTATCACCTGCGATGATGCAGCCGTTCTGTGCACCCTTCTCGCGCAGCAGACGCGTTAACTTACGGGTATCGATATCGGCAATCGCCACGATGTTATGGCGCTTCAGGTAAGAAGAGAGATCTTCAGTGTTGCGGAAGTTGCTGGCAATCAGCGGCAGGTCACGAATGACAAGGCCTTGCGCATGTACCTGAGAGGATTCTTCGTCAGCCGCATTGGTGCCGACATTGCCGATATGAGGATAAGTAAGAGTAACGATTTGGCGAGAATAGGAAGGATCAGTGAGGATTTCTTGATAACCGGTCATTGAAGTATTGAAAACGACTTCCCCAACCGCCGAACCCGTTGCCCCTATGGCCCGACCGATAAACTGGGTTCCGTCTTCCAGAACCAATAGCGCTGACTTAATCAAAACACCCTCCAGAGAATATTCACTCACTTTATTTGCATATTAATGCATAACTATGTCATGGATCAATGCAAATGTGTTGCCAGCGGATTTTTGGCAAACGGCGGCATTCTGGAGATTTGGTGGGTAAAAGTCAACTTAAAACCGATATTTTGTTTAGTCTTTTGCGTATCTGGCGAGGCGAGTGAAGCTTAAGCGACAAAAAGATCAGGTAAATCACTGCGGAAAACGCTTGCGCGCCGGGTTTAATGAAAAATGAGTCGACGCAGCATCAAAAAGTGGACCAAGTGGTCAAAATTTACATTTCAGTAACGAGAATCAAGAGGAACAGCTATACTTTCAAGGCTAAATGAACAAAATAATCACGAAACAGATAAAATAAAAGGGCAATAAATTATTGCCCTATGCAATCAAATAATTACGACTGCAATAACCACATCACGATGGGTAATAATGCTTACAAATTGTTGAGATCCAGCACATCTCTCATATCAAAAAGGCCATTTCTCTTCTCTTTCAGCCACAAAGCGGATCGAACGGCACCATTGGCAAACGTCATTCGGCTGGACGCTTTATGCGTAATTTCGACGCGCTCGCCAATATCGGCGAACATCGCGGTATGTTCGCCGACGATGTCACCCGCCCGGACGGTTGCGAAACCAATGGTGCCTGGCACGCGTTCCCCGGTGTGGCCTTCGCGGGCATAGACCGCACAGTCTTTTAAATCTTTATCAAGTGCATGAGCAATCGCTTCGCCCATCGCCAGCGCCGTGCCGGATGGCGCATCAACCTTATAGCGGTGGTGAGCTTCAACAATCTCAATATCGGTGTAGTTGCCCATCACCTTCGCGGCCTTCTCCAGCAGCTTCAGCATGACGTTAACCCCCACGCTAAAGTTTGCGGCGAAGACAATCGCAATCTCTTTGGATGCATCCTGGATAGCCTGCTTGCCCGCATCGTCAAAACCGGTGGTGCCGATCACCATCCCCTTGCCGTGCTGGCGGCAAAATGCCAGATGCGTGAGCGTCCCTTCCGGGCGGGTAAAATCGATGAAGACATCGAAGTCCTCTTTAACCGCCTCCAGGCTGCTTTGTACGGTGACGCCGGTCTTTCCCGCGCCCGCCAGCTCACCAGCATCGGTCCCCAGAAGTGATGAACCGTCACGCTCCAGCGCCGCGCCAAGTGCTACGCCATCCATCTGAAGTGCCGCCTGAATCAGCTGACGGCCCATACGTCCACCCGCGCCCGCAATGGCGACACGGATCTGTGCATCATGCATAGTTATTCTCTTACGTTAAAATGATGTAAACCGTTTTCAGATTAACCAGCCTTTCTGAGCACTGCCAACTGAAAACACCAATAATTAGAATTTAACGTGAAACCGACTTAAATATCAGTAAAAGACATGATTTTGTCGTCACGATAAAGTAACGGGTAAAAAAAAGGCCAGCACAGGAGGTGCTGGCCTTTCATCAGAAAAGGGACTATTCGACTTCGCGGGCGTCGATTCTCAGTTCTTTCGGTACTTCGAAAACAATGTTCTCTTCACGTCCTTCCAGCGGCACCGCTTCGCCGCCGCCCAGCTCCTGCAGGCGGGAAATGACGTTTTGTACCAGAATATCCGGCGCGGACGCCCCGGCCGTCACGCCAACGCAGGCCGCGTCTTTAACCCACGCTTCCTGAATATCCGTGGCATCGTCGATCAGGAACGCCGCCTTCCCCATTCGCTGTGCCAGTTCAGCCAGACGGTTAGAGTTGGAGGAGTTCTTAGAGCCGACCACCAGCACCACGTCCGCCTGTTCAGCCAGCGCGCGCACCGCTTCCTGACGATTGGTGGTGGCGTAGCAAATGTCATCCTTGCGCGGCCCGACGATTTTCGGGAAGCGCTGACGCAGGGCGTCAATCACGTCTGAGGTATCGTCGACGGAGAGCGTCGTCTGGGTCATAAACGACAGGCGCGCTTCGTTTTTCACGTTCAGCGTCAGGACATCTTCCGGCGACTCCACCAGGTACATTCCCCCTTCCGGGTTGCTGTACTGGCCCATGGTGCCTTCAACTTCCGGGTGGCCGGCATGGCCAATCAGGATCGACTCTTCACCACGGCGGCTGGCGCGCGCCACTTCCATATGCACTTTTGTCACTAATGGACAGGTGGCATCGAAGACGGTCAGATCGCGACTTTTCGCTTCGTTACGGACCGCCTGAGAGACGCCGTGCGCGGAGAAAATCAGGATCGCACCGTCAGGCACTTCGCTGATCTGCTCGATAAAGATGGCACCGCGATCGCGCAGGCTGTCGACCACGTAGCGGTTATGCACCACTTCGTGACGCACATAAATCGGCGCGCCGTAAATTTCCAGCGCGTTTTCAACAATGCTGATAGCGCGGTCTACACCGGCGCAAAAGCCGCGCGGGTTAGCCAACAGGATCTGCATCTCAGGCCTCCAGTGCCGGATCGATTTCCAGCACTTCAATATCAAAATGAACGGTACGCCCGGCAAGCGGATGGTTGAAGTCAACGGTAATCGAGTCGCCGTTGATTTCGCGGATCACGCCAGGCATTTCGCTGCCGTCCATAGCGGTAAAGAGCATAATTGCCCCGATCTCCGGTTCACCCGCGTCCATAAACTCACGACGGGAGAAATACTGGATCAGATCCGGGCTTGGCACGCCAAACGCGGCATCCGGCTCCAGCGAAAAGGCTTTTTTCTCACCCTCTTTCAGACCGAGAAGCTGCTGCTCAAGACCTTCAGACAGGGAGGTATCGCCAAGACGAAACAGGGCCGGTTTGCCGTTGTTGCGGGTGGATTCGGCCGTGGAGCCGTCATCCAGCTTCAGCGTAAAGTGAACGAGAACCGCGCTGTTGCTCTGTACGGATTTAGACATGCAAATTGCTCGCTTGTTTTGGGTCACCTGTTGCCCGGTGGCGCTACGCTTACCGGGCCTACGGGAAGCCACAAATTCGGTAGGCCGGGTAAGCGTAGCGCCACCCGGCATTGATGCTTACGCCTGCTCTTTCGCGGCCGGTTTCGGCAAGAAGCCTTCCAGCACGATTAACGCCGCACCGATGCAAATGGCGCTATCAGCGAGGTTAAAGGTCGCGAAGTGCCAGTCGCCGACGTAGAAGTCGATCATATCGACCACAAAGCCGTGCCACAGGCGATCAAACAGGTTGCCCAGCGCGCCGCCAATGATCAGCGCGTAGGCGATGTTATTCAGCTTTTGCGTTGCCTTCGAGCGGTACATCAGCACCGCCAGGATCACGCAGATACCGAGAGCGATACCCGCAAAGAACCAGCGCTGCCAGCCACCGCTGTCGGCAAGGAAACTGAACGCCGCACCGTAGTTGCGCGCGTAGTGCAGGTTAAGCGACGGGAACAGCGGCACCGTCTCCCCCAGAGCAAAGTTCTGGAGGATCAGGAACTTGCTGCCCAGATCGATAATCAGCACCACCACAACCAGCCACAGCCAGCGCAGTCCTGTTGAACAGAGAGTTTTACTCATCAGGCAAACTTACGTTTTTCGCCGTCACCGGCGACGTTGCTTACACAGCGTCCGCAGATGTCTGCGTGTTCCGCCACCTGGCCGATATCGGTAGTGTAATGCCAGCAGCGCGGGCATTTCTCACCGTCGGCTTTGCTCAGCGCGACTTTCAGTCCTTTGAGCAGTTCGCTCTGCTGAGCATCAGCAGAAGCCTCGGCATAATCCGCAACTTTCGCACCGGAGGTCAACAGGACAAATCGTAATTCATCGCCCAGCGCCGTCAGCTTCGCCGCCAGCTCTGGCTCCGCGTACAGGGTCACTGCCGCTTCCAGAGAGCCGCCGACTTTCTTGTCAGCACGCGCCTGCTCGATAACCTTGTTCACTTCGCCACGCACTTTCAGCAGCTCGTCCCAGAAGGCATCGTTCATCGCTTCGGTGCTGGAGAGATCGAACAGACCTTCGTACCATTCGCCGGTGAAGACATACTTCTCACGATCGCCCGGCAGGTAACCCCAGATTTCATCCGCGGTGAAGGACATGATCGGCGCCATCCAGCGTACCAGCGCTTCTGCGATATGGAACAGCGCGGTCTGGCAGCTACGACGCGCCACGCTGTCCGCTTTCGCGGTGTACTGGCGGTCTTTGATGATGTCGAGGTAGAACGAGCCCATCTCGATGGAGCAGAAGCGCATCAGGCGCTGCACCACTTCGTGGAAGTCATAAGACTCATAGGCCTTCAGGATATCTTCCTGCGCCGCTTTCGCGCAGCCTACCGCCCAGCGGTCCAGCACCACCATCTCTTCCGGTTTCACCATGTCTTTTGCCGGATCAAACCCGTTCAGGTTCGCCAGCAGGAAGCGCGCGGTGTTACGGATACGACGATAGCTGTCGGCAGCGCGTTTCAGGATCTCGTCAGACACCGCCATTTCGCCGGTGTAGTCGGTCGACGCCACCCACAGACGCAGAATGTCTGCGCCCAGCTTGTTCATCACGTCCTGCGGAGAAACGGTGTTACCGATGGATTTGGACATCTTACGGCCCTGACCATCCACGGTGAAACCGTGAGTCAGTAACTGACGGTAAGGCGCTTTACCCTTCATGGCGGTAGAGATCATCAGAGATGACATGAACCAGCCGCGGTGTTGGTCAGACCCTTCCAGATACATATCGGCAGCGTGACCGGCAAATTCCGGACGCACGTCAACCACGGAGGAGTGGGTAGACCCGGAATCGAACCATACGTCCAAGGTATCCGGCACTTTCTCGTAGTTATCCGCATCAGCGCCCAGGATGTCACGGGCGTCGAGATCCCACCACGCCTGGATGCCGTCAACTTCGACGCGCTTCGCCACTTCTTCCATCAGTTCCAGGGTGTTCGGGTGCAGCTCATGCGTCTCTTTATGCACGAACAGCGACATCGGCACGCCCCAGGTACGCTGACGGGAGATACACCAGTCAGGACGGTTAGCCACCATGGATTCGATACGCGCCTGGCCCCAGTCCGGGATCCACTGCACGCCTTTGATCTCTTTCAGAGACTGCTCGCGCAGGCCTTTCTGATCCATGCTGACGAACCACTGCGGAGTCGCACGGAAGATGATTGGCGTCTTATGACGCCAGCAGCACGGATAGCTGTGCTGCATTTTTTCAACGTGCAGCAGCGCGCCGCTGGTGCGCAGCATGTCGACAATAATGTCGTTCGCTTTGAAGACGTTGATACCGTCCAGCGCCGGGTAGGTGCCAGGCAGGTAGGAACCGTCCGGCCCCACCGGGTTAGCGATTTCCAGACCGTACTTCAGGCTGATGTTGTAGTCGTCAGGACCGTGGCCACCGGCGGTATGTACCGCACCGGTACCCGCGTCCAGCGTTACGTGGTCGCCCAGGATCGCCGGAACGTCGAAGTCCAGGAACGGGTGTTTGAAGCGCATCAGCTCCAGCGCGTCGCCTTTTACTGTGCCCAGCACGGTGTAATCGGCGATGTTCGCGCGCTTCAGCACGCTTTCAACCAGATCTTTCGCCAGGATAACCGCCTGGCCGTCAATCTGCACCAGCGCGTATTCGAACTCACCGGATAGGGAGATCGCGCGGTTGGCTGGCAGGGTCCACGGGGTGGTGGTCCAGATCACCAGCGAGATCGGGCCGTTAACGGACGACACGCCAAATTTAGCTTTCACCGCATCCTGATCGACGGCATGGAAGGCTACGTCGATAGATGGAGAGGTTTTGTCGTAATACTCCACTTCCGCTTCTGCCAGCGCAGAACGGCAGTCCACGCACCAGTGCACCGGCTTCGCGCCTTTGTGCAGGTGGCCGTTACCGATGATTTTGCCCAGCGCACGGATGATGTTGGCTTCGGTTTTGAAGTCCATGGTCAGGTACGGATGCGACCAGTCGCCCAGTACGCCCAGACGGATGAAGTCAGCGCGCTGACCGTCAACCTGGGTGGCTGCGTATTCGCGGCACTTCGCACGGAACTCAGCGGCGGTGAATTTTTCACCAGGCTTGCCAAATTCCTGCTCAACTTTCAGCTCGATTGGCAGGCCGTGGCAGTCCCAGCCCGGAACGTAAGGCGAGTCATATCCCGCGAGTCCTTTGGACTTCACGATAATGTCTTTCAGAATCTTGTTTACAGAGTGACCAATATGAATGCTGCCATTCGCATAGGGAGGGCCATCATGCAGAATGAAGGTTTTTTTGCCTTTTTTGGCTGCACGAATGATGCCGTACAGGTCATCATCGGTCCAACGCGCCAGCATTCCCGGTTCACGCTTGGCGAGATCGCCGCGCATCGGGAACCCTGTTTCCGGCAAATTCAGGGTTGATTTATAGTCACTCATCAGATTCTCGGTTCCGTATTTATCACGTAGGCAGTTAAGCCGGGTTCAAAGCCCAAAAAACTCGCGGGCTGTTAATTCATCTCGCGCAATTTGCGCTTTGAGTTCATCCAGCGAACCAAATCGCTGCTCGTTGCGTATTTTTTTACGCAGTATCACATCTATATGGCGACCATACAGGTCCATTACAACGTCCAGCAGGTGCACTTCTAGCTGTTGACGCACACCGGCAACGGTCGGACGCGTGCCAATATTGGCGACGCCGTAGAACGGCTTATCGCCCAGTCCTGCCACTTCTACCGCATAGACCCCTTTAACCGGGGAAACCTGACGACGCAGCGGTATATTCGCCGTCGGGAAACCTATCGTGCGGCCCAGCGCATCGCCATGGACCACGCGACCAGAGATGGTGAACGGATGTCCCAGCAGGTTTTCTGCCGTATCCAGTTCATCGTTGGCCAGCGCCTGCCGCACTGCCGTGCTGCTGACGCGCACGCCGCCTTCACAGAAGGTCATCGCGCTGGTGACGTCAAAACCGTACTCCAGACCAGCCTTCTGTAATAGCAAGAAATCACCCTGACGACCAGCGCCAAAGCGGAAATCATCGCCCACGGCAAGAAACTGCACGCCAAGACGCTTCACCAGCAGGTCGCTGACGAAATTTTGTGCTGTCAGCGCGGCAAAGCGGCGATCGAAACGTACGCACAATACATAGTCCACGCCGGACTCAGCCAGATAGCGCAACTTCTCGCGCAGGCGTGTAAGACGGGCGGGAGATTTATCGCCCGCAAACAGCTCCAGCGGCTGCGGTTCGAAAATCATCACTACAACGGGCAGGCCGCGGGCCTCCCCTTCTTTACGCAATCCCTGCAACAGCGCCTGATGACCACGATGCACGCCGTCGAAATTACCAATGGTCAGCACGCACCCGTGCGGGGCTCTGCTGAGATTATGTATGCCGCGTATCAGCTTCATGTCTGGCTCAAAACAGTGAAAATCGCCAAAGTATACCTTGTACAGCGGTTAAGGTTAACCGGCGATTGTTCGTGCAAAACAGAAAGCCGTAATGATTTCATCAGGCTGACCTTTCGCAGCGAAAAAATCTGCTCGCGAACTGCGATTTTTATGCCGAAAAGCTGTATTCACGGACAACAAGCTGGTAGAATCCTGCGCCATCACTACGTAACGTAGCGTCGCCACATTAACGGCGCTTATTTGCACAAATCCATTGACAAAAGAAGGTATAGAGGGCATATTCCTCGGCCTTTGAATTGTCCACATAGATCATATTTGGGAGTTGGACCTTGGCTAATATCAAATCAGCTAAGAAACGTGCTATTCAGTCTGAAAAGGCTCGTAAGCACAATGCAAGCCGTCGCTCTATGATGCGTACTTTCATCAAGAAAGTATACGCAGCTATCGAAGCTGGCGACAAAGCTGCTGCGCAGAACGCATTTAACGAAATGCAACCAATCGTGGATCGTCAGGCTGCTAAAGGTCTGATCCACAAAAACAAAGCAGCGCGTCATAAAGCAAACCTGACCGCGCAGATCAACAAACTGGCTTAATCGCCGCTTGTTGTTGCTTGTTTTAAAAGAACCCGCTTAACGCGGGTTTTTTTATATCTTCAGATTGTCGGTGGCGTAAACAGCGCCGAGTAGTCACGGTTACAGATTCGCTGTACCGCCGGATGCTGAATCATCCTTTCAGCAAAGATGGCGTGATACTCCTCCATCACGTTATCCACTCTGCCTATCTCCGTAATCTTGTCGTCCGAATAGAGATCGTGCGCGTAGAGCGTCGGCGCAACGAAGATGGCGTTGTGGGCTTCACCAAAGGCTTTCATCAGCGCCGCATCGTCAAATTCGCCGAGGATTTCCACGTTCAGCCCCTGCGAGTTAAACCAGTTCAGGAGCTTGCGCCCCAGCATGGAACGTCTTCCCGGCACCAGCAGTCGGCGCTCTTCCAGGCAGGCCGGGAAGGGTTTCTCCGGCGGCGGATTAATGCACCAGAAGCTCACGCCGCATTCCCCAATTTTCACCGAGAACAGCCCTTCCTGCTGCGTCGAGTCGATCGGACAATCCGAGATAATCATGTCCAGCTTGTGCTGGCTCAGCTGTTCCAGCAGCATCTCGTGGGTGGATTCAAAGCAGCGCAGGTGGATTTGTTCATCTTCAACCACCGCCGCATCCAGCACGCCGCTCACCAGCCGTTTGGACAGCGCATCCGCCACGCCAACATCAAAGAGCAGGTTCGACTCTTTGCGGTAGTTGACGATATCCAGCATCTCCTGGCTAAGGGTAAACATTTTGTCCGCGTAGCGGAAAACCAACTCACCCAGCTCGCTGGGTTCAATCCCGCGCCCCTTACGCTTGAACAGCTTGCCCTGCAAACGTTCTTCCAGCGCCTTGATTTGCCCGGTGATGGTTTGCGGCGTCAGGTAGAGCGCCTCTGCAGCCCCGACCACCGAGCCCTGTCTATAGACGTGCCAGAAGTAGTAAAGATGGTTGTAATTCAAATGAGACATCGCGTCTTCGCTCCTTGAGTGTGTTTCGGGAGAAGGATCGCCTCCTCCCGGTGTTCCGTTATGCCTGGACGGCCTGTCCGGACAATTTCACCTTCAACAAGGTATAACCAATTACGGCGGCCAGTAATGACCCGATGAGAATGCCGAGTTTCGCCCAGACGATCAGCTCAGGCGCATGCGCGCCAAATGCCAGCGTCGAGATAAAGATCGACATCGTAAATCCTATTCCACACAGCACGCCGACGGCCATAATCTGCTTAAACGTGGTGCCGTGCGGCAATGACGCCAGCTTCAGTTTCGTCGCCAGCCAGCAAAAGAGGCTAATACCCAGCGGCTTACCGATAAACAGACCGGCAATAATGCCCAGCGGCAGCACGGACGTCAGCCCGTCCAGCGTCACGCCGCCCAGCGAAACCCCGGCATTGGCAAACGCAAACAGGGGCAGGATCATAAAGGCGACCCACGGGTGCAGTACATGCTCCAGCTGTTTGGCCGGCGACTTGCCGTCCTGCGGCTTAAGCGGCACGAAGAAGCCGACGATCACCCCAGCCAGCGTGGCGTGCACGCCGGATTTCAGCACCGCCGTCCACAGCACCATCCCCACGAGGATGTAGATACCGATGCGGCGCACATTAAAGATGTTCAGCAGCGCCAGCACCGCAATCGCTCCGGCAGCCACGCTCAGAGACAGGATCGACAGATCGCTGGTGTAGAACAGCGCGATAATCACAATGGCGCCAAGATCATCGATGATCGCCAGCGCCATCAGGAAGATTTTCAGGGCAACCGGCACGCGACTTCCCAGCAAGGCCAGCACCCCGAGCGCAAAGGCGATATCCGTCGCGGCCGGGATCGCCCAGCCGTGACGTACAACCGGATCCTGCCAGGTGAACGCCAGGAAGAGCAGCGCCGGCACCACCATCCCACCGAGCGCGGCAATGACCGGGAACGCCGCGCGCTGGCGGCTGGCAAGCGAGCCCAGCACCAGCTCGCGCTTAACTTCAAGCCCCACCAGCAGGAAGAACACCGCCATCAGCGCATCGTTGATCCACAGCAGCATGTTCTTGTTAATTTCCAGCGCCCCGACCTTCAGCTCAACGGGCGTTTCCAGAAATGCATGATAGAGATCCCGCGTGATGCCAAGATTAGCCAGCACCATCGCGGCCGCTGCGGCAATAATCAGGAGCACGCCACCGGACGCCTCACTGCTAAAGAAACGGTGTAGTAATTTCATTTAAGTTCTCTCTTTTACAACAATACCTCGATAAAACCATAATACCAAGCCAAATAGCTTGGCAAAAACAGATTAATATTGAGTATAGATTCACTTTTACCGAGCAATAACCGTAAATAAAAAAAGCCCGGAATCGCTTCCGGGCTTTTTGAAGATAAAAACCAGCTAACGGATTAGCGGGTCAAATCATCGAAGAATTTTTTGACGCCATCGAAGAAGCTTTTGGAACGCGGGCTGTTTTTCTCACCCGTCGGACCACCAAAGCTTTCCTGCAACTCTTTCAGCAGCTGTTTCTGCTTATCGTTCAGGCCAACCGGCGTTTCCACGACGACGCGGCACAGCAGGTCGCCCTGCGCACCACCGCGAACGGATTTAACGCCTTTCCCGCGCATGCGGAACAGCTTACCGGTCTGGGTCTCGCCCGGGATCTTCAGATTGACGCGACCATCCAGCGTCGGCACTTCGATTTCGCCGCCGAGAGCCGCCATCGCGAAGTTGATCGGCACTTCACAGTACAGGTTGTTCCCTTCGCGCTCGAAGATAGCGTGCTGTTTCACCTGCACCTGAACGTACAGATCGCCTGCCGGTGCGCCGTGTTCGCCAGCTTCACCCTCACCCGCCAGACGGATGCGGTCGCCCGTATCCACGCCAGCCGGGATTTTAACGGACAGGGTCTTGGTTTTCTCAACGCGACCGTGGCCGTGGCATTTGGTGCACGGATCTTTAATCAGCGTACCGCGACCGTGACAGTGCGGACAGGCCTGCTGTACCGCGAAGAAGCCCTGACGCATCTGGACCTGGCCGGAGCCGTGACAGGTTGGACAGGTCTGAGGCTGGGTACCCGCTTTCGCGCCGCTGCCGTGGCAGACGTCACACTCTTCCAGCGTCGGAATACGGATCTCTTTGGTAACACCGCGAACGGCCTCTTCCAGCGTCAGATCCATGTTGTAGCGCAGGTCCGCGCCGCGCGCCGCGCGCTGACGACCACGCCCACCGCCGAAGATGTCGCCGAAGACATCGCCAAAGATATCGCTGAAGTCGGCACCGCCGCCAAAGCCGCCGCCACCGAATCCACCGCCGCCCATGCCGCCCTGTTCAAAGGCTGCGTGACCGTACTGGTCATAGGCCGCACGTTTTTGTGCATCGGTCAGGACTTCGTAGGCTTCTTTGATCTCTTTAAATTTGGCTTCAGCCTCTTTGTCACCCTGATTACGGTCCGGGTGGAATTTCATGGCCAGGCGCTTATACGCCTTTTTGATTTCACGCTCTTCCGCAGTTTTCGGAACGCCTAAAATCTCGTAATAGTCTTGCTTTGCCATTGGTTTTTTTAAGCCCCTTAACATGCGAGCACGGGCGTGGAGAGTTCTCCTACGCCCGTGCCGATTAATTACCCTGCATCAGGGCGATTATTTTTTATCTTTAACTTCTTCGAACTCAGCGTCGACAACGTCGTCGTCTTTCGCATTGTTCGCCGAAGCGTCAGCGCCCGCCTGCTGTTGAGCGTGCTGCTGCTGAGCGATTTCCATCAGCTTCTGAGAAGCCTGTGCCAGTTCCTGCATCTTCGCTTCGATGTCCGCTTTATCTTCACCTTTCAGTGAGGATTCCAGCGCACTTAGTGCAGCTTCGATAGCAGTCTTGTCTTCCGCTGGCAGTTTATCGCCTGCTTCTTCAACCTGCTTACGGGTGCTGTGCAGCAGATGGTCACCCTGGTTGCGGGTCTGAACCAGCTCTTCGAACTTACGGTCGGATTCCGCGTTAGCTTCGGCATCGCGAACCATTTTTTCGATTTCCGCCTCGTTCAGACCAGAAGATGCCTTGATGGTGATCTTCTGCTCTTTACCGCTGTTTTTGTCTTTCGCAGACACGTGCAGGATACCGTCAGCATCGATGTCGAAGGTGACTTCGATCTGTGGCATGCCGCGCGGTGCCGGGTTAATACCGTCCAGGTTGAACTGACCCAGAGATTTGTTATCTGCCGCACGCTTACGCTCACCCTGCAGCACATGGATGGTTACCGCAGACTGGTTGTCTTCAGCGGTAGAGAACACCTGGCTGTGCTTGGTTGGGATGGTGGTGTTTTTGTTGATGAGCGCAGTCATCACACCGCCCATGGTTTCGATACCCAGAGACAGCGGGGTAACGTCCAGCAGCAGTACGTCTTTCACTTCACCGGTCAGTACGCCACCCTGAACCGCAGCACCGATAGCCACTGCTTCGTCCGGGTTAACGTCTTTACGTGGCTCTTTACCAAAGAACTCAGCCACTTTCTTCTGCACCATTGGCATACGGGTCTGGCCACCAACGAGGATAACGTCGTTGATATCAGACACGGACAGGCCAGCGTCCTGCAGAGCAACTTTCAGCGGCTCGATAGAACGGTTCACCAGGTCTTCTACCAGGCTTTCCAGTTTCGCACGGGTCACTTTGATGTTCATGTGTTTAGGACCGGTCGCGTCTGCAGTGATGTACGGCAGGTTCACGTCGGTCTGCTGAGCGGAAGACAGTTCGATCTTCGCTTTCTCAGCGGCTTCTTTCAGGCGCTGCATAGCCAGCGGATCGTTACGCAGGTCAATGCCCTGATCTTTCTTGAACTCGTCAACGAGGTAGTTGATCAGACGGGTATCGAAGTCTTCACCACCTAGGTGGGTATCACCGTTGGTTGCCAGAACTTCGAAGGTTTTTTCGCCGTCAACTTCGTCGATTTCGATAATAGAGATATCGAAGGTACCACCACCCAGGTCGTAAACCGCGATAGTACGGTTGCCGACTTCTTTATCCAGACCGTAAGCCAGAGCAGCCGCGGTTGGTTCGTTGATGATACGTTTTACTTCCAGACCTGCGATACGGCCAGCATCTTTGGTTGCCTGACGCTGAGCATCGTTGAAGTAGGCAGGAACGGTGATAACAGCTTCAGTTACCGGCTCACCCAGGTAATCTTCTGCGGTTTTCTTCATTTTTTTCAGCACTTCAGCAGAAATCTGCGGTGGTGCTGTTTTGGTGCCTTTCACATCAAGCCATGCATCGCCGTTATCTGCCGCGATGATTTTGTAAGGCATGATGGAAACGTCACGCTGAACTTCTTCGTCCTGGAAGCGGCGACCGATCAGGCGTTTAATCGCAAACAGAGTGTTTTGCGGGTTTGTCACTGCCTGACGTTTAGCCGGCTGACCAACCAGAGTTTCACCGTCCTGGGTATAAGCAATGATAGAAGGCGTGGTGCGATCGCCCTCGGCGTTCTCCAGCACGCGTGCAGTAGTGCCATCCATAATCGCTACACAAGAGTTGGTAGTACCCAGGTCGATACCAATAATTTTACCCATCTAAACGTCTCCACTAAAAATTCAGTCAACATGTGGTTGTGTACCTGTAATAAGGGCAGAACGTGCTTTTTCAACTGCCCAGATTTGATTTTTTTCAGGTCCACACACTGCGGTTGACTACAAGATGGGGTCGCGACGGCATCCATCAAGGGGCAAGCATAAAAAAAATTTTAATTTCACCCTGATGAGATCATAGACGCCATCGATTGCGCCCATTATGATGCCGCGCCCCGTCAGGGAGAACTGACGCGGGTTTAACCATTTCACCATATTAATGATGATTTTTTTGAGGACTTATGGGCAACACTAAGTTGGCTAATCCGGCTCCGCTGGGCCTGATGGGTTTTGGCATGACCACTATTCTGCTGAACCTGCACAATATCGGGATGTTCCCGATGGATGGCATCATCCTGGCGATGGGCATTTTTTATGGCGGTATCGCGCAAATCTTTGCGGGCCTGCTGGAATATAAGAAAGGCAATACCTTCGGCTTAACCGCCTTCACCTCTTACGGTTCTTTCTGGCTGACCCTGGTCGCCATTCTGCTGCTGCCTAAAATGGGCATGGCAGACGCGGCAAACGCCCACTTCCTGGGCGTCTACCTGGGCCTGTGGGGCGTCTTCACCCTGTTCATGTTCTTCGGTACCCTGAAAGGCAACCGCATGCTGCAGTTCGTCTTCCTGAGCCTGACCGTGCTGTTTGCCCTGCTGGCAATCGGTCACCTGGTGGATAACGAAGGCATCGTTCACGTTGCCGGCTGGATTGGTCTGGTTTGCGGCGCAAGCGCTATCTACCTGGCAATGGGTGAAGTGCTGAACGAGCAGTTTGACCGCACCGTTCTACCGATTGGTGAAAAACACTGATCCCTCTGTCGTGCCCGCCTCGCGGGCACGACATCCCCCCGCCTGACGAAGCCAAAATCCCAATACCAGCCCCATCACCGACAGCGCCAGCACGTACCAGGCCGGAGCCATGGGAGAGACGCTCATCAGGACCGTCACCGCAATCGGCGTCAGCCCACCGAAAATGGCATACGACACGTTGTAGGAAAATGAGATCCCGGTGAAGCGAACCTCCGGCGGGAACGCGCGCACCATGACGTAAGGCACCGCGCCGACAACGCCCACGCACAACCCTACCACGCCGTACAGCAGGAACAACTGTTCAGGATGGCTGCCAGCCAGATGGTAAAACGCCCAGCTTGAAGCGGCCAGTAACAGGCTGCCGACAATAAAGGTAACGCTGGCCCCGAAACGATCTGCCGCCAGCCCGGCGGCCAGACAGCCAAAGCAGAGCATGATTGTCGCAATACTGTTTGCCTGTAGCGTCACGGCTGGGGCGAAACCGTATTGCTTTTGCAGCCACACCGGAGACATCAATATCACCACCACAATCCCGGCCGAGAGTAGCCAGGTGAGCAGCATCGACACCACCACCGCCTTTTTATGACGTACCACAACCGCCTTCACCGGCAGCTCCTGCGCCAGCGCTTTACGCTGCTGCATCTCCAGGAAAATCGGTGTCTCCTGCAGCCAGCGGCGCAGGTACATCGCCACCAGGCCAAACGCCCCACCCAGCAGGAACGGAATACGCCAGCCCCAGTCGTGTACGGCCTGCTGCGTCATGCTGGTATTCACAATGGTGGCGACCACCGAGCCGAGCAGGATCCCGATGGTCAGCCCCGCGGTTAAGGTTCCGCAGGCGATACCAATGCGGCGCGCCGGAACATGCTCTGCGACAAACACCCACGCGCCCGGCACTTCACCGCCAATCGCCGCGCCCTGAAGCACGCGCATCAGCAACAGCAGCAACGGCGCGAGAATGCCCATCGAGGCATAGGTGGGCAGCAGACCAATGGCCAGCGTGGGGACTGCCATCAGCAGGATGCTGAGGGTAAACATCTTTTTACGCCCGACCAGATCGCCAAAGTGGGCCATGATAATGCCGCCCAGCGGACGCGCCAGATACCCGGCAGCAAAAATGCCGAAGGTTTGCACCTGACGCAGCCACTCCGGTATATCGGCCGGGAAGAAGAGCTCCCCCACTACGGCAGCGAAGAAGACGAAGATAATGAAGTCGTAAAACTCCAGCGCACCGCCTAAGGCCGCGAGCGTGAGGGTTTTGTAGTCCTGTCGATTCAGAGGTCGGGCGTTATGTGACATAGCGAACCATTATGCGTGTATTGTGGATTTATTTTTACAGCAATCGTAAAGAAAAAATTACTATACCGTAAAACCGTTACCACGCTATCGCCGCTTCAGCTTATGTCACATATTGATTAATTTCAGGAGATTGTTTCGCGACGCGCGTTTTTAGGACGAAAAGCTGCTACCACTTTCTCATCGGTTTCGACATACGGGCCGTCAAGCAGCTGTATACAATACGGTACACTTGCAAAGATGCCGTGAACGATGACGCTGCCGTCTTCCGCTTTTAGCCCTTCCAGCGTCTCTTTGATCGACTTCGGCTGGCCCGGCAGGTTCAGAATCAACGCCTGCTTGCGGATCACCCCTACCTGGCGGGAAAGAATGGCCGTCGGGACAAAGTGTAGACTGATCTGGCGCATCTGTTCGCCGAAGCCCGGCATTTCACGATCGGCAATCGCCAGCGTCGCGTCCGGCGTCACATCACGGCGCGCGGGCCCGGTTCCGCCGGTGGTTAACACCAGGTGACAGCTCATCTCATCCACCAGCTCACACAGGGTCTGCTCGATAATCGGCTGTTCGTCGGGAATCAGGCGAGTCTGGATCTCAAACGGGGTAGTCAGTGCACTGGCCAGCCACGCTTCCAGAGCGGGGATGCCTTTATCCTGGTAAACACCGCTGGAGGCGCGGTCAGAAATCGACACTAAGCCGATGCGTAAGGTATTCATATCCATTCCATTCAAAGAGTAATGATTAAAGGGAATGATACACGCAGAGAGGAAATTCAGACAGGGTACGAAAGCAGTCGCGTGACCGGGAGCCCGGTCACGCGGAATGATTACAGCAGGTCGCCGATCATTTTTTCCAGTTTTTCCTGGTCAACAGCAAACTTACGGATACCGTCCGCCAGCTTGTCTACCGCCATTGGATCCTGGTTGTGCTGCCACAGGAACTCGGATTCAGTGATGCGCTCTGGGCGTGCTTTCACTTCACCGGTGTAGGACAGTTTACGCTCCAGAGTACCTTCGCTTTCAGCCAGCTCTTTCAGCAGTGCAGGCGCGATGGTCAGGCGGTCACAGCCAGCCAGCTCGATGATTTCACCGACGTTACGGAAGCTTGCGCCCATAACCACGGTCTCATAGCCATGCTGTTTGTAGTATTCGTAGATTTCAGTCACAGAAATCACGCCTGGATCTTCAGCCGGTGCGTACTCTTTCTTATCGGTGTTGGCTTTGTACCAGTCCAGAATACGGCCCACGAACGGAGAAATCAGGTATACGCCAGCTTCTGCACATGCACGCGCCTGTGCGAAGGAGAACAGCAGGGTCAGGTTACAGTTGATACCCTCTTTTTCCAGCTGCTCTGCCGCGCGGATACCCTGCCAGGTAGAAGCCAGTTTGATCAGGATACGATCGTTGCTGATGCCCGCATCGTTGTACAGTTTGATCAGACGTTTTGCTTTCGCGATAGACGCTTCGGTGTCGTAGGAGAGACGCGCGTCCACTTCGGTAGAGATACGGCCCGGAACCAGTTTCAGGATCTCCAGACCGATGTTCACGGCCAGTTTATCAGTAGCGTCCACAACCTGCTGCGCGCGGTCGTTGCTCTGCGCTTTCGCCCAGGTCACAGCCTCGTCAATCAGTTTGCGATACTCAGGGATCTGTGCGGCGTTAAGGATCAGAGAAGGGTTGGTTGTGGCATCCTGCGGCTGGTACAGCTTCATTGCCGCGATATCTCCGGTGTCAGCTACGACAGTGGTGAACTGACGAAGGGAGGTCAATTTATCCGTCATGATAGTGTTTCTCTTTTAACGTGCCCTGGATAATTCACGCTACCGACAGCATGCCTGCAGCGGAAAAATGACAGGTTTACTTGTTAGGGGGATGTAACCGGTCTGCCCTGATGATAACACGACGGAAGGGTAGCGCAACCGCAGACAGTGCGCTTAGGCAGAGTATGATAAACTCAGAATATTAACAGGCTGCTAAGCAACAGCATGCCCAATCAGTGGTAGCGCTTACATATTCACGTTGGCATCAACAAGAGGGACGTTAATGCCTGATTTCTTTTTCTTTATTAACGAAGTCCTCTGGGGTTCGATAATGATTTACCTGCTTCTGGGAGCAGGTATTTGGTTTACGCTACGCAGTGGGTTTATCCAGTTTCGCTATATTCGCAAGTTTGGCAGAAGTCTGAAAAACAGCGTCACGCCCCAGCCGGGCGGATTAACGTCGTTTCAGGCGCTCTGTACCAGCCTTGCGGCACGCCTGGGCAGCGGGAATCTGGCGGGGGTAGCACTGGCCATCAGCGCCGGTGGGCCAGGCGCGGTCTTCTGGATGTGGATGACGGCACTTCTCGGTATGGCCACCTCCTTTGCCGAAAGTTCGCTTGCGCAACTCTACAAAGAGAAAGATAAGCGCGGCCAGTTTCGCGGTGGTCCAGCCTGGTACATGGCGCGTGGCCTGGGGATGCGCTGGATGGGCGTCCTGTTCTCGCTTTTTTTACTGCTCGCGTACGGTCTTATTTTTAATACCGTCCAGGCGAACTCGGTCGCCCATGCCATGCGCTATGCCTTCTCCTGCCCCGAGTGGCTCGCGGGTCTCGCTTTAGCTTCGATCGTTCTGCTTACCATTTCATTCGGTCTCAAGGGTATCGCTCGCCTGATGCAGTGGCTGGTGCCCATTATGGCGCTGCTCTGGGTTGCCGCGAGCCTGTTCGTCGCCGCACTGCATCTCGACCAGGTGCCGGGCGTGCTTGCCACCATCGTCAAAAGCGCCTTTGGCTGGCGCGAAGCGGCATCCGGCGCGCTGGGCTACACCTTCAGCCAGGCGCTGATGGCGGGTTTTCAGCGGGGCATGTTCTCCAATGAAGCCGGTATGGGGTCAACCCCCAATGCGGCAGCCGCCGCCTCTTCCTGGCCGCCACACCCAGCCGCACAAGGCATTGTGCAGATGATTGGCGTCTTTACCGATACCATTATTATCTGTTCCGCCAGCGCCATGATTTTGCTGCTGGCAGGCCCCGTACCCCACGCGTCGGGAACCGTCGGGATACAGCTTCTCCAGCAGGCGCTGGTGACCCTGACCGGCGGCTGGGGAGCCGGATTTGTCTCTCTCATCCTGATCTTGTTTGCCTTCAGCTCGATTGTGGTGAATTACCTCTACGCCGAAAATAACCTTATTTTCCTGAAACTCGACTCCCGCGCCGCGATCGGAACCCTGCGTCTTGGGGTTATCCTGATGGTGGTAGCAGGCTCCCTGCTCAGTATGCCGCTGGTCTGGCAGCTGGCCGATATCATTATGGCGCTGATGGCAATCACTAACCTCACGGCGATCCTGCTGCTCTCGCCCGTGGTTACCCTGATTGCCAGAGACTATCTGCGCCAGCGCAAACTCGGCGTTCCGCCGGTCTTTGATCCCGCCCGCTATCCCGATATCAAGGCGCAGCTTGCCCCCGGCACGTGGGATGATTTGCCACGGCAATAACAGCTATCGATCAATTCAGGGCGATTTTTTGCTAAAGTCGCTCTAAATTTCCTGCAAGGACTGGATATGCTGATTCTGATTTCACCTGCAAAAACGCTCGACTACCAGAGCCCGCTCGCCACCGAGCGCTATACCCAGCCTGAACTGCTGGACTACTCGCAACAGCTGATCCGCGAAGCGCGTAAGCTCTCAGCACCGCAAATCGCCTCGCTGATGAGCATCAGCGACAAGCTGGCCGATTTGAACGCGACCCGCTTTCACGAGTGGCACCCGGATTTCACCCCGGCTAACGCTCGTCAGGCGATTCTGGCATTTAAAGGCGACGTGTACACCGGCCTGCAGGCGGAAGATTTTAGCGAAGCCGATTTTGATTTTGCCCAGCAGCATCTGCGCATGCTGTCGGGCCTGTACGGCGTACTGCGCCCGCTGGATCTGATGCAGCCGTACCGTCTGGAGATGGGGATTCGTCTGGAGAATGCCAAAGGCAAAGACCTGTACCATTTCTGGGGCGATATCATCACCGATAAGCTGAATGCGGCGCTGCGCGCGCAGGGCGATAACGTAGTGATTAACCTGGCGTCCGATGAATACTACAAGTCGGTGAAGCCGAAAAAGCTGGATGCCGACATCATCAAGCCGGTGTTCCTCGACGAGAAAAACGGCAAGTTCAAAGTGATCAGCTTCTACGCCAAGAAAGCGCGCGGTCTGATGAGCCGCTACATCATTCAGAACCGCCTGACGAAGCCGGAGCAGCTAACCGCCTTCAACAGCGAAGGCTATTTCTTTGACGAAGAAGCGTCGGGGAAAGGCGAACTGGTGTTTAAGCGCCACGAGCAGTAAAAACAAACCCCGCCGGCTGGCGGGGTTTTGCATTAGTGGTGTTTCCAGTCCGGACCTGGACGATGATCGTCATGATGATGGTCATGCTCGCGATGCTCATCGTGAGGACGCCAGCGGTTATCGCGCCAGTCATAATGCGCCTTCCACCAGTCATGGTCGCGCCAGCGGCCACCGTCCCAGTAGTGCCCGTTATTATCCCGGTCGCCAATCTGCAGTTTGACCGCAGGTACGAGGGTAATTTCAGATGCCTGAACCGCCATGGGAGCGACCAGCATCAGTGAAAGCGCAATCAGCGCAGGTTTCAGTTTTGACATCGGTGACTCCTTATTATCGTTGCCCAACGTGGGCCGTTGTAAGGAGAGTACGCGAGGGGAACGGGGGATGTTATTCTCTGCAATCCTAAACGCTAAGTGACCGCATTTATTGAGAATTTCTGCTTTTTCCCTGCTATTTTTCTCCTTAATTTCTTCACAAAAAAAGCCGGGTGGCGCTTCGCTTACCCGGCCTACGGTTTGTTCGTCTTTGTTGGCCCGGTAAGGCGAAGCCGCCACCGGGCAATACAATCACGCACGCGTCATCATCAGTTGTAGGTCGGGTAAGGCGTAGCCGCACCCGACAAAAATCACGCGCGGGTCATCATCAGCTTACGCAGCGCCGCAAAGTCCGCCGGCAGCTCATGGGACAGCAGCGGCAGGTCGGCACGCTCGGCCAGTTCTTTCGGCAGCGGCAGCGTTTCGCCCAGGATCGCCTCCACGCTCTCTTTGAACTTCGCCGGATGTGCGGTTCCCAGGAACAGGCCGTATTCACCCGGATTAAGCTGATCGCGCAGCGCGCGGTAAGCAATCGCCGCGTGCGGTTCAGAGGTATACCCCACCGCCTTCAGCTCGCGCATGGTGGATTTGGTGGTTTCATCCGTCACCGCAGCATAGCCCAGGTCGCCCAGACGCCAGATCTTACGGCGGAACAGCTCTTCCACGCGCGGCCAGTTGTTCGGCTGAGACACATCCATCGCATTGGAGAGGGTCGCCTGCGTGGCGTTCGGCGCCCACTTCCCGTCTTTCAGGAAGCGCGGCACGGTGTCATTGGCGTTGGTGGCGGCGATAAAGCGTTTCACCGGCAGCCCCAGGGATTTCGCCAGCAGGCCTGCCGTCAGGTCACCGAAGTTACCGCTCGGCACGGAGATCACCAGCTGGTTACGCGCGTCCTGCGGCAGCTGCGCCACCGCTTCGAAGTAGTAGCAGATCTGCGCCAGCAGACGGCTGATGTTGATGGAGTTGGCGGAGTTCAGACCCAGCGCCACCTTCAGCTCTTCGTCGTCGAAGGCCTGCTTGACCAGCGCCTGGCAGGCATCGAAATCACCGTCAATTGCCACGGTTTCAATGTTGCCGCCGAGGGTGCAGAACAGTTTCTCCTGCAGCGGGCTGATTTTGCCTTTCGGATAGAGGATCACCACGCGGACGTTTTTCAGGCCGTAAAACGCGTGGGCTACCGCCGCGCCGGTATCCCCGGAGGTCGCGGTCAGGATGGTCACCGGCTTGTCGCCACTGATGTGGGTCAGCATCTGCGCCATAAAGCGGCCGCCGAAGTCTTTGAACGCCAGCGTCGGACCGTGGAACAGCTCCAGGCAGCCAACATCAGGCTCAACCTGCTGAACCGGCGCCGGGAAGGCGAATGCCGCGCGTACGCGCTCTTCCAGCAGCTCCTGCGGAATTTCATCGCCGATAAACGCGGACAGAATTTTGGTGCTGCGGGTGACAAAATCCTGCTTCAGCAGGTCATCAATCTCGGTCAGCTGGAATTCCGGCAGGTCATGCGGGAAAAACAGCCCCTGATTTTTGCCCAGTCCCTGAGTCACCGCCTGCGCGAAGCTGACCTGCTCGTTATGATCTTTAAGGTTGTAGAGTTTCATTAATTATCCCAGTACTCGTGCGCCAGCCGTGTCCAGACGGCAAATATGAACAAAGCCTTCCTGATTTTGCAGGTAGTGTTTAGAGAGCCAGTCCGCCACGCGCTGCGCAGTGTCAGGCTTGTCGCACAGGGCGAACAGCGTCGGGCCGGAGCCGGAGATGCCGCACGCCTGCGCGCCGATATCCATTGATGCCTGTCGCGCCTCGTTAAAGCCGGGCAGCAGCTTCGTGCGGTACGGTTCGGCAATGACGTCCTTCATCAGTTTGGCCGCCAGCTGCGGCTGGCGGGTGTAGCAGGCGTGGATAAAGCCCGCCAGATGACGCCCGTGGGCAATACAGTCCTGACGACGATACTGCGCGGGCAGGATCGCACGCGCTTCCGCGGTTGATACCTTGATACCCGGATAGGCCAACACCCACAGCCACTCATCAAACCCTGGCACCTGCTGGCTGATGATGCCATTTTCTTCGATCATCAGCTGCATGCCGCCGAGGAAGCATGGCGCGACGTTGTCATAATGAATGCTGCCGGAGATACGCCCTTCCAGCTCGCCCATTAAGGCAAGCAGGCGGTTGTTGTTCAGCGGCTTGCCGCAGTGCTCGTTCATCGCCACCAGCGCGGCGACCACCGAGCAGGCGCTGGAACCCAGCCCGGAGCCAATCGGCATACTTTTTTCCAGCGTCATGGCAACCGGCACGTTTTTACCGATCTCCTGACAGAAACGCTCCCAGCACTGATAGACGATATTCTCGCGTGGCTCAGACGGCAGTTTGCTGGCGAAGCGGCCCACGTTATTCAGGCTGAAGCTGTCTGCCGCTTCCACCGTCACCGTATCGCCCAGCAGCGAACCGTCCACCGGCGTCACCGCCGCACCCAGCACGTCAAATCCGACGCTCATATTCGCGCTGGAAGCCGGGGCATAAACTTTGACCATGTTAAACTCCTAACTTCCATGACAGGGTACGCAGCAGATCGGCAAAGACACCCGCCGCCGTAACATCGTTCCCTGCGCCATAGCCGCGAAGCACCAGCGGCAGTGGCTGATAATAGTGGCTGTAAAACGCGAGGGCGTTTTCGCCGTTTTTGACTTTGTACAGCGGGTCGTTGCCATCCACTTCGGCAATCTTCACCCGGCACACGCCATCTTCTTCAATGTTGCCAACATAGCGCAATACCTTACCTTCATCACGGGCTTTCGCCACGCGGGCGGCAAACGCGTCGTCAAGCTGCGGCAGCCTGGCCATAAAGGCGCTGACGTCACCGCTGCTGTCAAATTCTGCCGGCAGGACCGGCTCAATCACAATATCGGAAAGCTCAAGCTCACGGCCCGTTTCGCGCGCGAGGATCAGCAGCTTGCGCGCCACGTCCATACCGGAAAGGTCGTCACGCGGATCCGGCTCGGTATAGCCCAGCTCGCGCGCGGCGCGGGTGGCCTCCGAGAGGCTCATTCCTTCGTCCAGCTTGCCGAAGATAAACGACAGCGAGCCGGAGAGAATGCCGGAGAAACGCTGCAGCTCATCGCCCGCGTTAAGCAGGTTCTGCAGGTTCTCGATAACCGGCAGGCCCGCCCCCACGTTGGTGTCGTAGAGGAACTTGCGGCGCGACTTGCTCGCTGCCAGGCGCAGCTGGTGATAGTAATCCATCGACGAGGTGTTGGCCTTTTTGTTCGGCGTCACCACGTGGAAACCTTCGCGCAGGAAGTCCGCGTACTGGTCGGCCACCGCCTGGTTCGAGGTACAGTCGACGATGACCGGGTTAAGCAGATGATACTCTTTTACCAGACGGATCAGGCGACCCAGGTTGAACGGCTCTTTTGCCTCATTCATCTCGGCCTGCCAGTTTTCCAGGTTCAGGCCGTGGACGTTGGTCAGCAGCGCTCTGGAATTCGCGATCCCGCAGACGCGCAGGTCGATGTGTTTCTTCTTAAGCCATTCCTGCTGACGCTTCACCTGCTCCAGCAGCGCGCCGCCGACGCCGCCCACGCCAATCAGGAACAGCTCGATGACCTGATCGGTGTTGAACAGCATCTGGTGAACCACACGAACGCCGGTGGTGGCATCGTCGTTATCCACAACAACAGAAATTGAACGCTCTGACGAGCCCTGGGCAATCGCCACGATATTGATATTGGCGCGCGCCAGCGCGGCAAAGAATTTGGCGGAGATACCGCGCAGGGTGCGCATACCGTCGCCCACCACGGAGATGATCGCCAGACGCTCCTGAATCGCGAGTGGCTCCAGCAATTCTTCTTTCAGCTCCAGATAGAACTCTTCCTCCAGCGCGCGGCGGGCGCGAAGGCAGTCAGCCTGCGGCACGCAGAAGCTGATGCTGTACTCGGAGGAAGACTGGGTGATCAGCACCACCGAAATACCGTTGCGGGACATGGCCGCAAACACGCGTGCCGCCATGCCGACCATCCCTTTCATCCCCGGACCCGAGACGCTGAACATCGCCATGTTGTTCAGGTTGGAGATGCCTTTCACCGGCAGTCCGTCCTCATCGGTACTCGCGCCAATCAGCGTACCCGGCGCCTGCGGGTTACCGGTGTTTTTAATCAGGCAAGGGATCTGGAACTGGGCAATCGGGGAAATGGTACGCGGGTGAAGTACTTTGGCGCCGAAGTAGGAAAGCTCCATCGCTTCCTGGTACGACATCGACTTCAGCAGCCTGGCGTCCGGTACCTGGCGCGGATCGCAGGTATACACGCCGTCAACATCAGTCCAGATCTCACAACAGTCCGCGCGTAAGCAGGCGGCCAGCACGGCGGCGGAGTAGTCGGAACCGTTACGGCCCAGCACCACCAGCTCGCCCTTCTCGTTACCGGCGGTGAAGCCTGCCATCAGGATCATGTGGTCAGCGGGAATTTTGCTGGCGGCGATACGGCGGGTTGATTCGGCAATATCAACGGTGGATTCGAGGTAGTGGCCCACCGCCAGCAGTTTTTCAACGGGTTCGATCACGGTCACGCTATGGCCGCGCGCTTCCAGCACGCCGGCCATGATGGCGATAGAGAGTTTTTCACCGCGACAAATCAGCGCTGCATTGATGCTGTCCGGGCACTGACCGAGAAGGCTGATGCCGTGCAGGACATGTTTAATTTGCGCGAATTCTTGTTCAACAAAAGACTTCAGCTGCGCATGCGGGAAGCCAGGCAGCGCTTCTGCCAGGCCTTGCAGTAAGTCAGCGAAGATACGCTCTGCGTCGCTGATGTTCGGAAGTGCATCCTGGCCACCGATGGTTTTTTCAATCATCGCCACCAGATGGTTCGTGATTTTTGCCGGGGCAGAGAGCACGGTCGCAACCTGCCCCTGCCTGGCGTTGCTTTCCAGGATATCGGCAACACGCAGAAAACGTTCTGCATTTGCCACTGATGTACCGCCGAACTTCAACACTCGCATGGTTCTACCTCGTTTCCTTTAGCCGAAAAAAAAGCCCGCACTGTTCAGGTGCGGGCTTTTTTCTGTTTTTCCTGTACGCGTCAGCCCGCATCGTTACCTGTGGTAATGATGATGGTTGTGGTAATGGTGGTGATGCTGATGCGTTTCATGGATGTTGTGTACTCTGTCATTATTATCTGTCTGTGCTGTATTCTTTTAGGGTTAAAGGATCGGGCCCCTTAAGTCAATGGATTTTTAATTTGATCACATTTCGGAAGACTCTCACGTCCCGCTGCGTACCGCTTTATTTTCATCCAATTCCCCCAAACGCAACCCGTTCAGACAGACTTATTCGCCATAATAAAAACTTATGGCAGTATTTTACTCGGCCAATTTTTTTTCAATATCGTGCAGCAAACGGTGCAACATGGCGGTGTCCCGTTGCTCAAGACGACCAAGACGCTGCTGCAGCCAGTCGGCCATTTTCTGATCGTCCGCGACGCCAAGGCTCGATAACAGCCCCTGCACGCGAGTTCGCAGCGCGGCCAGCTGATTTTCATTTGCCGCTTCTGGCTGAGGTTGAGGGATTTGCATTAGGGAGGCTAATTGATAGCAATAGACCATGACCGCCTGGCCCAAATTCAGGGAAGGATAATCGGCCACCATCGGCGCACCGGTAAGAACGTCCGCCAATTCCAGCTCTTCGTTGGTTAATCCGGAATCTTCACGTCCAAATACCAGCGCGGCTTTCTCCAGCCACTGGCTTTTCTCTTCGAGCATGGGTACCAGTTCAGCAGGCGTGGCGTAATAGTGGAACTTCGCCCGGCTGCGCGCGGTGGTTGCAACGGTAAACGAAATGTCATGCAGCGCGTCGGCAAGCGTAGCGTAAGTGGTTATATTATCGAGAATATCTCCCGAACCGTGCGCCACCCACCGGGCGGCTGGCTCCAGATGGGCCGTGCTGTCCACAATACGTAAATCGGTAAAACCCATGGTCTTCATCGCACGCGCCGCTGCGCCTATATTTTCTGCTCTGGCTGGTGCAACCAGTACAATCGACAGATGCATTTATGCTCTCTTTTTAATCAGTTAGCCGGTAAAAATGTGATGCACTTCAACATATTACGCAGCGCGAATTTACAAAATTGCAACACAAATCACCGAAATAGCGTTTCATAACAAATTAAAAACGCTAAACTATTCTGTGTCTGAACAATCAGTTAGAATGTTAACAGAACACTATTATCCCTATGTTTTATAATGATAATAGTAACATGAATGCTCTATTCTGATTGGATTCGCTTCGTTTATAAATCAATGTCCGCAACTAGTTGGTTTATTGAAAAATTGTGACAAAGGCTAGCATTCGGCTACGATGATTTCATCAAACTGTTAACGTGCTACAATTGAACTTGATATATGTCAACGAAGCGTAGTTTTATTGGGTGTCTGGTGTCACTTAGCCTGTTATGTTGCTGTTAAAATGGTTAGGATGACAGCCGTTTTTGACACTGTCGGGTCCAAAGGGAAAGTACCCAAGACCAAGCTAATGATGTTGTTGACGTTGATGGAAAGTGCATCAAGAACGCAATTACGTACTTTAGTCACGTTAAGCCGATCATGTTAATTTACGACATGCATCAGGCAGGTCAGGGACTTTTGTACTTCCTGTTTCGATTTAGTTGGCAATTTAGGTAGCAAACATGCAGACCCCGCACATTCTTATCGTTGAAGACGAGTTGGTAACACGCAACACGTTAAAGAGCATTTTCGAAGCAGAAGGCTACGATGTCTTTGAAGCGACCGATGGCGCAGAGATGCATCAGATCCTTTCTGAAAATGATATCAACCTGGTGATCATGGATATTAACCTGCCGGGCAAAAACGGTCTTCTTCTGGCGCGCGAACTGCGCGAGCAGGCGAACGTCGCGTTAATGTTCCTGACGGGCCGTGACAACGAAGTTGATAAAATTCTTGGCCTGGAAATCGGTGCGGATGATTACATCACCAAGCCGTTCAACCCTCGCGAGTTAACCATTCGTGCACGCAACCTGCTGTCCCGCACCATGAACCTGGGCACGGTCAGCGAAGAGCGTCGTAGCGTCGATAGCTACAAATTCAACGGCTGGGAACTTGATATCAATAGCCGTTCGCTGATTAGCCCGAACGGCGAGCAGTATAAACTGCCGCGCAGTGAATTCCGCGCGATGCTGCACTTCTGCGAAAACCCGGGCAAGATCCAGTCCCGTGCAGAGCTGCTGAAGAAAATGACCGGCCGTGAGCTGAAGCCGCACGACCGTACCGTAGACGTCACCATCCGTCGTATTCGTAAGCACTTCGAATCTACGCCAGATACGCCGGAAATCATCGCCACGATCCACGGCGAAGGGTACCGTTTCTGCGGTGACCTGCAAGAGTAATCCCGCAGTTAACGCATTAAAAAACGGCGCATTTGCGCCGTTTTTTTTTATTTCCAGATCCGCATCGTATCGTCATCCGGCGATGCAGGTGGCTCAGGCCGCTTCGGCTGTGAAAGTGAATACCAGTCGAGATGTCGGGTCAGGTACATCACGGCGAACAGTGCCAGCGCCAGCACCGCTGACCCCAACAGCAGCGCGCTATCCTCCGAGCGCAGCAAGAACCACATCACCACGTCCAGCCCCAGCAGGGCCAGCACGAACAGCCCGCTACGCTTCCAGCTTTTCAGCACAGCCCGCAGGTACATCCCGTTCATCGCCGCGCCAACCAGACTTGCAACAACCCAGGCTGGCGTAAAGCCGACGTGTTCTGACAGCGCCAACAGCACCAGATAGAACAGCACCAGCGACAGCCCCACCAGCAGATACTGCATCGGGTGCAGGCGCAGTCCGGTCAGAGTTTCGAAAACAAAGAAGGCCATAAACGTCAGCGCAATCAGTAAAATAGCGTACTTTATCGCCCGGTCAGTCAGTTGATACTGATCGGCGGGCGTGGCCACCGTGACGCTGAAAGCGGGGATCGACTCCCACGCCGGAGATTCACTGCCGTTGAACCAGCTCTCAAGGTTGTTCGCAAACCAGCTGCTCTGCCAGTTCGCCTGGAAACCGGAATCACCAATTTTGTGCTTCACCGGCAGATAGTTACCCATAAAGCCTGGATGTGGCCAGTTGCTGTTCAGCGCCATTTCACTGTTACGTCCCACAGGCACCACGGCAAAACTTCCCGTGCCTGCCAGATTCAGCGACATCTCCATGACAAACGTTTTTGGCTCCAGCGCTTTGTCCGTCAGCGGGATATGAATCCCGGAAAGCCCCCCATACACGCCTGAACCCGGCTCTACGCCCAGCGTCTCACCGTTGATACTGGAGACGTTCACCGTGCCAATACCGCGAGCGTCGCCCACGCCAACAACGATAAACGGCTGCCCCAGGGTCATCGCCTCCCCTTTCAGCTGCGTGATTTTTTCGGTGTTGAACCGCGCTTTTATGTTGAGTTTAGTGTTCCAGATCTGCCCGTCATAAATACCGATATTTCGGGACTCAACGTGCTGGTTACCCTCAACCAGCAGAGACTCAGGCAGGATAAAGCGCATATAGCTTTTCTTGTATTCGACGTTCTTCTCATCCTCTAACTTGTAGAAGATCTCCGTCACCGGGATAGCAATCAGCGGGCCGACCAGTTTTTGCGGTCCACTGGTACTCTGGCGAAGCGTATTTTCGACATCGTTACGGTAGCTTTCACGCTCTGAAATGAGGTTACTCACCATAAACAGCGGAACTAACAGCAGCAGAATGCACCCCAGCAGGGTGCTGACTTTCCAGAACAGGGGGGATTTCATCATTACGTCTCCTTTGTGATGAGGAGAGCGTAACCAGGCTGTGTGGGGTCAGTTTGAAGTTATGTGAAGGGACGGTGAAGTCTCAGCGTGGCCATCACGCCACCTTCATCACGATTACGCAATGTAACCTCTCCCTGATGCAGACGCGCCACCTCCTGGACAAACGCCAACCCGAGCCCGCTGCTCTTCAACCCGTTCTCGCGCGGCAGGGAATAAAAACGCTCAAAAATTCGCTCCAGCGCATAATCCGGGATCCCGTTTCCGCTGTCGGTGACGAGAAGCTGTATCTGCCCGTGCACCTCCCGGGCCGCCAGTTCAATAGCACCGCCCTGCGGGGTAAAATCGATAGCGTTATCCAGCAAATTGCCGAGCGCCTGTTCGAGCAGATCGGGATCGCCTTCAACATGAAGCGAAGCGGGCTGGAGGGTCAGCGCAATCTCTTTTGCCGCCAACACCGCCGAGCGCGCATCGGCAAGCCGCGTAAACAGCAGATCGACGCGGACGGTCTGAGGCGTAATCTCGACCCGATTTTCAAGCCGCGCCTGAGTGAGCAGCTTTTCAACCAGCGACTGCATGCGCGCATTTTGCACCAGAATATTATCGATAAACCGCGCGGCAACCTGCGGCGGTGGCTGCTCGGAGAGAATTTCTGCCGCGCCGCGTATAGCGGCGATGGGGCTTTTCAGCTCATGGGTCAGCGCATGGACATAGCGTTCAATGTAGTTTTTCCCTTCAAGGCGAATGCGCATATTCTCCAGCGCCTGGGCCAGCTTGTGCAGTTCGCTGCTGCCAGGATTAGGCAGCGGGAGAGGTGTATCCGTGGTCACCGAGTCGGCATAGCGCGATAACGTACCGATAGATCGATTGATCCACCATGCCACAACGAGGCCAATCAGCAGGGCAATGCCGAGCAGCGCCCCGCCTGCCCACAGTATCCGTCGCTCGCTGCGGTGAATCACCGGCGCCATCGCGCTGTTCGGTTTCCCCACGGACAGCACGCCGATAATCTTGCCCTGATCCACAACCGGCGCGGCAACATACATCACCGTGCTCTCCGGATCGTCGGGATGGCTCTGGGTACTGCGCGCGCCGTATTCGCCGCGAAGCGTCAGCCAGACATCGTTCCAGCGCGAGTAATCTTGCCCCACGGCCAGACCGGCGGAATCAAACACGACGCGGCCCTGCGCATCGGTCATGTAGACGTGATACTCGTTACGCACTTTATGGATCCCGCCGATATTGGCGCGGAAAGGGCGCTGATGAAGCTGGGAAAAGGCCTGTGCCAGCTTGCCCTGCTGCGCATGACCCGAAAGCAAATCATCACGTCCGATTTCGGCCAACAGGGTCGCGGTATCGATTAACGTGCCCTCGGTTGCCCTGCGCACGCCGGGCTTCACTTCCTGAACAAAGATCGACAGCACAAACCACGCGGCAATGGCCACGATGAGGAAATATCCCAGCAACAACCGCATCCCAATGCGCATCAGTAAAGGCCCAGACTGTAGCCCATACCGCGATGGGTGCTGATGGGGGACAGTTCCTCGTTCACCGCCCGCAGCTTGGCGCGCAGGGTTTTGATGTGGGTGTCCACGGTACGATCGAAGCTGTCGCCGTCTTCACCCCATACCTTGTCCATGAGCTGCTGACGCGAAAAGACCCGCCCGGGTGCCTGTAACAAGGTTTTGAGCAGCAAGAATTCGTAGCGGGTCAGGGGCAGTGCTTCCCCGCACCAGCTGATTCGCGCGGCAGGTTCGTTCAGTTCAAACTGCCCGATACGCAACGTTTCTGACGGTACAGCGGATTTTTGCATGCGCCTCAAAATCGTCCGCACCCGGGCGCAGACTTCACGAGGGGAGAAAGGTTTCGCAACGTAGTCATCAGCGCCCATTTCCAGGCCAAGCAGCTTATCGACTTCATCACTGCGCGCCGTCAGAAACAGCACAGGCAGCGAGGGATGCTGCGCCAGCAGCCGACGGCAAAGCTCAAACCCGCTGATGTCGGGCAGTCCGACATCCAGAATGGCGAGCGCCGGAACCTGCCGCCGCGCCTCCTCCAACACGGGTAAGCCGCGTTCAAACGCCTTTACCGCGAATCCTTCCTGCTGAAGCATGTAGATCAGCGTATCGGCGATACTGGTTTCGTCTTCAACCAGCCAGACCACAGGTTGTTGCATGATTCATCCCTGAATTACTGCCACGGCATAATCGGCACCGCGCTGATCGCGTTTTTCGGTGAACCTTCTACCACTTTATCGGAATAGGCCAGGTAAGCCAGCGTATTGCGTTTGGCATCATAGAAACGCACAACCTGCAGCTTTTTGAACACCAGAGAGGTTCGTTTCTGGAATACCACGTCGCCCTGCGCTTTGCCGTTTTTAATTTTATCGCTCAATTCAACCGGGCCCACCTGCTGACAAGAGATCGCCGCATCGGAGGTGTCTTCCGCCAGCCCCAGACCGCCCTTGATACCGCCCGTTTTCGCACGGCTGACATAGCAGGTGACGTTTTTCACGTCCGGATCGTCAAACGCCTCGACCACGATTTTGTGGTCCGGGCCAAACATTTTGAACACGGTGTCGACAGAACCTATCTGTTCCGCCTGTGCCACGCGCCCGGCCATCAACATCAGCGCGGTGAAGAGCAAAGTCTTGTATTTCATATTGTTACCATTCTTTAAAATTACACTGAGCGATTATTCAACACTTTAGACAAAAATGTAGCAAGATCACAGGATTAGAATATATTTACCCATAATGCCCTACAAAAAGCATGAAAGCGCAAAAAAAACACTGAATGCTAAAACATCAAAAAATGCTATTATCCGCTAACCTGTTATCAGGCACCTGCTGTTTTAAGGATGAGGATAGTATATGGATCAGGCTGGAATTATTCGCGACCTGCTCACCTGGCTGGAAGGTCATCTCGACCAGCCTTTGTCACTGGATAATGTGGCGGCTAAAGCAGGCTATTCCAAGTGGCATCTGCAAAGGATGTTCAAGGATGTCACCGGTCATGCTATCGGGGCCTATATTCGCGCACGTCGTTTATCGAAATCTGCTGTGGCTCTGCGCCTGACCGCGCGCCCGATTCTGGATATTGCCCTGCAATATCGTTTCGATTCGCAGCAGACCTTCACCCGCGCCTTTAAAAAACAGTTCTCGTTGACGCCAGCGTTGTATCGTCGCTCGCCTGACTGGAGCTCGTTTGGCATGCGTCCGCCGCTGCGTCTGGGCGAGTTCGCGATGCCGAAGTATGAAATTATTACCCTGCCGGAAACCCATCTGATCGGCACGACGCAGAGCTACTCCTGTTCGCTGAAGCAGATTTCCGAGTTCCGTCATCAGATGCGCGTCCAGTTCTGGCGCGACTTCCTGAGCCACGCACCGGCGATCCCGCCTATTCTGTATGGTCTCAACGAAACGCACCCAAGCCAGGAAAAGGACGACGAGCAGGAGGTGTTCTACACCACCGCGCTGACGCCAGAGATGGCCAATGGCTACATTCAGGGTTCAAAACCTGTCGTGCTGGAAGGCGGTGAATATGTGATGTTCGCCTATGAAGGGCTGGGAACGGGGGTTCAGGAGTTCATCCTGACCGTTTACGGGACCTGCATGCCGATGCTGAATCTGAATCGCCGTAAAGGTCAGGACATTGAGCGCTACTACCCGGCGCAGGATGCCAAACCGGAAGAAGGCCCCATCAATCTGCGTATGGAATTCTTGATTCCGATACGTCGTTAACGCTGCAGTTCGTCAAGCGCAGGGGCATCGAGATGCGAAATGTCCCCTGCCATCTCCACCACCCAACCTGACGCCAGCCACGCGCTCTCCTGATAATCAATTCGGGAAATAGAGCAGTTGCGCAGACGCAAACGGCGCTCAGCGTAAGCCGGTAGTCCCAGAATGGTGCTCACCAGGCATCCCAACGCAATCCCATGACTCACCAGCAGCGGACGGCTTCCTGCCGGGAGCTTCAGGCATTCCGCCAGGGCGGCATGCATGCGTACGCTGAGCTCCTGCATGGATTCGCCCTCAGGAATACGGCCATCTTCGGTACCGTTCACCAGCGTGCGACGCCAGCCCTCTTCCGTTTCCGTCAGCGTATCGATATGGCGTTTTTCCAGCACGCCCATATCCAGCTCGCGCAGGCGCGGCTCAAGCATGACGTCACAGCCACAGGCGTCTGCGATGATGCGCGCCGTCTGCTGTGTGCGACCTAAATCGCTGGTAATCACGTGGGTAATGCCCAGCGTTCTGGCGCGTTCCGCCACCTGCCACGCTTGCTGCACACCCTTCTCAGTGAGAGGACTGTCTGACTGGCCTTGAATACGTCGCTCGGCGTTCCACTGCGTTTCACCGTGGCGAACAAGGTATACCTGTAACATGCTTTTTTTCCGTTATACTGCGATGAGTTTTTTTTGAATCGAGCTTAATTATGCACCATGTTGTCTCTGCTACCACTAATCCTGCCAAAATTCAGGCAATTCTAAGGGCATTTGACGAGATCTTCGGCGCAGGATCCTGCCATATTGAGGCCATCGGCGTCGAGAGTGGCGTTCCTGAACAGCCGTTTGGCAGCGAGGAAACGCGCGCTGGCGCACGAAATCGCGTGGCAAATGCCAGAGCTGCGGCCCCGGATGCGGACTTTTGGGTGGCGATTGAAGCCGGTATCGACGAAGGCGCAACCTTTAGCTGGGTGGTGATCGAAAGCCGCGAGCAGCGCGGCGAGGCGCGTTCGGCCACCCTGCCCCTGCCGGAGATCATTCTGGAAAAAGTGCGTGCGGGTGAAGCGCTTGGGCCGGTGATGTCGCAGTACACCGGCATTGATGAGATTGGCCGTAAAGAAGGGGCGATTGGCGTCTTTACCGCAGGCGCGCTGACGCGTTCAGGCGTTTACCATCAGGCGGTGATCCTGGCGTTAAGCCCGTTCCATAACGCGATCTATCGTTAGACGTTTTTCAACAACACCGCTTCCAGCCACTGGCGCAGCTCAACGGGCGCCGACTTCAGGCTGTTCGATCCGCGGGTAATCGTCGCAATGCCCGCGCCGAGCTCATTTTTCAGCTCGCGCTGGCTCATCTCGCCGCGCAGCAGCTCTTCAATGATCCGCACGCGCGTGCCCAGCGCCTCACGCTCGTCCGGCGTGAGCATTAGCTGCATCAGGGGTAAATGCAAATCCTGCTCGTAAGACTGGCGAAGCAGCTCCACAAAACGAAGCCACTCCTGATGACGTTGTTCGGCCATTGCCGAGGAATACGGGGAATGCTGGGTCATGTTATGCTGCCTCTTGTACTCATTAGCGAGTACAGCATAACACAACCCACGCCGATCAGTAACGTCTCTGCCACTCGGCATCGCTCATCAGGGTATCTTTCTGCCCCATGAAGTAGCGATAGTAGGCGTCATAAGCCAGCACGTTCTTCACGTAGCCGCGCGTTTCCGAGAACGGGATGCTCTCGACAAACGCCACGGCGTCGATGCGTCCGGCGCTGTTGCCGAGCCAGGTGCGCACGCGACCCGGCCCCGCGTTATACGCCGCCGACGCGAAGATACGGTTATTGCCGAACTGCTGATACACATACTGCAGGTAGCTGGTACCGATGTTGATGTTGGTATCCGGATCGAGAAGCTGTGACGGGCTACTGTATCCAGGGATGTTAAACATCTTCACCGTGTGCGTCGCCGTTCCCGGCATAATCTGCATCAGGCCGCTGGCGCCCACCGGGGAACGGACTTTCGGGTTCCAGGCGCTTTCCTGACGGGCAATCGCCATCGCGTAACTTTGCGGGATATCTTTGCCGCTGGTGTAACGATCGAACAGATCCTTGTAAGCCAGCGGGAAACGCTCTTCGAGATGATCCCACAGCTTACCGGCGATCGTCGCCTGCACGCTCAGATCCCACCAGTGGTTATCAAACGCATAGCGGGCAAGCTGAGCTTTTTCATCGGTGGTGCGGCTGGTCACCAGATTCGCCCACTCGCTGCGCGCGGTGTTGTCCATATTCCAGTACATCAGCTCGCGAACGCGCGCCATTTCTGGCCCCTGGGTCAGCGCCGGATTCGCGTTAGCGGGCGCTTTATCAATGCGGAAGGTGTACTCCTCGCCCAGGCGCTGCGCGGCCGCCATCGGGTAGAACCCGCGCTGCTGCATCAGCGTATGAAGAATTTCTTTGGCCTCATCATCACGACCGCGCTCCAGCAGCAGATCGGCCTGCCAGTAGCGCCATTCATCTTTCTCCTTGGCCTCCATAGGCAACCGGGCGAGCCAGGTATTGAGCCCACGACGGTCGCCAGTACCCAGCGCCATGCGCACGCGGCGTTCCACCAGCGACGTGGAGTTCGAACGCATAATCGCATCGTCTCGCCAGCGCGCCTGCTCGTCGGTCACATCGGTGCCCATTAGTCGCCACGCCACGATATCGCGCAGCTCCTGCGTTTGCTCCTCATTAAGCTGCTGCGCCTGCACCAGCTGCGGGATCATCAGCCGCGCGTTTTCCACATCGTCACGCGCCACGCTGGCAAAAGCCACCGCCGCCATCTGGCGGGTAAAATCGGTCGCGCCCGTACTGCGGGCAAAGGTCAGGACGCTGTTGGGATCGTTTGCCAGCGAAATAACTGCCGTGGAGATAGTCTGGTAATCGGACGGCATCTGCCCCGCCAGCGCAGTCACCAGACGCGTATTACCGGCTTTCATCGCCAGGCGGATACGCTCGAGGTAGGACAGCGGATCCTGCTTGCCGGAAGCACGCCACGCGCCGAACAGGGAATCACAGGCGTTCGGCTGGTTTTTCCCGGTCAGCCAGAGCTCTTTCGCCCCGGCCCAGGCCTCTTCCTGCTGGCCGGTCGCCCATTTTGCGTAGTAGTAGTTACACTGCGCTTCGGTGGTATTCGGCTTTTCAGGGCTAAACGCCAGCAGCCCGCGCCAGTCTTCACGTCGCGCCAGTTCGTTCACAAAACGAGACTGAAGATTCCGGGCTGGCGGCAGGGTCGGGTTCGCCTGAATGAAGTTATTCACGGTAACGGTGGGCTGGTTCATGAGATCGTCCGTAATTTGACGATACTCCAGATACGGATACAGCGGATAATCCTTGAGCGTCGGCATCAGCGCCTGCACGGTATCCATCTGCTTGTTGTCCCATGCCTGTTTAATCTGGGCATACCGGTTACGTTGTTCATCCAGTGAATCGGCATGCACCGCCTGGCTTACCGCCATTACGCATACGCTGGCAGCCAGCAGACGCCAGACCACCCGTTTGGCTTTTTCCACAAGCTCTTCCTCATTGTTTTTTCGTCAATTGCAGCGTCTTGCCACGTCAAAGTCTCATTAACTTATGCTAACCAGGCATCCTGCAACGCGCCACGTCATGGACACTTTTTTACCTTTCTTGCGCGTTTTAACACTCCCGACGTTCCTGGCTGGGATTAGGGCGGGAAAAAGGCTACACTTCGAGGCTGAAATTCCTTCTCATTACGATAAAAGAGGCGAAGTCCAACGTGGCTCAATTCGTTTATACCATGCATCGTGTCGGCAAAGTTGTCCCGCCGAAACGTCATATTCTTAAAAATATCTCGCTGAGCTTCTTCCCGGGCGCAAAAATCGGTGTTCTGGGTCTCAACGGTGCCGGTAAGTCCACCCTGCTGCGCATCATGGCCGGCATTGATACAGACATCGAAGGTGAAGCCCGTCCGCAGCCTGGCATCAAGATTGGCTACCTGCCGCAGGAACCTCAGCTGAACCCGGAACACACCGTTCGCGAATCCGTTGAAGAAGCGGTGTCCGAAGTGGTTAACGCCCTGAAAGGTCTGGATGAAGTGTATGCCAAATATGCCGAACCGGATGCGGACTTCGACAAGCTGGCCGCACAGCAGGGCAAGTATGAAGAGATCATCCAGGCGCACGACGGTCACAACCTGAACGTGCAGCTGGAGCGCGCGGCGGATGCCCTGCGTCTGCCGGACTGGGATGCAAAAATCGCGAACCTCTCCGGGGGGGAACGCCGCCGCGTGGCGCTGTGCCGCCTGCTGCTGGAAAAACCAGACATGCTGCTGCTCGACGAACCGACTAACCACCTGGATGCGGAATCCGTGGCGTGGCTGGAGCGCTTCCTGCACGACTTCGAAGGCACCGTTGTGGCGATCACCCACGACCGTTACTTCCTCGACAACGTCGCCGGCTGGATCCTGGAGCTGGACCGCGGTGAAGGTATTCCGTGGGAAGGCAACTACTCCTCCTGGCTGGAGCAGAAAGATCAGCGTCTGGCTCAGGAAGCGTCTCAGGAAGCGGCGCGCCGTAAGTCTATCGAGAAAGAGCTGGAGTGGGTGCGTCAGGGCACGAAAGGCCGTCAGTCTAAGGGCAAAGCCCGTCTGGCACGCTTCGAAGAGCTGAACAACACCGAATACCAGAAACGTAACGAAACCAACGAACTGTTTATTCCACCTGGAGCACGTCTGGGGGATAAAGTGGTTGAAGTGACCAACCTGCGTAAGTCCTACGGCGACCGCGTGCTGATCGACGATCTGACCTTCTCCGTACCGAAAGGCGCTATCGTGGGCATCATCGGTCCGAACGGCGCGGGTAAATCGACCCTGTTCCGCATGATGTCCGGTCAGGAACAGCCAGACAGCGGCTCTATCACCCTGGGTGAGACCGTGAAGCTGGCCTCCGTTGACCAGTTCCGCGACGCGATGGATAACAGCAAAACCGTGTGGGAAGAAGTCTCCGGCGGTCTGGATATCATGCGTATCGGCAACACCGAGATGCCAAGCCGCGCCTACGTTGGCCGCTTTAACTTCAAAGGCACCGACCAGGGCAAACGCGTGGGCGAGCTGTCCGGCGGTGAGCGCGGACGTCTGCACCTGGCGAAGCTGCTGCAGGTAGGCGGTAACGTTCTGCTGCTCGATGAACCAACCAACGACCTGGATATCGAAACCCTGCGCGCGCTGGAAAACGCCCTGCTGGAGTTCCCGGGCTGTGCAATGGTTATCTCGCACGACCGCTGGTTCCTCGACCGTATCGCGACCCACATTCTGGACTACCAGGATGAAGGTAAAGTGGAGTTCTTCGAAGGTAACTTCACCGAATACGAAGAGTACAAGAAACGCACGCTGGGCGCCGACGCGCTGGAGCCGAAGCGTATTAAGTACAAGCGTATTTCTAAGTAAGTGCCCAAAAGCCGGGTGGCGCTCACGCTTACCCGGCCTACGGTTCTGCGCTGTTTGTAGGCCGGGTAAGGCGAAGCCGCCACCCGGCTTTTTTATTTACCCACGTAATACCGCTTCACCTCGTCAAACTGCATTGCAAAGTCGATATAGCTCATCAGCGCGGGTGAGTTGAGCTTACGGCTCGGATAGGCCAGCCACAGGTCGTTTCCTTCAACATTCCACTCCGGCAGTACCTGCACCAGCGCCCCTTTCTCGACCTTATCTTCCAGCAAAAAAGCCGGAAGGAGCGTAATCCCCGCACCGGCAATCGCACATTCGCGGGCGTATACCAGGTTGTCGGTCATGTGCGCGTTATCCGGCAGGTAGCGGTAATCCTCGCTCTCGCTTCGCAGAAGCCACTCTGACCACGCCCGATGCGTAATGCTGCGGTGCTCCACCAGCTGACGGGGATGCGTTAGCGGCCCACGGCGCGCCAGATAGTCCGGCGAGGCCAGCATGTAGCGCGGACAGTGCCCGATCATGCGGCCAATCAGGGAGGAGTCCTGCGGCTTGCCGGTACGCAGCGCCACGTCAAAGCCGGCCTCAACCAGATCCACCACGTCATCAGAGATCGACACGTCCAGCGAAACCTCAGGATAGCGAAGCTGGAACTCGGCATTCATATGCGCCAGCAGCGTCGCACCAATCCCTGCCGGGCAGGTGATGCGAAGCCGCCCGCTTGGGTTTTCGCGCAGGCGCTGAATGGCGTACTCCGCCCGCTCGCTGGCCGCCAGCATCTCCCGGCAGTGGACAAGATAGTGTTCACCCGCAAACGTCAGGTTCAGCCTGCGCGTGGTGCGGTTAAGCAGGCGAATGCCCACCTGCTGCTCCAGCTGGCTAATCCGCTGGCTCACGCTGGATTTTGGCAGCTCCGCCTTCTGGGCTGCCGCGGTAAAGCTGCCCATCTCGGCCACCAGCGCGAAAAGCGCCATATCCTGCAGCTGTTTAAACATGATTGTTCATCCTGTACGAACGCTGAGTTCTTGATTGTCCATCTTATCATGCAGCTGGCCACTTAATAGACTAGCCTCAACAAAACGCATGCCATTGAGGAGCACACCATGTCAGTTAAAGCCATTGCCGTAAACCCGGAAAATCCGTCCACCTTCATTGAAATCACCCCACCGATGCCACAGCCCGGCGAGCACGATCTGCTGGTGGAGGTGAAAGCCGTCTCCGTTAACCCGGTCGATACCAAAGTCCACGCGGGCATTGCTAAAAGCGGGCTGAAGGAGCCGCGCGTGCTGGGTTGGGATGCCAGCGGGATCGTCAAAGCCGTTGGGGCTGGCGTCACCGGATTCAAACCGGGAGATGAAGTGTGGTACGCAGGCGACATCACCCGTCCGGGCAGCAACACCACGCATCAGCTGATCGATGCGCGCATTGTCGGGCACAAACCGTCAAGCCTCGGCTGGGCGGCTGCCGCCGCGCTGCCGTTGACCGCGCTCACCGCGTGGGAAGGCCTGTTTGAACGGCTGAATATTCAGGATGCCGGTACGGACAAAACCCTGCTGATCGTCGGCGGGGCGGGCGGGGTGGGATCGCTGGCGATCCCGTTTGCGAAGCACAACAGCAAGGTAAAGGTGATCGCAACCGCGTCCCGTGAAGATTCCGCCCGGTGGTGCCACGATCGCGGTGCAGATGTGGTGGTGAACTACCGCGATCTGAAAGGCGAACTGGCGAAGCACGGGCTGACCTTTGTGGATTACATTTTCATCCTCAACGACACCGACGGGCACTGGGATGCGGTCAGCGACCTGATTGCACCGCAGGGGCATATCTGTTCTATCGTGGAGAATGAACACCCGCTGAACCAGGACAAGCTGAAGTCCAAATCCGCCGCCCTGCACTGGGAATTTATGTACACCCGCAGCATGTACCAGACCGCTGATATGGCGCGTCAGGGAGAGATCCTGGACGAAGTCGCGAAGCTGGTGGATAACGGCGTGGTCGAAAGCTCACTGAGTGAAACGCTGCACGGGCTGAGCGTGGAAAGCATTACCGAGGCGCACCGCAAGGTGCTGGACGGGCATATGCGTGGGAAAGTGGTGGTTGAGTTCTGAGTGGACTGATTCCCTCACTCCGGCCCTCTCCCAAAGGGAGAGGGTTAGCGTGAGGGGAAAGTTATTAACCCTGCTCCCCCATCATCTCCTTCACCAGTTCGACGCAGCGCAGGAAACGGGAGTCGTAGTCTGACTCTTCAACGTGCACAAACTCAACGTTGTTTTCGTTGAGCATCTCCACCAGCATGGACTGGAATTCCCGCCTGTCCACCGAGCTGCCGAGGCTGCGCATCCCGTCGGCCACCCACGGGGTGTTGTTTTCCAGCAGGATCACCAGGTCAAAGCGGTATTCGTCAATCAGCGCCTGCACGAACGGGTGCTCGCGCCCTTCGTACTTTTTGCAGAACGCCTGCGTGGTGACGAAATCGGTATCAATAAAGGCGACTTTATTGGCGTATTTCACCGCGAAATCAATGTACTGGGCATGACCAAGCGCGATTTTGTCGTAGTCGGAATACTGCAGCGCCATCTCGTCGCCGCCCAGGTGCGAGAAGACATAGTCACGGCCGTACTCCCACGCGCTGGTGGTGTTGAAGATGTTAGCAAGCTTGTTGACCAGCGTTGATTTACCGCTCGACTCGCCGCCCAGAATAGCTACCGTGCGCACGAAGAACGGCTTCACTTCGGTCGGAATGTAATCCCAGTAGCGGAACGGGTTTTCGCGGATCTGCGCTCCGCTGATGTTCATGAAGGTGCGTTTCGGATCGATCAGCACCGTCTCGATGCCCAGATGCTCGCGGAACTGCGGCGCGTCGGACTCTTCAGAGGTGTAGATCCAGTTAGGCGCAATGCCCTTCTCTTCCATAAACGCTTTGATGCCGTTGCTCCACACGTCCCAGCCGTGCGGGTACGGCTCCATACCCTCTTCGTTAAAGGCATGAATGCGAATGTTTTTCTGGTACTTGAAGGTCTGAAGCAGCCAGCGCAGACGGTCCGGCACGGTCGGCTGCTGCGACATGGCGCTGTCTTCAAACAGCTGACGATCGCGGGTTTCGTCGTACCCCATGATGATGTGCAGCTCGTCCACCTGGCTACAGGCGCGCTGGATCAGATAGATATGCCCGGTATGCAGCGGGTAAAACTTGCCGAACACCACGCCGATGTTCTTTTGCATACGCGGGAATTCCAGCCCCAGAAAGCGGTGCAGCGCTTCCAGCTTCTGCGCGCTGGGGCTTTTGATTTTGGCGTTCAGCAGTTGGCTCAGGTAGCCTTTGGTCATGCCGCTGGCGTCTGCCACCTGCTGCAGCGTGCAGCCCTTCTGGCGGATAGCGGTCTTGATGTAGTCAAATGATGACATAAATTACGGTGCCTCCTGCAAAATCGAATACGTAATTATAAGTCGTCAAAGACATTTAACGCATCTGCGAGTTTCTTCACGCCAAAAACCTGCATCCCTTCCGGGATTTTTTTCGGCACGTTGGCAGCGGGAACGATAGCCCGACGGAAACCGTGTTTTGCCGCCTCGGAGATTCGCTCCTGCCCGCTCGGCACCGGACGGATTTCCCCGGCAAGGCCCACTTCGCCAAAGACGACCAGATCCTGCGGCAGCGGTCTGTCGCGCAGGCTGGAGACCATCGCCAGCAGCAGCGCCAGGTCAGCGCTGGTCTCGGTGACTTTGACGCCGCCGACCACGTTCACGAAGACGTCCTGATCCGCCATCTGCAGCCCGCCGTGACGGTGCAGGACCGCCAGCAGGATTGCCAGGCGGTTCTGTTCCAGACCGACCGCCACGCGCCGCGGGTTGCCCATCATCGAGTGATCCACCAGTGCCTGAATTTCGACGAGCAGCGGGCGCGTCCCTTCCCACAGCACCATCACCGAGCTGCCGGAGGTGATTTCATCTCCCCGGCTCAGGAAGATGGCCGACGGGTTGCTGACTTCGCGCAGCCCCTGTTCGGTCATGGCAAACACGCCCAGTTCGTTAACCGCCCCAAAGCGGTTTTTATGGCTGCGCAGGGTACGGAAGCGAGAGTCTGCGTCGCCGTCGAGCATCACGGAGCAGTCGATACAGTGTTCGAGCACCTTCGGTCCCGCCAGCGAGCCGTCTTTGGTCACGTGACCCACCATCACAATCGCCACGCCGCGCGTTTTGGCAAAGCGCGTCAGGTAGGCCGCGGTTTCACGCACCTGCGCGACGCTGCCCGGCGAGGACTGGATGTCCGCCATGTGCATCACCTGGATGGAGTCGATCACCATCAGCTTCGGCTGCTCTTCTTCGGCGATCATGCAGATCTGCTCGATGCTGGTTTCCGACAGCATATTCAGGTTGCCGGTCGGCAGGCCCAGGCGGTGCGCGCGCATCGCCACCTGCTGGAGTGATTCTTCGCCCGTGACGTACAGGGTTTTCATCTGTTCGGCGAGCTTACAAAGCGTTTGCAGCAGCAGAGTCGATTTACCCGCGCCCGGGTTACCGCCGATCAAAATGGCGCTGCCCGGCACCACGCCGCCGCCGAGCACGCGGTCAAATTCCTTGAAGCCGGTGGAGAAGCGCGGCAGCGCCTCCAGGCTGATGTCTGAAAGTTTTTGTACCTTCGACACGCCCGCATTGCCCGCATAGCCACTCAGGCGTTCATTGCGCGCCACGCTCGGCGAAGCCGCCACACCACGCACTTCGGTGATGGTGTTCCAGGCATGGCAGGCGCTACATTGCCCCTGCCAGCGCGGATAATCCGCACCACATTCATTACAGACAAATGCGCGTTTTGGAGCTTTCGCCACGGTTTACCTCGTTATTTCTCTGCGGCCTGCGAGCCGGGTGGCGCTTACGCTTACCCGGCCTACAAAGCAGACCGTTATTTCTGATTAAGGCTGCCGGAGAGAATGCAGAACACCCCCATCAGGTCAGCGTGACGGATAGTCACTTCCGTCTTTTCATTCACTTTTGGCTTGGCATGGTAGGCAATGCCCAGGCCGGCCGCTTTGATCATCGGCAGGTCGTTCGCGCCGTCACCGATGGCGACGGTCTGGACAACCGGAATTTCATATTTTTCCGCGAGGCGCGTTAGCGTATTGGCTTTGTACTGGGCATCCACAATATCGCCGATCACCTGACCGGTCAGCTTGCCGTCCATGATCTCCAGCTCGTTGGCCACCACGGTGGTCAGATGCAGTTTTTCCCGCAGATAATCCGCGAAGAAGGTGAAGCCACCGGAGGCGATCGCCACCTTCCAGCCGAGGGACTGCAGCTTCAGCACCAGCTGCGTCAGCCCTGGCATCAGGGGCAGTTCATCGCGCACCTGACGCAGAATGTTGGCATCGGCCCCTTTCAGGGTCGCCACGCGCTGTCGCAGGCTGGCGGTGAAATCCAGCTCGCCGCGCATCGCACGCTCGGTGACTTCAGCCACCAGCTCGCCGCTGCCCGCCAGCTTCGCAATTTCGTCGATACACTCGATCTGAATGGCGGTAGAGTCCATGTCCATGACCAGCAGGCCAGGCGTTTTCAGGTGCGGAATTTTGCCCAGCGGTGCGACATCCAGCCCGGCGTCATGCGCCAGGCGCGTGGCGCGCTGGGTCAGAGATCCCGCCAGGCGAATGACCTGGTAGTCTTCCACGCACCAGGCGGCGACGATGACCATCGCGGCCCCCAGTTTGGTTTGATACTGGGTCAGGCGTTGCTTATCCAGACCGCGTCCATACAGCAGCCAGCCGCTACGACCGGCGTGGTAATCCAGAGGCATCACCTCATCGCCACTTAAAGAGAGCGGCAATCCTGGCCATAAAGAGACATCCGTTGGCAGGTCACACCAGGTAATGTTCGGCATTAAAGCTCCTGTAATTTCGTTCGCGCCGGAAGGTTGCAGAGGGAAAATAACGCATGAGGCTACCCTGTAACCATCACTTCTGGCAACATTAAGCCGTAAATTTTCAGCAGGTGGAATATGGCTCGCGCAAAACTGAAATTCCGGCTCCATCGCGCCGTGATTGTCCTTTCCTGTCTCGCACTCTTAGTGGTGCTGATGCAAGGGGCATCGTGGTTTAGCCAGAACCATCAACGGCAACGCAACCCGCAGTTTGAAGAGCTGGCCCGCACGCTGGCACGCCAGGTCACGCTCAACGTCGCGCCGTCCATGCGTAACGAAACGCCTGACGAGAAGCGGATAGGCCAGGTTTTACGCCTGCTCACGGAGAACAGCCGCATTCTTGATGCCGGTGTCTATGATGAGCAAGGCAACCTGATTGCCCGCGCGGGTGAGCACGTCGACGTGCGCGACAGGCTGGCGCTGGACGGCAAAAAAGCCGGCGGCTACTTCAACCAACAGCTTGTTGAACCTATTCAGGGGAAGAATGGCCCGCTGGGCTATCTGCGCCTCACCCTTGATACCCACACCCTGCCCACGGAAGCCAAACAGGTCGATAATACCACCAACATTCTGCGCCTGATGCTGCTGCTTTCACTCGCCATCGGCGTTGTGCTGGCGCGTACCCTGCTTCGCGGCAAGCGCACGCGCTGGCAGCAATCCCCGTTCCTGCTGACCGCCAGCCGGTCAGTCCCCGAAGACGAAGAGAGCGAGAAGAAAGAATAGTGATAAAGTAGGCGGATGATTCGGAAAAGGAACTCTGCCATGTCGACGTTACGCCTGCTTATCTCTGACTCTTACGATCCCTGGTTTAACCTGGCAGTGGAGGAGTGCATCTTCCGCCAGATGCCTGCCACCCAGCGCGTACTGTTTCTCTGGCGCAATGCCGATACGGTGGTTATTGGTCGTGCGCAAAACCCGTGGAAAGAGTGCAACACCCGCCGTATGGAAGAGGACAACGTCCGTCTGGCGCGCCGCAGCAGCGGCGGCGGCGCGGTATTCCACGATCTGGGCAATACCTGCTTTACCTTTATGGCGGGCAAACCGGAATACGACAAAACCATCTCAACGTCCATCGTCCTCAACGCGCTCAATTCGCTCGGCGTGACGGCTGAAGCCTCCGGACGTAACGATCTGGTGGTCAAAACACCCGATGGCGACCGCAAGGTATCCGGCTCTGCCTATCGCGAAACGATGGATCGCGGATTCCACCACGGCACCCTGCTGCTGAACGCCGATCTCAGCCGTCTGGCTAACTACCTTAATCCAGATAAGAAAAAGCTACAGGCTAAGGGCATCACCTCCGTGCGCGGGCGCGTGGCGAATCTGGTGGAACTGCTGCCGGGCGTTACACACGAGCAAATCTGTGAGGCCGTGCGCGAGGCGTTCTTTGCGCATTACGGCGAGCGCGTGGAAGCAGAAGTGATTTCACCGGACAAAACCCCGGACCTGCCAAACTTCGCGGAAACCTTCGCCCGCCAGAGCAGCTGGGAGTGGAACTTCGGTCAGGCACCTGCATTTTCCCATCTGCTGGATGAGCGTTTTACCTGGGGCGGCGTGGAGCTGCATTTTGACGTCGAGAAAGGTCATATCACCCGCACGCAGGTGTTTACGGACAGTCTGAATCCGGGGCCACTGGAAGCCCTTGCGGCACGCTTGCAGGGCTGTTTGTACCGGGCGGATATGCTGCAGCAGGAATGTGACGCGTTAATTGGGGATTTCCCGGAGCAGGAAAATGAGCTGCGGGAGCTGTCAGCGTGGATTGCGCAGGCCGTGCGCTAGCTGGTGCCCTCACCCCAGCCCTCTCCCACAGGGAGAGGGAGGGAAGAGACAGAATTACTCTTTATCGCCCAGCAGAACGGATTCCAGCGCGATTTTGATCATGTCGTTGAAGGTGGTCTGACGCTCGGCAGCGGTAGTCTGCTCGTGGGTACGGATATGGTCAGATACGGTGCAGATGGTCAGCGCTTTCGCACCGAATTCAGCCGCTACGCCGTAGATACCGGCCGCTTCCATTTCCACGCCCAGGATGCCGTATTTTTCCATCACGTCGAACATGTCGCCTTCTGGCGAGTAGAACAGATCGGCAGAGAACAGGTTGCCCACGCGCGCGTCAACGCCCAGCGCTTTTGCCGCGTCAACCGCGTTACGCACCATGTCAAAGTCAGCGATGGCCGCAAAGTCATGATCTTTAAAGCGGATGCGGTTGACTTTAGAGTCGGTACACGCGCCCATGCCGATCACCACGTCACGCAGCTTAACGTCCATACGCACCGCACCGCAGGAGCCTACGCGGATGATTTTCTTCACACCGAAATCGGTGATCAGCTCTTTGGTGTAGATGGAGCAGGATGGGATACCCATGCCGTGGCCCATAACGGAGATTTTGCGGCCTTTATAAGTACCCGTGAAGCCCAGCATGCCGCGAACGTTGTTCACTTCACGCACGTCTTCCAGGAAGGTTTCTGCAATGTGCTTCGCGCGCAGCGGGTCGCCCGGCATCAATACGACGTCAGCGAAATCACCCATTTCTGCATTAATGTGAGGAGTTGCCATCTTCAGTTCCTTTTAACTTGTTGTTTTTGCCGGGTGGCGGCTACGCCTTACCCGGCCTACAAAACCGTAGGCCCGGTAAGCGAAGCGCCACCGGGCAATGACATCAGAACATGGCCTTGCCATATTCCATGTCAGACGTACCAAAGTATTTCGCCAGGGTCTGGCCAATGTCCGCGAAGGTTTCACGGTGACCCAGCGAACCCGGCTTCACTTTCGGGCCGTACACCAGCACCGGAATGTGCTCACGGGTGTGATCGGTACCGGTCCAGGTTGGATCGCAGCCGTGGTCCGCGGTCAGGATCAGAATGTCATCTTCACCCACCAGCTCCATCAGCTCCGGCAGGCGGCGGTCGAACAGCTCAAGACCCGCAGCATAACCCGCTACGTCGCGACGGTGACCCCAGGAGGAGTCGAAGTCGACGAAGTTGGTGAAGACAATGGTCTTGTCGCCCGCTTCTTTCATCTCTTTGATGGTGGCATCGAACAGCGCATCGAGTCCGGTCGCTTTGACCTTTTTGGTGATGCCGCAGTTAGCGTAGATATCCGCGATTTTACCTACAGAAACCACGTGACCGCCTTTCTCATCAACCAGCTTCTGCAGCACGGTTGGCGCCGGCGGCTCAACGGCCAGATCGTGACGGTTACCGGTACGCTGGAAGTTACCCGCTTTGTCACCAATAAACGGACGCGCGATCACGCGGCCAATGTTGTAGCCGCCTTCGGTCAGCTCTTCACGGGCGATTTCGCACAGCTCGTAGAGTTTATCCAGGCCAAAGGTCTCTTCGTGGCAGGCAATCTGGAACACGGAGTCAGCAGAAGTGTAGAAAATCGGCTTGCCGGTTTTCATATGCTCTTCGCCGAGCTGATCCAGAATTACGGTACCGGAGGAGTGGCAGTTGCCGAGGTAACCCGGCAGGTTGGCACGCTTCACCAGCTTATCGAGCAGCTCCTGCGGGAAGCTGTTCTCGTGATCGGAGAAGTAACCCCAGTCGAACAGCACCGGCACACCGGCGATTTCCCAGTGGCCAGACGGGGTGTCTTTACCGGAGGAGAGCTCGTGCGCCCAGGCATAGGCGCCCACGACTTCCGCATTGCCGTCCATACCGGCTGCGATTTTACCGGTAGAACCTTCATGTGCTTTCACCAGCCCAAGGCGGGTCAGGTTGGGTAGAGTCAGAGGGCCTTTACGACCGTTATCCGCTTCGCCTTTCGCACAGGCTTCCGCGATGTGACCCATGGTATCGGAACCCACGTCACCAAAACGTTCTGCATCTTCGGTTGCGCCGATGCCGAATGAGTCCAGCACCATAATAAATGCACGTTTCATAATTGTTCTCCGTACGTAGTGCTTCAAAAATTATCGATCAGATCAGTATACCGCTATTCGGTGATACGGCGATAGACAGTCGGTGTGGTTTCCGGCGCTTTATTGTCAAGCGTAATAGCCGCCTTCACCGCTTTCGCCGCTTCCTGCCAGCTGGCTTCATCTTTGGCGTGGATCACCGCCAGCGGACGTTGCCCGTCAACGCTGTCGCCCAGACGGGCCATATCGGTGAAGCCGACGCTGTAATCAATGGTATCTGACGCCTGACGACGGCCGCCGCCCATAGACACGACCGCCATACCCAGCGCGCGGGTATCCATTGCCGAGACAAACCCTTCGCTGTCGGCATACACCGCTTTGCTGAGCGTCGCGGTCGGCAGGTACTTCGCATAGTTTTCGACGAAGTCGGTCGGGCCTTTCTGCGCCGCAACCATGTGGCCAAAGATCTCCGCCGCTTTGCCGTTGTCCAGTACCGCCTGTAGCTTCGCGCGGGCGTCGGCGTCGTCTTTGGCAAGCTTGCCGGAGATTAACATCTCCACGCACAGCGCCATGGTGACGTCGAACAGACGCGGGTTGCGGTATTCGCCCGTCAGGAACTGGACGGCTTCACGCACTTCGACGGCGTTACCGGCGCTGGAAGCCAGCACCTGGTTCATGTCGGTGAGCAGTGCGGTAGTGCGCACGCCCGCGCCGTTGGAGACGCCAACGATCGCTTCGGCCAGCGCCTCAGAGAGTTCATAGGTTGGCATAAACGCGCCGCTGCCTACCTTCACGTCCATCACCAGCGCGTCCAGCCCTTCTGCCAGCTTCTTCGCCAGGATAGAGGCGGTGATCAGCGGGATGGAGTCAACGGTCGCGGTGATGTCGCGGGTCGCGTAGAAACGCTTGTCTGCCGGAGCAAGAGAGCTGGTCTGGCCGATAATCGCCACACCAACGTCTTTAATAATGTCGCGGAAGCGGTTGTCATCCGGGAAGATATCGAAGCCCGGAATGGCTTCCAGTTTGTCGAGCGTACCGCCGGTGTGGCCCAGGCCGCGCCCGGAGATCATCGGGATATAACCGCCACAGGCTGCCACCATGGGGCCAAGCATCAGGGAGGTCACGTCGCCCACGCCGCCGGTGGAGTGTTTATCCACAATCGGGCCGTTAAGGTTGAGGCTTTTCCAGTCCAGAACGGTTCCTGAATCTCGCATCGCCATGGTCAGCGACACGCGCTCAGGCATCGACATATCGTGGAAGAAAATGGTCATCGCCAGAGCCGCAATCTGCCCTTCAGAGACGGTGTTATCACGAATGCCGTTGATGAAGAAGCGGATCTCTTCGTCGCTTAATGCATGACCATCACGTTTTTTACGAATAATTTCTTGTGCGAGAAACACGGTAACCCCCATGAGGAATCGGGTGAATGGTGGCGGGTACGGTTTACCCGACCACGATCCGGGTAGGCCGGGTAAGCGTGGCGCCACCCGGCAATTCAAACTTAGTAGCTGCTTGCGCTCTTACCGTCGCCGTGACCCAGCGCCTTCAGCAGGCTGGCCAGCAGGCTGGACGCACCGAAGCGGTAGTGACGGGAATCGGCCCAGTCGGCGCCGAACAGCTCGTCGGCAATCGCCAGGAACTGCTGCGCGTCTTCCGCGGTACGCACGCCGCCCGCAGGTTTGAAGCCCACGGTTTTGGACACGCCCATGTCGCGGATCACTTCCATCATGATGCGCGCGCTTTCCGGGGTCGCATTTACCGGTACTTTACCGGTAGAGGTTTTAATAAAATCCGCACCGGCTTTGATGGAGATTTCAGAGGCTTTGCGAATCAGCGCCTCTTCTTTCAGCTCGCCGGTTTCGATGATCACTTTCAGCAGCACGTTTGCCGCCGCACACGCGTCTTTACAGGCCTTCACCAGGTCAAAACCGACCTGCTCGTTGCCGGCGATCAGCGCGCGGTACGGGAACACCACGTCCACTTCGTCTGCGCCGTAGGCAATCGCCGCGCGGGTTTCTGCCAGCGCAATCTCGATATCATCGTTGCCATGCGGGAAGTTAGTGACGGTTGCAATGCGCACGTCCGGGGTGCCCTGCTCGTTCAGCGTCTTACGGGCAATCGGGATAAAGCGCGGGTAGATACAGACGGCTGCGGTGTTGCCCACCGGCGTTTTCGCCTGATGGCACAGAGCGATGACTTTCTCATTGGTGTCGTCATCGTTCAGGGTAGTCAGGTCCATCAGTTTCAACGCGCGCAGGCTGCTTGCAGTTAAATCGGTCATAACATTCTCCAACGGCAGTGCCGTATAAATTTTACCTTGCGGGTCTGTGAGTATTCTAACATCCACCCGCATCCACACTTCGACATTCATCACAGTTAATGAAAACTGCGTGCAAATTTGCATTACTGTAATGCGATCTTCTTCAAACTTTAGCGCGCATATTGCGGACTAAAGCAGCGATACCCCCTGTCGGATCAAAAGTGCCGACAGGCAGGCTTTCTACAATCCGTTCATCATCCGCAGAACACTCAAGGAAGCGAACATGTCCCACTCCAGCCCCGACGCCCTGCAACAACGTTGCCAGCAGATTGTGACAAGCCCGGTGTTATCCCCGGAACAAAAACGTCATTTTCTGGCGCTGGAAGCGGAAAACAACCTGCCGTATCCGGCACTTCCTGAAGCTGCGCGCGCCGCGCTGGACGAGGGGTTCATCTGCGACATGTTCGAAGGCCATGCGCCTTACAAACCCCGTTACGTTCTGCCGGATTACGCAAAATTTCTGGCTAATGGTTCAGAATGGCTGGAGCTGGAAGGGGCAAAAGATCTCGACGACGCCCTCTCACTGTTAACCATCCTCTACCACCATGTTCCGTCCGTCACATCGATGCCGGTCTATCTCGGTCAGCTTGATGCGTTGCTGCAACCTTATGTTAGAATTCTAACACAAGAAGAAATCAATAGCCGAATAAAACGTTTCTGGCGCTATCTCGACCGTACGCTGCCCGATGCCTTTATGCATGCCAATATCGGGCCGGAAGATACCCCCGTCACGCGCGCCATTCTGCGTGCAGATGCAGAGCTGAAGCAGGTCGCACCGAACCTGACCTTTATTTATGATCCAGCGATCACCCCGGACGATTTGCTGCTTGAGGTGGCGAAAAACATATGTGAATGCAGTAAACCGCATATTTCTAATGGCCCGGTGAATGATAAAATTTTCACAAAAGGCCATTACGGCGTAGTGAGCTGTTACAACTCCCTGCCTCTGGCAGGCGGTGGCAGCACCCTGGTGCGCCTCAACCTCAAGGCCATCGCCGAACACAGTACGTCAATGGAAGACTTCTTCAGCCGCGCCCTCCCGCATTACTGCCAGCAGCAAATGGCCATCATCGATGCCCGCTGCGATTTCCTGTATCAACAATCCGGCTTCTTTGAGAATAGCTTCCTGGTGAAAGAGGGGCTGATTGATGCCGATCGGTTTGTGCCGATGTTTGGCATGTACGGCCTGGCAGAAGCGGTAAACGTGCTCTGTGAGAAAGCCGGGATGACTGGGCGTTACGGCAAAGACGAGCAGGCCAACGCGCTGGGCTATCGCATCAGCGAACAGCTTGCGGCGTTTGTCGAAAACACGCCGGTGAAACACGGCTGGAAGCAGCGCGCGATGCTGCATGCGCAGTCGGGGATCAGCTCTGACTCGGGCACCACGCCGGGCGCGCGCCTGCCCTACGGCGACGAGCCGGATCCCATCAGCCACCTGCTGGCGGTGGCGCCGCACCACAAGCACTACGCTTCCGGGATCAGCGATATTTTGACGCTGGATGAAACGGTAAAACGTAACCCGCAGGCGGTGGTCCAGCTCTGTCTCGGCGCGTTCAGGGCGGGGATGCGCGAGTTTACCGCCAACGTCGCGGGTAACGATCTGGTGCGCGTCACCGGTTATATGGTGCGGTTGTCGGATCTGGAGAAGTACCGGGAAGCCGGATCGCGCACCAATACCACCTGGCTGGGTGAAGAAGCCGCGCGCAATACCCGTATTCTGGAACGTCAGCCGCGCGTGATAAGCCATGAACAGCAGATGCGCTTTAGTTAGTCAGGTCATCCCTTTTTCCTGCGTGGACGGGCCGGGCAGCCGTCTGGCCCTGTTCCTGCAGGGCTGCAACCTGCGCTGTAAAACCTGCCACAACCCCTGGACGATCGGCCGCTGCAACGACTGCGGGGACTGCGTGCCCCACTGCCCGCACGACGCGCTGACCATACAGGCGGGACGCGTCTGGTGGCAGGAGAGTGACTGCCAGCAGTGCGACACCTGCCTGCACCTGTGCCAGCAGCAGGCAACGCCTATGGCGCACCGCCTGAGCGTGGAGGAGATCCTTTCACAGATCCGCAAATCCGCACCGTTTATCGAGGGGATCACCGTGAGCGGCGGTGAGGCCACAACGCAATTACCGTTTTTAGTGACGCTGTTCACCGCGATCAAAGCCGATCCCGACCTGAATCATCTGACCTGCCTGGTCGACAGCAACGGTTTGTTAAGCGAAACCGGCTGGCAAAAGCTGCTGCCGGTACTGGATGGCGCGATGCTGGACCTGAAAGCATGGGGGAACGAACACCACCGCTTCCTGACCGGGCGCGAAAACCCGCAAATCAAGCAGAGTATCCGCTGGCTGGCAGATCGTAATCGTTTAACGGAGCTCCGCCTGCTGGTGATTCCGGAACAGTGTGATTATCTGGAACATCTGAAGCCGCTGACGGCGTTTATCCACGGGCTGGGAAACGTGCCGGTGCGCCTCAACGCGTTTCATGCGCATGGCGTGTACGGCGAGGCGGCGTCATGGCGCAGCGCCACGCCGGAAGACGTTGAACCGCTGGCGCGAGCGCTGGAAAAACAGAAGATAACGGTGATCCGTCCGGCGCTTTATCTATAGCGTGATGCCAAATACCGAACGCGTATTTTCCAGCAGCGCACTGGCTATGGCCTCTTCAGTCTCTTTTCGCAGTTCGCACAGGGTGGCAAACACGCGCGCCGCCTGTTCCGGACGATTCGGCTGGCCCTGAAAACCGTTCAGCGGCATGTCCGGCGCGTCGGTTTCCAGCAGAAGCGCCGACAGCGGCAGCTGTGCCATCACGTCCCGGGTTTTGCTGGCGCGCGGATAGGTGATGGTGCCCCCAACGCCGATTTTGTAGCCCAGCTCGATAAAACGCTGCGCCTGCTGCAGGCTGCCTGAGAAACCATGCACGACGCCCTTACGCGGCAAATCGATACGCTTCAGGTGCATTGCCAGCTTATCGTGTGTGCGTCTTGAATGAAGGATCACCGGCAGATCGTGACGCTTCGCCAGCCTGAGCTGCGCGTCGAGGATCGTCTGCTGGCGCTCAAAATGCGGATGCTCGCGATAAAGATCGAGGCCGATCTCACCGATGGCGACAAGCTTGTCGCCTGCGGTCTGCACTATCTCATCAAGTCGCTCAATGTCCTCATCCCGATGCCGCTCAATCACGATCGGATGCAGGCCAAGCGCCGCATAGAGCGCAGGGTGACGCGTGGAAAGATCCAGCACGCGGGAAAAGTAATCCGCTTCCACTGAAGGCACAATAATGGCCTGAACGCCTGCCTCGGCCGCTTTCGCAATGCTTTGCTCTTCATCTCCCGTAAACGGCGGGAAATCAAAGTGGCAATGGGTGTCGACAAAGCGGTACATCACGCCAGATCCTCGTTATCCAGTAAAGCGTCATTCGCCTGCGGAATGTCAACCAGGGGCACCGTCAGGGCGTCGTTGGCGACAATCGCAGGCGGCGTAATAATGCGTTTATGGCGATGAAGCGGCGGCTGCTCCGCCAGCATTTTCCCCACCGTCGCCAGGAAGTAGCGCCCACACAGCCGCCCCGTTTTGTAATCCATGCGCAGCGCAGGAACGCGGCTGCCCAGCGCCATGCTCAGCAGCGGCTTAGGCGGATAAATTTCAAAAATACGCAGCTTGCCCGGCGGTTTCTCAATGAAGCGCTGCATCGCGCCGTAGGTGGTTTCATGCTGCTTCGCGATGTTCACCAGCGGCTGCAGGCTGCTGTCGCCCAGCCAGCGCTCCATCCGCTTAAACCACTGCGGGGTGTAATACATTTGCGACGGTACGGTACGAATCACCACAATGGTTTTCGCCCCGCGACGGGCGGCTTCCTGCACCGGCACCGCGTCACTGATCCCCCCGTCCAGATAGCTAATACCGTCCAGCAGGGCGCCGGTACGATAAAAGCCGGGGATCGCGCTGGAGGCGCGGATGATGTCCAGCCAGTTCTCTTTCTGAGGCGAAAAATAGCCCGGGGAATAGTCATCGCCCCGGCTGGCGCACATCCAGAATTCTTTACCGCTATCAAACAGACGGGCGGCAGTATCCATGGCCAGAGGCATCTGGCTGGAGGTTGACTCCAGCAGCCAGTCGAGATCGATCAGGTTGCCGCCGCGCACAAACCGCACCGGGTTAAAAAATTCTTTCGCCGTGGTGTAGCGCATGATGACCTTTCGCGCGTAGCCGGGCTGGTTACAGACATAGGCAGAGAGGTTCTGCGCCCCGGCAGAGGTGCCGAAGTAAAGGTCAAAGGGGTTGAACTGCGCGCGCATAAATTCGTCCAGCACGCCAGCGGTGAAAATGCCGCGCTGTCCGCCACCCTCGCAGACCAGCGCGAGTTGACCCGCGCGAAACGGTTTTAACGTCAGCGGCGCAATATTGCCGAGCGTAACGGGAATTCGTTGCCCCACCTCTGCTTTCCTGTTTTGATTATTTTATAACACCACAGTAACGCACCCGACCTGTTACGCAAATAAGAAAAAGCCAGTCACAGTGACTGGCTTTATTTTGTTGAAGGAATATTGCGTTTGCTATGGACGTCGACGCCCTGTAAACAGGCTGACCAGGAACAGAATAATACCCACAACGAAGACAATTTTAGCTGCCCATGCCGCTGTACCTGCCAGTCCACCAAAGCCCAATGCGGCGGCAATTAACGCGATAACCAGAAATATAATGCCCCAACGAAACATAAGCTTCTCCTTTACCATAGTTAATGTCGGCCGCTAAACGTGAGCGCTCAGGTCACTCACCGGCGTTTTTCCAGAGTCGTTCTTATTTCGCCCGCAGGGTTTAGCCAGACGGGCGAATGGTCGAGATTTACTTCGTTTTCAGATCGTTTTTAACGCTTTTCACACCATCAATCGCTTTCGCGATGGACTCGGCACGTTCACTTTGCGCCTGCGAATCTACCGTACCGGAAAGCTGAACCACGCCATCGGTGGTTTCCACTTTCACCTTACGGGACGGCACGATGTCATCTGCTAAAAGTTTAGCTTTGATTTCGCTGGTGGTGGCTGCATCACCGGCATAACCTTTCACCGACGCGTTTTTGCCGTCACGCACGTGCAGCTTATCGCTGACGGAGGCGACGCCTTCGACGCCTTTCGCCACTTTCACCGCCTGTTCAGCCTGAGCCTGGCTTTCAACAAAGCCGCTCAGCGTGACCACTTTCTTGTCGGTCTTAACGGAAATATCGGTGCTCTTGATGGCTTCATCATCCACCAGTGCGGCCTTCACTTTTGCTGTGATAGAGCTGTCATCCATGAAATTGCCGACTTTATTCATAGAGCTATCGATTTTTTGCCCTGCGCTATCGGCCGTGGATTGTGCTTTATCCATGGTGCTGCTTTCCGCCAGGGCGGAGCCGCTCACCAGAACGCTACCCAGTGTTACAGCCAGCAGAGTTTTAGAAATCTTCAGTCTTGTCATATTCATCGATCTATTCCTGTGTTGACCCGTTATTCGGGCTACGTACTTCCTTATTAGTGATATATATTGCGAATAAACACGCGAGCAAAATGGATAACCTAAAGTCATGCATTGAACAGTTAATTTATCCACGCCCGGTGTTAAACACTGAGTTAAATATAGATCACTCTCACAGAGCCGCTTTCAGAATTGGGTAAAAAATGGGCGAATAGCGTGAAATTGCGTTGAATTAAGAACATTCCGCAAGGGATTAATAAGACAGGAAATAAAGAAGAGCACGGCGAATGCCGTGCTCTGAGAGGGGATTAGTGCTCGCGGGTTTTACGGAACTGAACGTCCGGATAACGTTCCTGCGTCAGGTTCAGGTTGACCATCGTTGGCGCGATATAGGTCAGGTTATCGCCGCCATCCAGCGCCAGCTGAACTTCATTCTTACGCTTGAATTCTTCGAATTTCTTCACGTCAGAACACTCAACCCAGCGCGCGGTCGCGACGTTCACCGATTCGTAAATCGCTTCTACGTTGTATTCGCTCTTCAGGCGCGCAACGACCACGTCAAACTGCAGCACGCCGACCGCACCCACGATCAGATCGTTGTTCGCAATCGGGCGGAACACCTGCACGGCGCCCTCTTCGGAGAGCTGAACCAGGCCTTTCAGCAGCTGTTTCTGCTTAAGCGGATCGCGCAGACGAATGCGGCGGAACAGCTCCGGCGCGAAGTTCGGAATACCGGTGAACTTCATCATTTCGCCCTGGGTGAAGGTATCACCGATCTGGATGGTGCCGTGGTTGTGCAGCCCGATGATGTCGCCCGGATAGGCCTCTTCAACGTGCGAACGGTCACCCGCCATAAAGGTCAGCGCGTCGGAGATGACAACGTCTTTCCCGATACGCACCTGGCGCAGCTTCATGCCCTTTTCATATTTACCGGACACCACGCGCATAAAGGCCACGCGGTCACGGTGTTTCGGGTCCATGTTGGCCTGAATCTTAAACACGAAGCCGGTGAACTTCTCTTCTTTCGCTTCCACTTCACGGGTGTCGGTTTTGCGCGGCATCGGCTGCGGCGCCCACTCCACCAGACCGTCGAGCATGTGGTCAACGCCGAAGTTACCCAGTGCGGTACCGAAGAAGACCGGGGTAATTTCGCCGCTCAGGAACAGCTCTTTGTCGAATTCGTGAGACGCGCCCTTGACCAGCTCCAGCTCGTCGCGCAGCTGCGCGGCCAGCTCTTCGCCGACCGCCGCGTCCAGATCCGGGTTGTCCAGACCTTTCACGATGCGCACTTCCTGAATGGTGTGGCCTTTACCGGTCTGATACAGGTAGGTTTCGTCTTTATAGAGGTGGTAAACGCCTTTGAACAGCTTACCGCAGCCAATTGGCCAGGTGATTGGCGCACAGGCGATCTTCAGCTCGTTTTCCACTTCATCCATCAGCTCCATCGGATCGCGGATGTCACGGTCGAGTTTGTTCATAAAGGTGAGGATCGGCGTATCGCGCAGACGGGTCACTTCCATCAGCTTACGGGTACGATCTTCTACACCTTTCGCGGCGTCGATCACCATCAGACAGCAGTCCACCGCCGTCAGGGTACGGTAGGTATCTTCGGAGAAGTCTTCGTGACCCGGGGTGTCCAGCAGGTTCACCAGGCAGTCATGATACGGGAACTGCATCACGGAGGTGGTAATCGAAATACCACGCTGTTTTTCCATCTCCATCCAGTCGGATTTTGCATGCTGGCTGGAGCCACGGCCTTTAACGGTACCCGCAGTCTGGATCGCCTGTCCGAACAGCAACACCTTCTCGGTGATGGTCGTTTTACCGGCATCCGGGTGCGAGATAATGGCAAAAGTGCGGCGCTTGGCCACCTCTTGCAGATAAGGAGACAACGTCATAATTAAATCTTCTTTTATAAGCGCGGCAGCACGCCACGCATCATGGAATACAAAATTGCGGCTATTTTACCCATCAACGGGGGGCAGGCAATCATTGTTTACACAGGAGTTGCTCCAGTTCGTTCAACGACGTCACGGTCCAGGTCGGCTCGATGCCTTCAGGCTTCACGCGGCCATGCGCATTGAGCCAGACGGTCGACAGACCAGCCTTCATGCCGCCCAGAATATCTGACTCTGCGGTATCCCCCACCATCAGGACACGATCGCGGTCGGGATTGCCGGCCTGCGCCAGCGCGTAGTCGAAAATTCGCGGATCCGGCTTCGGCACGCCAACCTCTTCCGAGATCACCAGCGCGTCAAAATGATCGCGCAGGCCGGTGCGCTCAAGGCGGATCTGCTGCAGGGCGGTAAAACCGTTGGTGATGATCCCCAGTTTCACCTTACCTTTCAACGCATTCAGCAGGGAAACCGCGCCCGGCAGGGGCGCACAAATATCGGCCATGGCGTTGAGAAAAGCCTCGTTCAGCGTTCCCGGACTGACCTTTAAGCGTTCCGCCCAGACGTCAAAGCGCTGGTGCTGAAGCTGTAACGCGGTGATGGCACCGTTCTGGTAATCCACCCACAGCGGTTTGTTGACCGCCTGATAGTCCTGAAAATCTTCAGCGGTGAAGGTTACGCTATAGTCGAGAAACATCCGCTGCAGGCCGCCGAACGAGTCGAACGTAAACAGCGTTTCGTCGGCATCAAAGAAAATCCAGTCCCATTTCATCGTTACAACCTTATTTTTTATTATCCAATCGGCAGAGCCATTATGATGGCGTCTTCACGTCCCTCTGCGGTGGGGTAGTAGTTACGGCGGATTGTCGCCTCGTTAAAGCCTAAGCTTTCATAGAGCGCGATGGCGGCGACATTCGACGCGCGCACCTCCAGCCACAGGGTGAAAACGTCACGGGTTTCGAGCTCACGGATGAGGTGCTCAAGCAGTTCTCTTCCAAGCCCGCGGCGCTGAAACGCGGGATCAACCGCGATATTAAACAGCGTCGCTTCATCAAGAACAACCTGCGTGATCGCGAAAGCGGCCATGGTGCCGTCAACGTCCAGGCGGTAGTTCAGATACCGTTCGCCCTGATTGCTGGCGAAGGTTTTTTCGCTCCACGGAAACGCGTGGGCGCGTGTTTCAATCGCGAACGCGGTGGACAGGTCAGGCGTCGTGAGGGAAGAAATCGTGTTCATATTCGCAGATTTGTTGCCATAGCGCGCTGCGCGCTTTTGGGTTGGCTTTCAGTTCGTCCAGCGCTGGCGTGCAGATCTGGCTCCCCTGAAGAGAGATCTCATTTGCCTCTCCGATACGCCAGCTGTTACAGCGGCTATCAGGAGGCAGCATCGCGACACGCTCTGGCGTCAGCGGTAAAACCTGGTCGGCCGTCAGCTTCAGGCTGCGAAGAACATCACCGATCAGGGGGTCATTCAGGGCAGGCAGTTCTTCCGCCACCATCACCAGGCGAACGTGCGCCGGGATGGAGATAGCGATTTCGCCCTGCAACGCCGTCGGGCGACGCAAAGCCCACTGGGTAATGCCCAGCTGCTGCAACTGCCAGTCTCGTCGGGATGTCATAGGGAAAACTCCTGTCTCTCAGGCGCGCAAATATAGCAAATGTGTCGAAAGTGCGCCATCTACCTACTATAATCCCCGCCTGAGTTTATTGAGGAACAATTCATGTCTGCATTTACCCCGGCAAGTGAAGTCTTGCTGCGTCACAGTGATGATTTCGAAGAAAGCCGTATTCTGTTTGCCGGAGATATGCAGGATGACCTGCCCGCGCGTTTCGACTGTGCTGAAAGCCGTGCCCACACCCAATACTACCATCACTGGCAGGTGCTGAGCCGCCAGATGGGCGAGCGCGCGCGCTTTAGCCTGGTGGCAGAGCAGAGCGATATCGCCGACTGCGATACGCTGATCTACTACTGGCCGAAGAATAAACCGGAAGCCCAGTTCCAGCTGATGAACCTGCTCTCCCTGCTGCCGGTCGGCTGCGATATTTTCGTGGTCGGTGAAAACCGCAGCGGCGTGCGTAGCGCGGAACAGCTGCTGGAAGGCTACGCGCCGCTGAATAAAGTCGACAGCGCTCGCCGCTGTGGTCTGTACCATGGCCGTCTGGAAAAACAGACAACGTTTGATGCGCAGGCATACTGGGACGAGTACCAGCTTGACGGCCTGACCATCAAAACCCTGCCGGGCGTGTTCAGCCGCGATGCGCTGGATACGGGCAGCAAGCTGCTGCTTTCCACCCTGACGCCGCACACCAAAGGCAAAGTGCTGGACGTAGGCTGCGGCGCGGGCGTGCTCTCTACCGTGCTCGCCAGCCATTCGCCAAAAGTGCGCTTAACCCTGTGTGACGTGAGCGCCCCGGCGGTTGAAGCCAGCCGCGCAACGCTTGCCGCAAACGGCATTGAAGGCGAAGTCATTGCCAGCAACGTCTTCTCCGACATCACCGGTCGCTTCGACATGATCATCTCTAACCCGCCGTTCCACGACGGTATGGAGACCAGCCTGGAAGCGGCACAAGCGCTGATCCGTGGCGCAGTTCGTCACCTCAACAGCGGCGGTGAGCTGCGTATCGTCGCGAACGCCTTCCTGGCGTACCCGAAAGTGCTGGATGAAACTTTTGGCTTCCACGAAGTTATCGCCCAGACCGGCCGCTTTAAGGTCTACCGCACCGTGATGACGCGTCAGGCCAAAAAGTAATCGCCTCCCTTGTAGGCCGGATAAGCGAAAGCGCCATCCGGCTATACACGGCGCGTCCATCGGCCATTTTTGCATCAATCAAGGCATCACGCGCACTTTTCTGTTGACGTAAAGCTGAAAACATCTAGAATGCGCCTCCGTGGTTACGATTCTTTTACAGTATCGATGGTATGCGAAGGTGGCGGAATTGGTAGACGCGCTAGCTTCAGGTGTTAGTGTCCTTACGGATGTGGGGGTTCGAGTCCCCCCCCTCGCACCATAAATCACGATGATATTGCTCGCACTGGGCGAAGGTGGCGGAATTGGTAGACGCGCTAGCTTCAGGTGTTAGTGTCCTTACGGATGTGGGGGTTCGAGTCCCCCCCCTCGCACCAACGAGGCGATATCAACATAGCAATAAAGAGTAAGATGACTGTGCGAAGGTGGCGGAATTGGTAGACGCGCTAGCTTCAGGTGTTAGTGTCCTTAGGATGTGGGGGTTCGAGTCCCCCCCCTCGCACCAATTATCTTACAACCCCTCTGAATTTCTTCTTTTTCCCTGTTATTTCAAACTCATCAGTATCACCAGAATTCCACTGACCAGCGCGACACAGGATGGCAGTAAAACAAAGTGACGTAGTTGCTTATGCCAGATCATGCCTGACGTGGCTAACAGTCCTGACGCGATGATGACTTTCCAGGTATCGAGAGAGAGATCGGCAAACGTCAAACCGCCAAGAATGGCTCCCGGTAGCAGTACCCCCCAACCACTGCCCAGCGCTCTGTTCAACATGCTTTTTCCCTCTCTCAACGATAATGATAACCAATATCATATAACAAAAATTATCATTTGCCAGCTGAATGAATCAAAATCCATCGACCTTTACCTTTCCCGTAATGACAGGAATTGTCTAAGGTGATAAATTGCGCACCTGTTAACAACGTCTAAAGATTTTCTGATAATTACTCTTTGAGTTTTTTGCATATTTTATTGCGAAATAACACCTATTTATCTGTTTTAATTAAATTTTAATAAAAACACGCGACTATGACATCACAATCCTGGCGGTCTTTGGTTCACAGAAAATATCAATTATCGTTACGTTTATTTTTATTTCTGAACGCAACCTCGGCAGTGTTCTCGGTAACAAATCCGCTCAATTCTGTACGCCTGTTTTCTGCCCCTCTGATTGCTATTTTCGCCATCAGTACTGGCCTGTTCGTCTGGCACTGGAGAAAGCGCGCGCGGAAGATAAATATTCCTGTCGTTTCAGCGATCTTCGGTATTTTATGGGCCTGGCAAATTGTCTCCAAATTCGCCTTAATTACTCAGGACCATGCGACGTATTTGCTAATTGCTCTTTTAACGGTACTTTTTATCGGCACGCTGGCGTTCGCCAGTAATATCAAAGCGTTTACGCTGCATTCATTGCCCACCTTTATTGTCTGCCTGTGGTTAAGCGATCACGATATATGGCTGCGAATGACCTATTCTTTCGCACTTCCTGTGGTGGCAATTGCTATTCATAACATTTTGCAAAGACGCAACGACCGTTTCGCTCAGGAGTTGCTCTCTCGCCTTCTGGAAGAACGAGAAACCCTTACCGACCTCAGCATGATGGACCCGCTTACCGGGCTCTATAATCGTCGCGGTCTGCAAAGCCGTCTGGAGAATCTGCCCACGGTAGAAAATGGCGAACACTTTGTCCTGCTGATGGATATCGACCACTTCAAAGCCTATAACGACCATTACGGCCATATGATGGGCGACCAGGCGCTGAAGCGCGTCTCTGCGGCAATCCGCGACGCCGTGCGTTCTCGCGATATTGTGGCGCGTTTTGGTGGGGAAGAGTTTATGGTGCTGCTGACCAACATTTCACTCGAACACGCTCGCCAGACGGCCGAGCGGATCCGTCAGAAAGTGTATGATTTGAAAATCCCGCATCTGTTTAACGAAAGCGTCGCGACAAACGTCACTATCAGCATTGGCATCGCCATTTTCGAGGATGAAGACGTGGAAGGCGCGCTGGAAAAAGCGGACAAAGCCCTCTATGAAGCAAAGCATATGGGACGCAATAACATTCTTTTAAGCGAAGAGATTCAGACGGCATAAACCTACCGACGAGGTCACCAGGACAAAAGTCTTGCCATTGGTATGAGCAATAGTTAGGATTGGCAATCATTATCATTTAGATTTCTATCTATACTATGGCCACGCATACCGCACACATCGTCGAACCTCTCCTCTGGCGAGCGCCGCTCACCAGCGGGAATGCTTCGCTTGCAGATGCGATACGGGAAAAGATTGCGGAAACGCGTGCCCACCTGCTGGACTTTATCCGGCTTGATGAAGCGCCCCCGTCCCACGCGATGACGCTCTCAGAGTGGCGCCAACCGTCTAAGCTGCAATCACTGCTGGCCACCTATTCCGACCATATTTATCGCAATCAGCCTACCCTTACGCGGGAAAATAAACCCCTGCTCTCCCTCTGGGCGCAGTGGTATATCGGGCTGATGGTGCCTCCGCTCATGCTGGCGCTGTTAACACAGAAGAGCATGCTTGAACTCTCGCCGGATAATTTCCACGTCGAGTTTCACGAAACCGGACGTGCAGCCTGTTTCTGGATTGATCTCCACGAAGACCACAGCGCTGAACGCCTCACTGCTCAGGAACGTATGGGGCGGCTCATCACGCAGGCCCTGATCCCGGTGGTGGAAGCGCTGGAAGCGACGGGAGAGATTAACGGGAAGCTTATCTGGAGCAATACGGGCTATTTAATCCACTGGTATTTAACGGAAATGAAGCCGCTTCTCGGTGATGAGAACGTTGAGGCCCTGCGTCAGTCCTGTTTCTTTGCCAGGCAGCTTTCCGATGGCCGTGACAACCCGCTATTCCGTACCGTCGTGCTCCGTGATGGGCTTCTGGTTCGCCGCACCTGCTGCCAGCGCTATCGCCTGCCGGACGTTAAGCAGTGTGGGGATTGCACGCTGAAGTAGAGCAGTGATTTGCCCGGTGGCGCTTCGCTTACCGGGCCTACAACAACAAAAAACGGCAACCTGAGTTGCCGTTTTGCTTTTACCTAGGCCACCTGCTGATTGTCCTCTTCCGCGATACGCTGCGCTTCTTCCGCTTCCTGCTCCAGCAGCTGCTTCTCATACACTTTGAAGAACGGGAAGTAGATGATCGCCGATACGCAGGCCAAAACCACAACCAGAATCGCCGCGCGGAAATCCCAGCCCAGGGCCCACGCTGCGCCTATCGGCGCCGGTGCCGTCCAGGGAACCACGGAGATGACGCGGCCGATCAAATCAAAGGTCATCGCCGCCCACGCCAGCACGGCGTTAACCATCGGTGCCAGCAGGAACGGGATAAAGAACACCGGGTTCATCACGATTGGCGTACCGAAAATGACCGGCTCGTTGATGTTAAAGAAGCTGGGTACTACGCTCAAACGCCCGATAGAGCGTAAATGCGCTGAACGGCTACGCAGATAGCAAATCACCAATCCCATCGTGGCGCCCGACCCGCCAATCACGATAAAGAACGTCCAGAACGCCTCCATGAAGATATGCGGCAGAGGCTGACCGGCGGCCAGCGCGGTCTGGTTAGCGCCCAGGTTCGTCAGCCAGAACATCTGCAGCATCCCGGAGACGATGGCGGCGCCGTGGATCCCGGCGAACCAGAGCAGATGACCAATCAACACGGCCAGCAGGATCGCAGGCAGAGAATCTGCCGCGGAAACCAGAGGTTTAAAGACCGACATAATGGCCTGCGGGATCAGCATGCCAAACTGAGACTGAATCACCAGGCTCAGAGGATAAAGGGTCACCACCACCACCAGCACCGGGATCAGCAGATCAAAAGAGTTTTTGATCATCGGCGGGACCTGGTCCGGCAGACGAATGCCGATGTTATGCGCTTTGAGGAAACGCATCATCTCAACGCAATAAATCGCTACCAGAATCGCGGTAAAAATGCCCGTTCCCCCCAGGCTGTCGACAGGGAGCGTGCCTTTGGTTTTCGGTGCCGCGACCAGCAGAAACGCCATCAGCGACAGCATGGCGCACATAAAGGGGTCCAGTTGGTGAGATTTGACGTAGTGTTTGCCAAGGTTATAGGCAATGGCGGCACAGATATAAATGGACATGATGCCCATCGTCATATCAAACGGCGTCAGGATTTGGCCTTCAAACTGCTTCGCCATTTCCAGCCAGGCGCGGGCGAAACCCCAGGTGGTATCAGGCGAAAAAGGTTGGTAAGCAAAGACTAACAAAAACGAACCCACAATCATAAACGGCATCGCGGAGATGAACCCGTCACGAATCGCCATAACGTGACGCTGGGAAGAGATCCGCCCGGCTATCGGGCTGACGTAATTTTCGACGAAACGGAATATCAGATTAAACGCAGCATGGTTGGCAGACATGGCAGATCTCCTGTCAGACGTTTGTTACGGGCACATACGCGCCGCACGTTGTTCCATACATCAGCTTCACAACCTTGCTGGCTTGCCAACCAGCGGTACTGCTCAGACGAAATGGTTTCATATTTGGCTCTTATTATTGGATACAGGGGACGTTACGTACTCAGTATTAATCTACGCTCCGCGCTCTGCAACCGGTTACTGTAACCGGTTTCTGTGATTGTGAAGAGGATCCAGAAATCAGCCGTTTGGGGTATTTGTTACTTAAGAGATATTTACAGAGCATAAATTCTTATGACAGATTACGCAGGATATTTGTCAGGAGGAAACAATGAGTTTGCAGTCTGTACAGCAGTTTTTTGCCGACAACGCGCCGGATATAGACGTTATTGAGCTTAGTCAAAGTACTGCTACCGTTGCGTTGGCTGCTGCCGCCCATCGTGTCGAGCCGGGACAAATCGCCAAGACCCTGTCACTCAAGGTTAAAAATGAGGTGATCCTGGTGGTGGCGAAAGGCGACGCGCGTCTGGATAACAAAAAGCTCAAAGACACGTTCGGTGCGAAAGCGCGCATGCTCAGCAGTGATGAAGTGGTGACCATTACCGGTCATCCCGTTGGCGGTGTATGCCCGTTCGGACTGGAAAACCCGCTCGCGGTATATTGCGATATCTCTTTGAAGCAGTACGACGAAGTGCTGCCCGCCGCAGGCGCAATTCACAGCGCTGTGCGCATTTCACCTGACAGAATGGCAGAACTGACTTCCGCAAAATGGGTGGATGTCTGTATCTGATTGACGCGCCAGAGTATATCTGGCGCGCAAAAGACGGGTTATAAAAATGTGGGCGTGAGGAGAGCCAAACATTGCGGCTCTCTTGCAGGAAGATGCGTAATAATATCCGCCGCATCGAGCAACCCTACGTCTGAATTCACACCCAGTTTCACCATCGCATTAAACTTATGTGCCCGAATGGTCTTAATATTCCGTTCAAGCTGTGCCGCGATTTCAGGGATGGAATACCCGCAGGACATATAACGCAATATTGCCCGTTCTGTGGGGCTTAGCATCCTGTTCTGACTCCGGTACCAGTGATTCAGCATATTGTCATTGATGCGCAGCGTTTCGCTCAGCAACTCCACGAGTTCCTTCTGCAGATGCTCAAGCGTCACCGATTTACTGACTACTCCGTGCAGGCGCGATGGCGAAAGATGGCTAATTAGCCGTGCTTCCATCTCGTCAGAAACCAAAATGATGCGCTGGATATGACCGTGCGTAAACGCCAGATCCCGCAGGTGCGCCAGACAGTTACGGCGCTCCTCTCGCGCATCGGAAAGGGAGTAGATTAGTGAGAAAAAATTAACGTGATGAAGTGCATTCTTAAAACTGTCAAATTCACTAAACAGGTGAAGCTGATAATGGCTCAGGCCGGGCATCGCAAAAAGATGCTGTAGCCCGACGGCACTCATCGCGCAATTTTCGATGATGGCGATATGTCTTGTTGAATCGGTTTTTTCCATTCCTCGAACTCTCCATAGGCTGATAGCAAACTCAGCTCTCTCATTCCCTGTGTACTGTTGATCCAGGCATACATATCCGCATTACTTCGTAATGACAGCCGTCGCATCGCACTGTTTTTCTGCGCACTGATGGTTTTATTGCTCTTCTTGAGCAATGTGGCGATTTGGTTAATCCCCCATCCTTTCCCTAACAGACGCAGAACCTTACGTTCGGAGTGCGTGAGCGCGATAACGTGTTCATTTTCATTCTCCGTACTCTGTGGTTCCGGAGTTAATAACGTCTGGCTAATCCGCTCTGCCCGCTCGCTACCGGCCCGAATAGCGTTAACCACGCCTTCAATAGGCTCCATGTCAGAAAGCAACGTGCTTTCCGGGCGCATAAGTAACTCAACCGCAATAGGGTAAAGCGGCCGCGAGACTAAAAAGATCCAGTGAATATCCCGGTATTGATTCAATAAACCGTAATACTCTTCAAGCGCACCCCGAGGGATCCTGTATTCGCCTGAAATATCGGCAATAATGACGTCCGCGCGACGCAACTGGAGCAGCGTTAATTCCTGCAATGAGCGGCAATAGCTCAATTCAAATTCGGGGAAATGTCGTGCCATCAGGCCCCCTAACCCGTTTTGCATCACGGGCATCCGGCTAATGACAACGCCATGCTTACCATGCAATGACAACATAGACCCTCCGTGTCCATTTTTCATTTGATGAGTAACGTTAAAACGCATCAACGTATGAGTATTTTCGTCCCTGAGTGTAAGACTGGTTAATACAAGCAGAAGATGAGATGTATGCTTAGTTTAAGAAATGCCTAAACAGCAGTAATATCTCACAAAGCGAAACAAAAATTAATTGTGGAGACATTAAAATAACGACAATATAAAATTAGAATAACTAAATATAAATATTTTATATTTTGGTATTTATAATTCATGGTATTGATAAATTAATCCCTTCCCCCTTCCACGACACGGACTGCAACTGTTTGCACAAACCTTGATCTGGCCCACAGCAAGAGGGACTGCACTCTGTGCTAAAAGTACCCACTATGGGTTAACAGATAGCTATCCATCTTTTTTCAGGACAATACATGCAGGCAGAGCGGTCAACGCAGCGTGCTATCACGCGGCTATGTATTCAGTGCGGTCTTTTTCTGCTCCAGCACGGCGCGGAAAGCGCGCTGGTTGAGGAGCTTTCCACCCGGCTGGGGCTGGCGCTAGGGATGGACAGCGTCGAAAGCGCAATCTCATCCAACGCCATTGTGCTGACCACAATCAAGGACGGTCAGTGCCTGACCTCCACGCGCAAAAACCATGACCGCGGCATCAACATGCACGTCGTGACCGAAGTGCAGCACATTGTCATCCTTGCAGAACATAAGCTTCTCGATCTCAGTGACATTGAAAAACGGTTCAACCAGATCAAGCCATTACGTTATCCGCGCTGGCTCGTCGTGGTGATGGTAGGGCTCTCGTGCGCCTGCTTTTGTAAGCTCAACAAAGGCGGCTGGGACGGTGCAATCATCACCTTTTTCGCCAGCAGTATCGCCATGTATGTTCGCCAGCTGCTGACGCATCGGCAGCTGCATCCGCAAATTAACTTCTGCATTACCGCGTTTGTCGCCACTACGGTTTCCGGTCTGCTGCTGCGCCTGCCGCAGTTTGCCAACACGCCGACCGTTGCCATGGCCGCCAGCGTGCTTCTGCTGGTCCCGGGCTTTCCGTTGATCAACGCTGTCGCCGACATGTTTAAAGGGCACATCAATACCGGCCTGGCTCGCTGGGCTATCGCCAGCCTGCTGACGCTGGCGACCTGCATCGGCGTGGTCATGGCCATGACACTTTGGGGGTTACGCGGATGGGCGTGATCGATTTTCTGCTGGCGCTGGCGCAGGACATGCTTCTGGCCGCCATTCCTGCCGTCGGCTTCGCGATGGTATTTAACGTACCGCAACGCGCGCTGCCGTGGTGTGCGCTGCTGGGCGCGATTGGCCATGGCTCGCGAATGGTGATGATGACGGCGGGTTTTAACATCGAATGGTCAACATTTATGGCATCCATGCTGGTCGGCAGTATCGGCATCCAGTGGTCGCGCTGGTATCTGGCGCATCCCAAAGTATTCACCGTTGCGGCCGTGATCCCCATGTTTCCGGGGATATCGGCCTATACCGCGATGATTTCCGCGGTGAAAATCAGCCATTTCGGCTATACCGAGCCTCAGATGATCCTTCTTCTCAGCAACTTTCTTAAGGCGTCATCCATCGTCGGCGCGCTCTCCATCGGGCTGTCGATCCCCGGCCTGTGGCTGTACCGTAAACGCCCACGCGTTTGATATTTGTATTATTTCGCTGCCGTGGAGATAATCCGTCTGGTCCGTTTGGTGAAAATAAGGAAAGGATGTGGCTAACCCTGGCAGCGAACACCCCGAGCACAGTGAAGAATCCAGCCTGAAAGAGAAAATCTTTCAGAGCGCCATCGCGCTTTTTGCCGAGTATGGATTGAACGGTGCACGGATGGAGCAGATCGCAGAGAAAGCGGGCACCACCAAACGCATGGTGGTTTACCATTTCAAGAATAAAGAGAACCTCTATCTCCTCGTACTTGAACATGTTTACACCCAGATTCGCGCCAGTGAAAAAGCGCTAAGCCTGACGGGAATGCCCCCGGTCGAAGCGCTGGTCAATCTGGTTGAAGCCACCTTTGACTATCATGCCGACCACCCTGACTACATCCGGATTATCTGCATGGAAAACATGCAGCGCGGCCGCTTTATGCAGCAGTCGAGCTATCTCCGCCAGGTCAACCGCAGCGCGCTCGATCTGCTGGAGGAGATCCTGCGCCGGGGGAAAGAAAAACAGCTCTTCAGTGAGACGGTTGACGCCCGCGACCTTCATCGTCTGATAAGCAGCTTCAGCTTTCACTACGTTGCCAACAGCTACACCTTTACGCTGCTGTTTGAAGAAGGCGCAGACGAGCAGGCGCAGCGCCAGCACTACCGTAAAATGGCCGTTCAGGTGGCGCTCCGTTACACCTGCCCATAAAATTGCTTGCAATTAAATCGTACGCTACCTATATTCATCTCATGAACGCGAAAACGAACGATGCAACCGCTGCGCTCAAGCTGGATAACCAGCTCTGCTTTGCCCTCTATTCGGCAAACCTGGCGCTTAACAAGCTGTACCGGCAGCTGCTGGCACCGCTGAACCTGACCTACCCGCAATATCTGGTGATGCTGGTGCTGTGGGAGCAGGATGATATGACGGTGTCGGACATCGGTGAACGGCTGTTCCTTGACTCTGCGACCCTGACGCCGCTGTTGAAACGTCTGGAAAGCGCCGGGCTCATCAACCGCCACCGTTCGCGCAAAGACGAGCGTCAGGTCGCCGTCACCCTGAGTGAAGCGGGACGTGAACTCCAGCAGCAGGCATTGGGTATCCCCCATGCGGTGGGTTGCGCAGCGCAGTGTGATACAGACACCTTGCTGGCACTCAAACAGCAGCTCGAACTTTTGCGACAACAGCTACACCGCGCGTAACGCTATACTTTACGCATAATTATTTACCTATATATATCGCACGCTATTTAATAGCACACATCTAAACAAAATGAGGAACCTGCCATGTCTTTAGAAAAAGTTGTTTATACCGCCAAAGCAAAAGCCACCGGTGGCCGTGACGGTCGTGCCACCTCCTCCGATGGCGTACTGGACGTCAAACTGGGTGTGCCAAAAGAGATGGGCGGCATGGGGGGAGACGTGACCAACCCTGAGCAGCTGTTTGCCGCGGGCTACTCTGCCTGCTTCCTGGGCGCGATGAAGTTCGTGGCGGCACGCGACAAATTTACCCTGCCAAAAGATGCCTTTATTGAAGGCGAAGTGGGTATTGGCCCGCTGCCTACCGGTTTTGGTATCGAAGCAAAACTGAACATCCACGTTGAAGGTATGGATCCTGCGGAAGCTAAAAAGCTGGTCGATGCGGCACACATTGTTTGCCCGTACTCTAACGCGACCCGCGGCAACATCGACGTCACGCTGAACATCATTGCGTGATAACTGCCTGATGGCGCTGCGCTTATTCGGCCTACGACTGTAGCCCCGGTAAGCGCAGCGCCACCGGGGAAATCCCCTCCTTTCCTTCCCCCTCTCTGTGCTACCATAAGCCCCTATCACGCCCGTAGTAATCAGTAGAGTAAGCGTTATGTCCTCCAGAATTCTGACCACCAGCATTGCTGGTATTGATGCCTTTATGCGCGACCCACGCGGTGTGTTGACCCACGCCGAAGGCGGCACGGTTGCGGTTTTTGCCGACAACGCGCCAGCGTTTTACGCAATCACACCGGAACGTCTGGCACAGCTTCTGGAGATCGAAGCGCAATTGGCACGCCCGGCAAGCGATGTCACGCTGGATACCCAGTTCTTTGATGAACCGGTTAACGTTCCCGTGACCGTTCCGATGGGTAAATTTGCCCTCTATGCGGGCTGGCAGCCGGATACAGATTTTCAGCGGCAGGCCGCGCTGTGGGGCATTGCGTTAACCCAACCCGCCACAGCGGAAGAGCTTGCCGCGTTTACCGCCTGGTGGCAGGCGGAGGGTAAAGTGTTCACCCATATTCAGTGGCAGCAAAAGCTCGCGCGTCATCTTCAGATTACCCGCGCCGGCAACAACGGCCAGCCAAAACGTGATATCAATGCCTTTTCAGAACCGGATAAACAGATCCCCAGCGGATTCCGAGGTGCGAAATGAAGAACGTCGGCGACCTGATGAAACGTCTGCAAAAAATGATGCCTGCCAACGTGAAGCCTGCATTCACCACTGGTGAAGAGCTGCTGGCGTGGCAAAAAGAGCAAGGCAAGATCCGCGCCGCCGCGCTCGCCCGCGAAAATCGGGCGATGAAAATGCAGCGCACCTTTAACCGTTCCGGTATTCGTCCCCTGCACCAGAACTGCTCGTTCGATAACTATAAAATTGAGACCACCGGGCAGATGAACGCGCTCGCTGCCGCGCGTCAGTACGTGGATGAATTCGACGGCAATATCGCCAGCTTCATCTTTAGCGGCAAGCCGGGCACCGGCAAAAACCACCTTGCTGCCGCCATCTGCAACGAGCTGCTTCTGCGCGGTAAATCGGTCCTCATCATCACCGTGGCCGATATCATGTCCGCGATGAAAGACACCTTCAGCAACCGTGAAACCAGCGAAGAACAGCTGCTTAACGATCTGAGTAACGTCGACCTGCTGGTCATCGATGAGATTGGCGTTCAGACGGAATCCCGCTATGAAAAAGTGATCATCAACCAGATTGTCGATCGCCGCTCCTCGTCCAAACGCCCCACCGGCATGCTGACAAACCACAACATCGACGAGATGACCCGCCTGCTGGGGGAACGCGTCATGGACCGCATGAAGCTGGGTAACAGCCTGTATGTCATCTTCGACTGGGACAGTTACCGCAGCCGCGTTACCGGCAAAGAGTATTAAGACAGTTCCAGGAATCGCCGACAGGTCGCAGGTATATACTGGAACCCCTTCGGCCCAAAACGGACCTTTTTGAGAGAGCCATGATGAAAAAACAGATTCTAATCAGCACCTTTTTAGGCGCGCTGCTGGTAACCGGCGCAGCGCAGGCGGCGTCCTGGCAGGAGTCCCTGTCAAGCGCAGCAAATGAGCTGACCAAAGAGAGCAGCAGCACGCAGGGCGGACTCTCCGCCTCTTCCCTCACCAGCCTGCTGGGCAACAGTTCCCAGAGCCTGAGCGCGGGGACGATGAACAACGCGGCGGGGATTCTGGAATATTGCGCGAAGCAAAAGCTGGCCTCCGTGACCGACGCGCAAAATGTAAAAAACCAGGTGCTGGGTAAACTGGGTCTGGATACTCAGGAGCAAAAAGCGGACACCAACTACATGGACGGCATTCAGGGCCTGCTTAACGCGCAGAACGGTCAGCAGCTTAACCTGAGCACCCTCGGCAACTCTTCTCTGGCCAAACAGGTGAAAACCAAAGCCTGCGATCTGGTGCTGAAACAAGGCGTTAATTTCATCTCCTGATCCACCCCATTTTCTGCCACAACACGCCGCGTTTAGTGCGATAGTCTTGCAGCGCGGCGCTAAATGAGCGTTTTTCCTGCCTGCCACCGTCTCAGCGTCCGTTTGTCAGGATGTACACATCTTCATAAAAACGATTTTCTAAACCAAATCCTAACAACAGCACACTTTCGTGACACTAAAATTGCAGCTTAACGACATCGCAATTACATTGTATCACCCAAAAAATAAACAGTTAGCCAGCGAAGCACCTGGCGTCATGAGGATATGCTGTTGTCAGAATTCTTGTCTCTTATCCTTTTTCTGGCTTCTGTCGGCGTTTACGCCTGGAAAGCCGGCCGTCACACCTGGTGGTTTATCGCCACGCTGGTGGTGCTCGGCATTTTTATTATTTTAAACATTACCTTATACGCCAGCGATTACTTTACCGGTGACGGTATTAACGATGCGGTGCTCTACACCCTGACGAACAGCCTGACGGGCGCAGGTGTGGGTAAGTACATACTTCCGGGGCTCGGCCTTATCGTCGCGCTGGTGATGATTTTTGGCGCGCTGGCCTGGGTGCTGCGTCGCCGTCGCCATCATCCACACCATCATGGCTACAGCCTGCTGGCGTTATTCCTGGCGCTGGCCTCCGTCGACGCCAGCCCGGCGTTCCATCAGATCACCGAGCTGGTGAAATCCCAGTCGCGCGATGGCGATCCGGATTTCGCGGCTTACTACAAAGAGCCGTCGAAAACGATCGCCAACCCGACGCTCAATCTGGTCTATATCTACGGTGAAAGCCTGGAGCGCACCTACTTTGATAACGATGCCTTCCCGGACCTGACGCCAGATTTGGGCGCGCTGAAAAATGAAGGTCTCGATTTCAGCCACACCATGCAGCTGCCCGGCACGGATTATACGATTGCCGGGATGGTTGCCTCCCAGTGTGGTATCCCGCTGTTCGCGCCTTTTGAAGGTAACGCCTCAGCCTCCATGTCGACCTTCTTCCCGCAGAATATTTGCCTCGGCGATATCCTGAAAAACTCCGGCTACGAAAACTATTTTATGCAGGGAGCAAACCTGCGTTTCGCCGGAAAAGATGTGTTCCTGAAATCCCACGGTTTTGACCACCTGTACGGCTCAGAAGAGTTAAAAACGACGGTTGCCGATCCGAGCTACCGCAATGACTGGGGCTTCTATGACGATACGGTACTCGACGAAACCTGGAAGAAATTCGAGGAGCTGTCCCGCGCGGGCAAGCGTTTCTCTCTCTTTGCGCTGACGGTGGACACTCACCATCCGGACGGGTTTGTCTCGCGCACCTGCAAGCGCAAAAGCTATGAGATTGATGGCAAAAACAACAAATCGTTCAGCGCCGTCACCTGCAGTCAGGAGCACATCGCCGCACTGGTCGAGAAAATCAAAGCCTCGCCCTGGTTTAAAAATACCGTCATCGTCGTCTCGTCTGACCATCTGGCGATGAAAAACAGCGCGTGGGATCAGCTCAACAAGCAGGATCGCAGCAACCTGTTCTTCGTCCTGCGCGGCGACCAGCCGCAGCAGGAGGAGATCGCCACCAAACGCAACTCCATGGATAACGGCGCCACCGTGCTGGACATTCTGGGCGGCGACAACTTTATTGGCCTGGGCCGCAGCACGCTGTCGGGGCAATCCCTGTCGGAAGTGTTCCTCAACATGAAGGAAAAAATTCTCGCCTGGAAGCCAGACATCATCCGCCTGTGGAACTTCCCGAAAGAGATGAAAGACTTCACCGTCGATCGGGATAAAAACACCATTGCCTTCTCGGGCAGCAACTTCCGTCTGCCGCTGCTGCTGCGCGTCTCGGAAGGACGCGTTGAGCCGTTGCCGGAAAGCGAGTATTCCGCGCCGCTGCGCTACCAGCTGGCCGATTTTGCGCCACGCGATAACTTCGTCTGGGTCGACCGGTGCTACAAAATGGGCCAGCTCTGGTCGCAGCCGCTGGCGCTCTCGACCGACTGGTGCGTCTCGCAGGGCCAGCTTGGCGGAGAACAAACCGTTCAGCACGTGGATAAGGCGCAGTGGAAGGGCAAAACCGCCTTTAAAGATACGGTGATAGATACCGCGCGCTATCAGCGTAACGTCGACATGCTGAAAATCGTCGACAACGATATTCGCTACAAAGCGGACAGCTTTATCTTTAACGTGGCCGGCGCGCCGGAGGAAGTGAAACAGTTTAGCGGCATCTCGCGGCCGGAGTCCTGGGGACGCTGGTCCAACGCGCAGCTGGGCAATGAGGTGAAAATTGAGTACACCCATCCCCTGCCGGAACAATTTGATCTGGTGATCACCGCCAGGGCCTATGGGCCTAATGCTAACAAGCCCGTACCCGTGCGCGTGGGCGATCGGGAGCAGACGTTAACGCTTGGAAACGACGTGAGCACACAAACGCTGCATTTTGAGAATCCTTCACGCAGCAATACCCTGGTGATTGTACCGCCGGACCCGCAGTCCACGAATGAGGGAAATATCCTTGGGCATTCGCCGCGCGAGATCGGAATTGGCATGGTCGAAATCAAAATCATCAGCAAAGCGGGTTAATGCGCGTCGCGCCCGGCGTTCTGCCGGGCGCTTATGAAAATAAATAATCCTTTATAAATCTTATAAAATAGATAAAAACACTTTATATGAGCTATTTTTATCTATAAATATCCTGTCAAAAACCAAATCTATAAAATGTGCAGCTCATGAAATCACCACGGAGCGTTACGCACTTTTATCATGCTAACCGGCTATAAGTTCGAATCCATCCGGGCACTGCGCAGTGAAAATGTGATTGCCTGGGAGGTATTGTCCACGGCAAAGCCCCACGTCAATCTTGAAGATTACTTTGGCTCGATGACAGCGACCCAGCGTAAAGCGCACTTCTTTGCGCAGCTTCGTCACGCCATGTTTTGCAAGGATGGCGACAAGTATTACCTCAATGCGACATCGGATTTACTGCTGGACACGGACTTCCTCGACAGGCTCAAAGAAGAAACACCCTGCCCGGAGAGACTTGCTATCGAGGTCACCGATCTCCATTCGATGATACAACTCGACGATACGCAAAGCCGGGCGCTGCGGAAATGCATCGCAACGCTCCATCAGTGGGGGATAGAAGTGTGGGCAGACGATGTTTGCGAAGACCTTCTTCCCGAACTTCTGACCAGCCAGATCCGCTTCTGCGGCATCAAAATTGACAAACATACCTTCTGGAACGGACGGACCGAGCAGGCGAAGTTTCTGCATCTCACCCGCCAGTGCAAGCGCGTCGCCAGCAAGGTGCTGATCGAAGGCATTGAAACCGCGGGTGATTTCGCGCTGGCCCGCGCCAGCGCGGCCGATTACGGCCAGGGCTATCTGTGGGGCAGAAAATGACCCCTCTCATTCCGAATGCTGGCGATAAGGTCATCGTTCTGCGCGGCAATGCCTGCTTATGGCCTTGCCCCACTTGTTGCTGCCACAACCTGGCGGCATTCCATCAAAAACGCTGCCTGCTGGACGCTCAGTCATTCGCTTTGTAATTGCACTGTTACTCACGTCAGGAAAGAAGATCATGAAAATTATTCCCACCGTTGTATGTTGTTCCGTTCTCCTGCTTCCTGCTGCTGCGATCGCCGCAGACAGCACCGCAAGCGCGACGATGCACGTATCACTTGAGGTCGTGAAGTCGTGCACCCTCAAAGCCAACGACCTCAACTTCTCGCGTCACGGCTCCGATGAGTCGAGCGAAATCCAGGCCAAAACGCAGGTCGATATCGTCTGTACCAACGGCACGCCGTTCACTCTGACCGCCACCAGCAACGACGGCGAAAATGGAACCTTCTGGCTGAAGCCGGAAAACGGCGACACGGGCGCGCAGAAGATTGCGTGGAAGCTCTTTGCTGACGAAGGCAAACAGACGCAAATCACCGGCACGAATGGCCTGGACGATACCGGCAACGGTGCGGAACAGGAAGAAACGCTGTATGGCGTCATTGACGCCGGGGCGCTGACAACCGCCCAGGCAGGTACCTACAGCGACGATATCACGTTAAAACTGGAGTACTGATCGTGCGTCGCTATCTTTCCTGCTTCATTCTGTGGCTCATGATGCTGGCGCTGCTGTCACGCTACGCGCTGGCCGCCACGCTTCAGGTGGCCCCGGTAACGCTCGATCTGCAGAGCGACCAGCGGGCAGCGGCGGTCTATCTCACTAACAGTGGGAAAGCGGCCATCCATGCGCAGATTCGGGTGTACGAATGGACGCAAAAAAACGGTAAAGATGTTCTGGTGGCCACCGGGGAGGTGGTCAGCAGCCCGGCGATGACATCACTGGCGCCGGGCCAGCAGCAGCTGGTGCGTATTATCGTCATGCAGCCCGGCATCCGTGCACAGGAGCAAAGTTACCGGCTGGTCATCGACGAACTGCCGGACGCCACGTCCCGTGCCGCCAATCCCACCGCGGTGCACTTCCTGCTGCGCTACTCGATTCCGGTGTTTATTGCCGGGAACCAGAGCGCGCCCGTCAGCCACGATGCCCTGAGCTGTGAGCAGTCTGAAATACCGGCCACCCTTCGCTGCTTTAATGCCGGAAACCGCCACATCCGTCTCAGCCACCTTGAGGCCCTGACGGCCGATGGGCAGGTTGTAGGGTCGATTAAAGGCCTGGCGGGCTATGTGCTCCCGGGACAAACGGCCCTTTTGCCGCTTAAACACGCTTCACGTCACGCGCTCAGCACGCTGCGCGTCTATCTCAATGATGACCACCATGCCAGCCAGATACCCCTGCGCCCGCTCGCTTCTCGCGCTCCTGTTTTGGCTACCGCTCATGCTGTCAGCCCGGACTGAACCCGCCGACACCGTACAATGGCTGGCCATTACCGTAAACCACGCCCCGCGAGGCGAGCTCTGGGCCTGCCGGGTGGTGGATAATGCGTTATGGATAAGCCGCAGCGACATGAAAAAGCTGGGGCTTCACGCCCCGGACGATCGCGCCGAATGGGTTGAGCTGACGTCCCTGCCGGGCCTGAAGGTTAATCTCGACGTGCTGTCCCAGCAGGTGTCGATTACCGCAGAGGCAGACGCACTCGAGGGCCAGCAGCATCTCACCGCCTCAAAGCCCGCGCCGATGTATCGCTACCCTGATGCGCAACCCGTCAGCGCCTATACGCTCGGATACGCGCTCTACGCCAGTGATGCGCAGGGGCAGCGCCAGCTCAACGCCCAGACCATGCTGACCGCATCCGGAGGATTACCCGGAACGTTCAGCAGCAGTTTCTCAAGCCATGCCGGGGAGGAAAACAGCGCCGGTCGACCGACCCACACGCGTCTCGAAACCCGCTGGCAGTGGGACAACACCGACTCGCTGACCACGCTGGCGCTGGGCGACAGCATCACCACTGGCGCCCGCTGGAGCCGACAGGTGCGCTTTGGCGGGCTGCACTGGGCACGTAATTTTGAGCTCAATCCGCAACTCAATACTGAACCGCGCAGCCGCTACAGCGACACGGCCGTACTGCCTTCCACGGTCGATTTGTATATCGACGGCCTTAAGCAGAGCAGCCAGCGCGTCACGCCGGGTGACTTTCTGCTGGATACCCTGCCCTCCTACACCGGAAGCGGGCAGGCGGAGGTGGTCATTACCGATATCAACGGCCAGCGTCGCACCGTACAGCTCGATCTCTACGGCGCGCCGGGCATGCTGGCGGAAGGGCTCAGCAGCGGTTCGCTGGACATCGGCTGGATGCGGGAAAACTACGCCCTGCACTCCGACGACTATGCCGCCTCGCCGCTGCTGGACGCGGGCTGGCGCTATGGGGTGAATAATCACCTGACGCTGGCACTGCATACGGAGCAGCAGCGCAGGCTGCACAACGTGGGCACGGGCGCTGACTGGCTGGTCTCTCCCGCCGTAGGGGTGGTTAGCCAGCACGTTGCCGTGAGCGACAGCCCTTACGGTCAGGGCGTTCAGTGGGGCCTCGGCTGGCAGTGGAACGGCAGAGGAACGGGCATTTCTGCCAGCACCGTCCGCACCGAGGCGGATTTCGCCGACAACGCCCGCATGAGCGGTGCCGCCCCCGTCAGACGCAGCGACAGCGTTTGGGTAAGCCAGTCCGTCCCCCACTTCGGCACCGTGGGCGCGGGCTGGGTACAGCAGAACATTCAGGGCAGCACGCAGCGCTACCTCAATGCCTCCTGGTCGGTGTCGCTGCCGGCACACATCTCCACCACGCTGAGCTATACCCGCTCGTTTACGGATGCGTCGAGTCAGGTTCAGCTACTGCTTTCCGTCCCATTGGGTCGCGAGGACACGCTCTCCGTTCAGGCCAGCCGGGATAAACCACGCATGGATTACCGCCACCAGCCGGACGATGAGGCCGGCGGCTGGTCATGGGAGCTGGGCCAGGGCTTTGGCGAACGACGTGAAAGATATGCAGACGCAGGCTATCTGGGCCGCGCGGGCGAATGGCACGTTGGGCTGCAGCAAGGTGCCAGCCAACGCAACCAGTACGCCTCAGCAGAAGGGAGCCTGACGCTGCTGGACGGCAGCCTGCACGCGCTGCGCTACATCCAGCAGGGCATGGCGCTGGTCTCCACGCACGGCATTGGACACGTACCGGTGATGCTGGAAAACCGCCCGGCCGGTGAAACGGATGAGGACGGTTATCTCCTGCTGACCGATCTGCCGCGCTACCACAACAGCAAAGTCAGCATTAACCCGCTCGATCTGCCCGCCGATGTGATCGCCCCCGTCACCGACATGCATGCCAGGCCGGGCAACAGCAGCGCGGTCAAAGTCGAGTTTAACGTCCATCACGCCGTCACGGTTCAGGCCCGGCTGGTCGACAGCCGCCGCAGGCCGCTCCCGCTGGGCAGCGTCGTGTCAGCGCCGCAGGGTGCCACCATCGTGGGCCGCGATGGCTTTATCTGGCTTGAAGATCCGCCCCTGCCGGGTGAACTGGTGGTGAAGACCGGTGAGGGAGAGTGCCGGGTCGCGCTTCCGGCGCCCCGTACCGCGTCATCTATACAGAATATGGGAGAACAACTGTGTCATTAAGAGCGCCGTTATTATTGCTGCTCGTCCTGTCCGTAAAGGCGATGGCGGCAGCCTGCTGGATAACCTCCATGCCCGCCATTAACTTTGGCAACGTCGTGGCGGGCAATACCACCTCCGTCAACACCGAGGTCAAGTTTAGCTGCCAGGCCGACAACGAGGGCAGGACGGAATATCTCAACGTCTGCCTGAGCAGCGTAGACGCCCCGCCCTTTGAGATGATCTCGCCGGGGGACCAGGAGGGAAAACAGTACACCCTCCTCTTCCGCCTGCTGAACGGCGCAGCACGCTCTCAGGAGCTGGGGCCTGCCAGCAGCGGGAACCTGATTCAGCAGACTCTGGCCGCGCAAAGCAATGCCAACGTCAGCGGTACCTTTCCGCTTATCGCTACCATTCCGGCAGGGCAAAGCCAGCTTCCGGCCTACCACTATTACAACTACAACATGAATCTGCGCATCGCCTGGCACAGCGCCCTGCGTCAGGATGCCCTGCAAAACTGCTCGGACGGTTCCGCAGAGGGGGAGCAGGTGCAGGGCGGCACCAGCGCGCAGGCCGAAATCAGCCAGGGATGCTACATCGAGCGCGTGACGCCCCTTAACTTCGGCACCCTGACCAGCACCGCGACCCTGCGTCCGACGCGTTCCACCGCCACCCTGACCACGCGCTGCCCGGCCGGAACCGCATTCACCCTTGCCATGGGCAAAGGCAACCATGCCAGCGGTAATCAGCGGCAGCTCTGCAACAACGAGGGCCAGTGCCTGCGCTACGGGCTCTGGCAGAATGAGGCGGCCACGCAACGCTGGGGAGATCAAAGCAGCGGCGATGCGCTGCAGGTCACCAATCCCGCTGGCGGCACCCAGAACTACACCGTTTACGGCGAGGTCCCGGCACAGCCGCTAACCGGTACCGGGGAATTTATTGATGACGTGATTATCACGCTGACTTATTAAACCACCCAAAATCCTGTCTGGATCAATGTTATCGGTAACAGTGGCGTTAAAATAGCCAGCAATGCAGCCCGGAAGGCGTAGACCTTCTCTTTTTATTTTTTATCTCTGTTTTTATTACAACAACTTATGAAATACCTGCTTGCTGACGCCATCGTCTATAACGACGAGGACGGTTCTGTTTCTCTTATCAATGCGCCGGATGAGGATGCGCAGCTCCTCACCTGTACGGCCAATACCATCATGAAGCTGCTGGTTCAGCATCATGGGAACGTGGTTGAACGGGAAACCTTTCTCCAGGAAGTCTGGGATCGGCGAGGGCTTCAGGGGTCTAACAACTCCTTAAACCAGTACATCAGCATTCTGCGCAAGATGCTGGCGGCCCTGCTTCCCGACGCGCTGCTTATCGTTACCGTACCGAAAACGGGCTTTATGCTCAGCGCGGACGTTACGGTCACTCCGCTGGAGGAGGCCCCGCCGACCGCCGAAACGGCGAAACCTGCATGGCGCGTTCGCCCTGAATGGCTGTTCTGCGGCGCGCTCACGCTGGTCGTCGTTGCGCTATGCCTCTGGATCGCGCTGATCAAGCCAGAAAATTCACAAAGGGAGATCCATCTGCTGACGCATATCGGCACCTGCCCGGTCTACACCTTTACGCCGCTGGCGGACGTATTTCACGGGAAGGCAATAACGCTGGCGCAAACGCTTCAGAAGGACGGCCATCTTCCGTGCCTGAAAAATTCAATTTTCTACATGCACATTCAGAGAACGCTTTTCTACGGCCACGAAGGGCGGCTGGTGCTCTCCCAATGTTCCCTCACGCAGGGTAAAGCCAGCGCCTGTCGTACGCTTTACTATTACGAGTGGTGATGATGAGACACAAAAAAGTTTGGCTAACCCTGATCCTCAACCTGCTGCTGCTGGGCACCGTGCTGGCGTGGTACTTTCACACGCCCCCGCTGTCGGTGGCCTGCGACGGAAACCTGACCTTTTCCGACCGGCGCGACAACCACGATTTCACCTTTGACGGTGAGATCATTATGCGTTTTCATCCCGACAAAACCGGGTACATCACGGTTAACGGCAGCGTGGTGAATGCCCCACGCAGCTGGGAGGTTTCCCGCCAGGAGATGTTTAAATGGCGTCACGTGGAGGGCGAACTGTATGAGATCGCTATTCAAAAAGTGGAGCGTTTTAGCCATGACGCCATGCCGCCCGGGGTCTTTGAAAAATACGTTGCCGGCCTGACGCTGGGCAATAAAAGGCTTCTGACGATCGAGCGCACGCCGGAAGACGCGCTGGTGATCAGCAATTTCTATTCGCCGGTGCTGATCTGCTCGGAATAATGTCGACGGGTCAGGCTATACTTGCCGCCATGACTCTTCGCATTCGCCCCACCACCCTCAACGACATTGCCGCCCTGCCCGCCATTGAACGCGCGGCGGCCGGGCGCTTCCGTGACTTCCCGGCACTCGCCTGGCTTGCCGATGGCGAGGTCATTTCCGCTGAGCAACACCTCGACTATGTCGAACGCGGGTTAAGCTGGCTGGCGCTGGCAAACGACCTGCCCGTCGGGTTTATCCTTGCCGAAGCCCATCCGTCTTCACTGTTTATTGTCGAACTCTCGGTTGATCTGGACTGGCAGGGAAAAGGGATCGGCAGGCAGCTCATCGCCTGCGTGGCAGACCATGCCCGCAGAAAGTGGCTGACAGCGCTGACGCTGACGACGTTCAGGAACATACCGTGGAATGCGCCGTTCTATGCGCGGCTGGGGTTTGAAAAAATGACGACCCTGACGCCTGAACTGCGTCAGAAAAGGGAAGAAGAGACGGCGCACGGTTTCGCGTATGAAACGCGCTGCGCCATGCGCCTGCCTCTGTAATATCGCCCGGTGGCGCTGCGCTTACCGGGCCTACAAAACCCTGAACAGTAGGCCGGGTAAGGCGTAGCCGCCACCCGGCAAAACCACAAACCCTAGGCCGGGTAAGGCGCAGCCGCCACCCGGCACAACCACGAACCGTAGGCCGGGTAAGGCGCAGCCGCCACCCGGCACAACATACGGCGTTAGAAGGTTTCCCAGTTATCACCAGCATCAGCGGTAACCGTTTTACGCGCCATCGCCGGTGCTGCAACGGTTTTCGCAGAAGCGAACTCACGCGCTTTCATCTGCTCCTGCTGAATGCGGAACACCGCCACGGCCTGGGTCAGACGGCTTGCCTGTTCTTCCAGTGCGGCTGCCGCTGCGGCAGACTCTTCCACCAGCGAGGCGTTCTGCTGGGTCACGCGATCCATCTCTGCCACCGCCAGACCGACCTGGTCGATACCGCGGCTCTGCTCGTCAGACGCAGAGGCGATTTCACCCATGATGTCCGTGACGCGGGTAACCGCATTCACGATCTCACCCATGGTTTCACCGGCGCTTTCGACCAGCGTTGAGCCCACTTCCACGCGACCCACGGAGTCTTCGATCAGGCTCTTGATCTCGCGTGCTGCCTGGGCGCTGCGCTGGGCCAGGTTACGCACTTCACCTGCCACCACCGCAAAACCACGGCCCTGCTCGCCCGCACGCGCCGCTTCTACCGCCGCGTTCAGTGCCAGGATGTTGGTCTGGAAAGCAATGCCGTCAATCACGCTGATAATGTCGGCAATTTTCTGCGAACTGCCTGCGATATCGCGCATGGTCTGCACCACGTTGTCCACCACTTTGCCGCCTTTCTGCGCGGTTTCAGAGGCGCTCAGCGCCAGGTGGCTCGCCTGACGGGCGTTTTCGGCGTTCTGCTTAACGGTCGCCGTCAGCTGCTCCATGCTGGCAGCGGTCTCTTCTAGGGAAGCGGCCTGCTGTTCAGTACGGGAGGAGAGGTCGTTGTTGCCCATCGCGATTTCACTCGCGCCGCTGTAGATCGCATTCGCGCCGTTACGCACGTCGCCAACGGTACGCACCAGCTCGCCCTGCATATGGCGCAGCGAGTCGGCCAGTTCACCCATCTCGTTGGTGCCCTGGACCTCAATGCGCTTCACCAGGTCGCCGCTGGCGATATGGCGAATGTTGTCGATCAGACGATTCAGCGGGGAGATCAGCGTCTGCTTGATGTTGAGCCAGACGGCCACAATCACCACCAGCACGGCAATCAGGACGCCGATCAGCACCCAGATAGCCTGGCTGTAGGAGCTGTTGCTGTCTTCGACCGCCATCTGGTACAGCTTGTCGTTCTGCTGCAGGTAGCTCACGTACTGCTTCTCAAAACCGTCCTGGTAACTCTGGGTTGGCTGGTCGAAGAAGGCGTTGATTTTGCCCGCGCCCAGCAGCTGGATCAGCTCCGCCAGCGCGCCGTGGTAAATATCATAGTTACGCTTGATCTCCATGGCATCCGCATCGCTTTGACGCGGATCGCGCGGCAGGGCTTCGTAGGCAGCCCAGTTTTTTTCCGCCTGCTTCAGAGACGCAGACGCGATTTGCATCAAATCGTTCACGGTCGCGCCGCTGCCGATATTGCTCTGATCCATCATGTAGCGGATACCCGCGCGGTTCAGGGTATTACGGGTTTGCAGCAACGCAACCCAGCTGCCGTTCAGCGTGGACTGTTGCTGGCGAATGGTTTGCAGGACGGTGAAATTCTCTTTGTCATTCTTCAGAGCATTAAAGAAAAGACCACCGGATGTGAGTTGTAAAAGGCCAAATATCGCTAAAACCAGCATTAAGCTGGTGACAATCTTGATACGGTTTAACATGTTTTCTCTTTCCTCAGACAGATACAGAATTTTCGGCCTGGGAAGGGAAAACTTTACGAAATTCATCCTGAAATTTGTGGTTTTTACTCTTCTTCCCGCGCTGCGTTATGTCGGTTTCCGAGTTCAATAAACTCTTCCAGCAGCGCCGTCAGCTGTTTCATCTTCTCCGGCGTATATTCCGCCTCAATCTGCTGATACGCCTCCTCCACCTGCGCCTGGGCGTGCTCATACAGCGCATTGCCCTCTTTGGTCAGCGAGACGTACAGCTTGCGCTGGTCGTTCAGCGGCTTTAAGCGCAGCACCAGGCCGTCGCGCTCCATGCGCGTCAGAATGCCGGTCAGGCTCGGGCGCAAAATACAGGTGCGAAACGCCAGATCGTGAAAATCCATCGACGGATGTTCAGCCAGCACGCGCACAATGCGCCACTGCTGCTCGGTCAGGTTATGGCGCTTCACGATCGGTCGGAAGTAGGACATCGCCGCTTCCCGCGCCTGCAGCAGCGCGATGGTTAATGAATCATGCATAGCCTCTCCCCCTTACATCATTAACACGTAAACAATTCATAAAAGATGCTTTTATAAACAACACGTTTTCCGTCAAAAAGTCTAACAGAAACCCACTAAGTTTATTAACACGCTGATTTTAATATCAATAAACACCAATATGTAAATTTATTGTTATTCGTATCACAAATCTTTCACTTCTGATTGCGAAATAATCAGCAAAAGCATAAAACCAGATCATTAACATATTAATGAAATCCAAACCGGACCTCCGGTCTGAGGAGTATGTGAATGAAAGGTACCGTCTTTGCCGTCGCCCTCAACCATCAGAGCCAGCGCGAAGCCTGGCGAGAGGCGTTTGAAAAAGCCCCCTACAACACGCCGCCGAAAACGGCGGTGTGGTTTATCAAACCGCATAACACCGTGATCCGTGCAGGCGAGCCCATTCCGTTCCCGCAGGGGGAAACGGTGCTGAGCGGCGCCACGGTAGCGCTGGTGGTCGGTAAAACCGCCAGCAAGGTGCGCGTGGAGGACGCCGCGGCGTACATCGCCGGATATGCGCTGGCCAACGAGGTGAGCCTGCCGGAAGAGAGCCTCTACCGCCCGGCCATCAAGGCCAAATGCCGCGACGGATTCTGCCCGCTCGGCGAACCGGTCGCCGTTGATAACGTGGATAGCCTGACCATCATCACCGAGATCAACGGCCGCGAAGCGGACCACTGGAACACCGCCGATCTGCAGCGTAACGCTGCCGAACTGCTGAGCGCCCTGAGCGAGTTCGCCACCCTTAATCCCGGTGATGCGATCCTGCTCGGTACCCCGCACAGCCGCGTTGAGATCCGCCCGGGCGATCGGGTGCGTATTCTGGCGGAAGGATTTCCACCGCTGGAAAACCCGGTGGTGGACGAGCGCGACGTCACTATTGCGCACAGCACGCCGCCGCACGCCACGCTGTTTGCCCTCGGCCTGAACTATGCCGATCACGCCAGCGAGCTGGACTTCAAGCCGCCCACCGAGCCGCTGGTCTTTATCAAAGCGCCTAACACCTTCAACGGCGACAACCAGACCTCGGTGCGCCCGAACAACGTCGAGTACATGCACTATGAAGCGGAGCTGGTAGTGGTCATCGGCAAAACGGCCCGCAAGGTGAGCGAAGCCGAGGCGATGGACTATGTTGCGGGCTACACGGTCTGCAACGACTACGCCATTCGTGACTATCTCGAAAACTACTACCGCCCGAACCTGCGGGTAAAAAGCCGCGACGGGCTGACCCCCATTTCCCCCAACATCGTGCCAAAAGAGGCCATTCCCGACCCGCACAACCTCGCCCTGCGCACCTTCGTCAACGGCGAGCTGCGCCAGGAAGGGACCACCGCCGATCTCATTTTCAGCATCCCGTACCTGATCGCCTACCTGAGCGACTTTATGACCCTGCAGCCGGGCGACATGATTGCCACCGGCACGCCGAAGGGGCTGTCCGACGTGGTGCCGGGCGATGAGGTGGTGGTGGAAGTGGAAGGCGTGGGACGCCTGGTGAACCGAATTGTGAGTGAGGAGACGGCAAAATGAAAAAGATTAACCATTGGATCAACGGTAAAAACGTCGCGGGCAGCGACTACTTTCACACCACTAACCCGGCCTCCGGCGAGGTCCTGGCAGAAGTGGCCGCCGGCGGCGAAGCCGAAATCCATCAGGCCGTTGCCGCCGCCAAAGAGGCGTTTCCGAAGTGGGCCAACCTGCCGATGAAGGAGCGCGCGCGCCTGATGCGCCGCCTGGGCGACCTGATCGACCAGAACGTGCCCGAGATCGCCGCCATGGAAACCGCCGACACCGGCCTGCCGATCCACCAGACTAAAAACGTGCTCATTCCACGCGCCTCGCACAACTTCGAATTCTTCGCCGAGGTGTGCCAGCAGATGAACGGCAAGACCTACCCGGTCGACGACAAGATGCTCAACTACACCCTGGTGCAGCCGGTGGGCGTCTGCGCGCTGGTGTCGCCGTGGAACGTGCCGTTTATGACCGCCACCTGGAAGGTCGCGCCCTGTCTGGCCTTAGGCAATACCGCGGTGCTGAAGATGTCCGAGCTCTCCCCGCTCACCGCCGACCGTCTGGGCGAGCTCGCCCTGGAGGCGGGTATTCCGGCGGGCGTGCTGAACGTCGTTCAGGGCTACGGCGCGACGGCAGGCGATGCGCTGGTGCGGCATCACGACGTGCGCGCCGTCTCCTTCACCGGCGGCACCGCTACCGGGCGCAACATCATGAAAAACGCCGGGCTGAAGAAGTACTCCATGGAGCTGGGCGGCAAATCCCCGGTGCTGATATTTGAGGATGCCGACATCGAGCGCGCGCTGGACGCCGCCCTGTTCACCATCTTCTCCATCAACGGCGAGCGCTGCACCGCCGGCTCGCGCATCTTTATCCAGCAGAGCATCTACCCGGAATTCGTCAAGCGCTTTGCCGAGCGCGCCAGCCGCCTGCGCGTGGGCGACCCGACCGATCCGAACACCCAGATTGGCGCGCTCATCAGCCAGCAGCACTGGGAAAAAGTCTCCGGCTATATCCGCCTCGGCATCGAGGAAGGCGCAACCCTGCTGGCGGGCGGCCCGGACAAACCGACCGATCTGCCTGCGCACCTGAAGGGCGGCAACTTCCTGCGCCCGACCGTGCTGGCGGACGTCGACAACCGCATGCGCGTGGCGCAGGAGGAGATCTTCGGGCCGGTGGCCTGCCTGCTGCCGTTCAAGGACGAAGCGGAGGGCCTGCGCCTGGCCAACGACGTGGAGTACGGCCTGGCGTCGTACATCTGGACCCAGGACGTCAGCAAAGTGCTGCGCCTGGCGCGCAATATCGAAGCGGGGATGGTGTTCGTCAACACCCAGAACGTGCGCGACCTGCGCCAGCCGTTTGGCGGCGTGAAGGCCTCCGGCACCGGCCGCGAGGGCGGGGAGTACAGCTTCGAAGTGTTCGCGGAGATGAAGAACGTCTGCATCTCCATGGGCGACCACCCGATTCCAAAATGGGGGATCTGATCATGGGTAAATTAGCGTTAGCGGCAAAAATCACCCACGTGCCGTCGATGTATCTCTCCGAACTGCCGGGCAAAAACCACGGCTGCCGACAGTCGGCCATCGACGGACATAAAGAAATCAGCAAGCGCTGCCGCGAGCTGGGCGTGGACACCATCATCGTGTTCGACACCCACTGGCTGGTGAACAGCGCGTACCACATTAACTGTGCGGACCATTTTTCGGGCGTCTACACCAGCAACGAGCTGCCGCACTTTATCCGCGACATGACCTACGACTACGACGGCAACCCGGAACTCGGCCAGCTGATCGCCTACGAGGCGGTGAAGCGTGGCGTGCGCGCCAAAGCGCACAACATTCCGAGCCTCAAGCTTGAGTACGGCACGCTGGTGCCAATGCGCTACATGAACGCGGATAAGCACTTCAAGGTGGTCTCCATCTCGGCGTTCTGCACGGTTCACGACTTCGCCGACAGCCGCAGGCTGGGCGAGGCCATCGTCAGCGCCATCGAAAAATATGACGGCACCGTGGCGGTGCTCGCCAGCGGCTCGCTGTCGCACCGCTTTATCGACGACCAGCGCGCGGAAGAAGGGATGAACAGCTACACCCGGGAGTTCGACCGCCAGATGGACGAGCGCGTGGTGAAGCTGTGGCGCGAGGGTCAGTTCAAAGAATTCTGCAGCATGCTGCCGGAGTACGCCGACTACTGCTACGGCGAGGGCAACATGCACGACACGGTGATGCTGCTGGGGATGCTCGGCTGGGACAAATACGACGGCAAGGTGGAGTTTCTCACCGAACTGTTCGCCAGCTCCGGCACCGGCCAGGTCAACGCCGTTTTCCCCCTGCCTGCGTAAGGAGCCTCCATGCCGCACTTTATTGCTGAATGTACCGACAACATCCGCGAGCAGGCCGACCTGCCGGGGCTGTTCGCCAAAGTGAACGAGGCGCTCGCCGCCACGGGCATCTTCCCTATCGGCGGTATCCGCAGCCGCGCCCACTGGCTGGACACCTGGCAGATGGCCGACGGCAAGCACGATTACGCCTTTGTCCATATGACGCTGAAGATTGGCGCGGGGCGCAGTCTGGAGAGCCGGGAAGAGGTCGGTGAAATGCTGTTTGCGCTGATTAAAACGCACTTCGCGGCGCTGATGGCGAGCCGCTATCTGGCGCTGTCGTTTGAGCTGGACGAGCTGCACCCGACGCTTAATTACAAACAAAACAACGTGCACGCGTTGTTTAAGTAGACATCTTTTTCGCCCGGTGGCGCTTCGCTTACCGGACCTACAACGGCTCGAACGTAGGCCCGGTAAGCGAAGCGCCACCCGGCAACAGCCGCATAAAGGATACGCCATGCTCGATAAACACACCCATACCCTGATCGCCCATCGTCTGCATCAGGCGGAGCAGTCCCGGGAGCAGATCCGCCAGATCTCCCTCGACTATCCGACGATCACTATCGACGACGCCTACGCCGTCCAGCGCGAATGGGTCAGCCTGAAGATCGCCGAAGGCCGCGTGCTGAAGGGCCACAAGATCGGCCTGACGTCCAAAGCGATGCAGGCCAGCTCGCAGATTAGCGAGCCGGACTACGGCGCGCTGCTGGACGACATGTTCTTCCACGACGGCAGCGACATTCCCGTGGATCGCTTTATCGTCCCGCGCATTGAAGTGGAGCTGGCGTTCGTGCTGGCAAAACCGCTGCGCGGCCCGAACTGCACGATCTTCGACGTCTACAACGCCACGGACTACGTGATCCCCGCGCTGGAGCTGATCGACGCCCGCTGCCACAACGTCGACCCGGACACCCAGCGCCCGCGCAAGGTGTTCGACACCATCTCCGATAACGCCGCCAACGCGGGCGTGATCCTCGGCGGCCGTCCGATTAAGCCCGACGAGCTGGACCTGCGCTGGATCTCCGCCCTGCTCTACCGCAACGGCGTGATCGAAGAGACCGGCGTGGCCGCAGGCGTGCTTAACCACCCGGCCAACGGCGTGGCGTGGCTGGCCAACAAGCTCGCCCCGTATGACGTGCAGCTGGAGCCTGGCCAGATCGTTCTCGGCGGCTCGTTTACCCGCCCGGTGCCCGCCAGCAGAGGCGACACCTTCCACGTCGACTACGGCAACATGGGCTCCATCAGTTGCCGCTTTGTCTAGGAGATAACCATGCAAAACGCATTCAAAGCGGCGCTGCAGGCGGGCCGTCCGCAAATTGGGCTATGGCTGGGGCTGACCAGCAGCTACAGCGCGGAGCTGCTGGCCGGAGCAGGCTTCGACTGGCTGCTGATCGACGGCGAACACGCGCCGAACAGCGTGCAGACCGTCCTGACCCAGCTGCAGGCCATCGCCCCTTATCCCAGCCAGCCGGTGGTGCGCCCGTCGTGGAACGACCCGGTGCAGATCAAACAGCTGCTGGACGTGGGCGCACAAACTCTGCTGGTGCCGATGGTACAAAACGCCGACGAAGCGCGGCAGGCGGTACGTGCCACCCGCTACCCGCCCGCGGGCATTCGCGGCGTCGGCAGCGCCCTGGCGCGCGCCTCGCGCTGGAACCGCATTCCGGATTACCTGCAGCAGGCCAACGACGCCATGTGCGTGCTGGTGCAGATCGAAACCCGTGAGGCGCTGAAAAACCTGCCGCAGATCCTGGACGTGGACGGCGTCGACGGCGTGTTTATCGGCCCGGCGGATCTCAGCGCCGACATGGGCTTTGCCGGCAATCCGCAGCACCCGGAGGTGCAGGCCGCCATTGAACAGGCGATCGCACAGATACGCGCTGCGGGTAAAGCCCCCGGCATCCTGATGGCGAACGAGCCGCTGGCAAAACGCTATCTTGAACTCGGCGCGCGGTTTGTCGCCGTCGGGGTCGACACGACCCTGCTCGCCCGCGGCGCGGAAGCGCTGGCGGCACGCTTTATCGAACAACCGGTTACGTCAGTTAATAACAATAAATCCGTCTACTAAACGTAAGATCTGGAGCGCACCATGACGACCTCTACCCTGCAAGCCCATGATAATAAAGCCGTTGAACACCGCGTCATTCACAAGCTGTTCCGACGCCTGATCGTCTTTCTCTTTATCCTGTTTGTTTTCTCGTTTCTCGATCGCATCAACATCGGCTTCGCCGGGCTGACGATGGGCAAAGATCTGGGCCTCACCTCAACCATGTTTGGCCTGGCCGCGACGCTCTTTTACGTCACCTACGTGCTGTGCGGGATCCCGAGCAACATCATGCTGGCGAAGATCGGCGCGCGCCGCTGGATCGCCGGGATCATGGTGGTGTGGGGTATTGCCTCCACCTGCACCATGTTCGCCACCAGCCCCGAAACCCTTTACGTCCTTCGCATGCTGGTGGGCATTGCCGAAGCCGGTTTTCTGCCGGGTATTCTGGTCTATCTCACCTGGTGGTTCCCGGCCTATCACCGCGCCCGCGCCAACGCGCTGTTTATGATTGCCATGCCGGTCACCATGATGCTCGGCTCAATCCTCTCCGGGTACATTCTGGCGATGGACGGGCTGTGGAACCTCAAGGGCTGGCAGTGGCTGTTCCTGCTGGAGGGTCTGCCGTCGGTGGTGCTCGGCGTGGTGACCTGGTTTTACCTCAACGACACCCCGGATCAGGCCACCTGGCTGGATGAGGACGAAAAGCTGGCGCTCAAAACGATGATCGCCCGCGAGCAGGAGGTCGCGATTGCCCAATCCGTCACGCCGCGTTCGACGCTGCGCGAGGTGCTGACCCCGGCGGTGCTGCTCTACACGCTGGCCTACTTCTGCCTGACCAATACGCTGAGCGCGATCAACATCTGGACCCCGCAAATCCTGCAAAGCTTTAATACGGGGAGCAGCAACATCGTCATCGGCCTGCTGGCGGCGATCCCGCAGTTCTGCACCATCCTCGGGATGATCTGGTGGAGCCGCCGTTCCGACAGGCTGAAAGAGCGAAAAAAGCACACCATCCTGCCGTACCTGTTCGCCGCGGCGGGATGGATGCTGGCCTCCGCGACCGATCACAGCCTGATCCAGCTGCTTGGCATCATCATGGCCTCAACCGGATCGTTTACCGCCATGGCGATATTCTGGACCACGCCGGATCGGGTGATTAGCCTGCAGTCCCGCGCGGTGGCGCTGGCGGTGATCAACGCCATCGGCAACGTCGGCTCCGCCGTCAGCCCGCTGCTGATTGGGATCCTGCGCGACGCGACCGGCAGCTTCAGCTCGGGACTGTGGTTCGTGGCGGGTCTGCTGGTGGTCGGCGCGCTGGTACTGACGCGTATCCCGATGACGCAGCGGGATCAACAGAGGAACGATCGTGTGCCAGAACCCTATCGCCAACATTGATATCAGCAAGGAGTACGACGAAAGTCTGGGCACCGACGATGTGCACTACCAGTCGTTCGCCCGCATGGCGGCCTTTTTTGGCCGCGACATGCAGGCGCATCGTCACGACCAGTATTTTCAGATGCACTTTCTCGATACCGGGCAGATTGAGCTCCAGCTCGACGATCACCGCTATTCGGTGCAGGCCCCGCTTTTCGTCCTCACGCCGCCGTCGGTGCCGCACGCGTTTATCACCGAATCCGACAGCGACGGACACGTGCTGACGGTGCGCGAGGATCTGATCTGGCCGCTGCTGGAGGTGCTCTACCCCGGCACGCGGGAGGCGTTTGGCCTGCCGGGGATCTGCCTTTCGCTTGCCGACAGGCCGGACGAGCTGGCGGCGCTAAAGCACTACTGGCAGCTGATTGCCCGGGAATCCACGGAGCAGCTGCCCGGGCGCGAGCATACGCTGGTCCTGCTGGCCCAGGCGGTTTTCACCCTGCTGCTGCGCAACGCGAAGCTCGACGACCACGCGTCAGGCGGCATGCGCGGCGAGCTGAAGCTGTTCCAGCGGTTTACCCAGCTGATCGACACCCACTACCACCAGCACTGGACGGTGCCGGAATACGCCAGCGAGCTGCACCTGACCGAATCCCGCCTGACCGATATCTGTCGCCGCTTCGCCAACCGCCCGCCAAAACGGCTGATCTTCGACCGCCAGCTGCGGGAGGCCAGGCGCTTGCTACTCTTCTCCGACAGCACCGTCAGCGAAATTGCCTGGCAGCTGGGGTTCAAAGATCCGGCCTATTTTGCCCGCTTTTTTAACCGCCTGGTGGGGTGCTCGCCGAGCGCGTATCGGGCGCAGAAAGTACCGATCTCTTAGAATGAGACCTTCAGACGTACTGGATATTCATCGTGCCGCGATCGGTTCGATAGATGGAGGCATCCACCTGCCAGGTTGACTGAATCAGCTCCGGCGTAAGCACGGCGGCAGGTTCACCGGATGCCACAACTCTTCCTTCATTCAGAACGACAAGGTGCTGACAATAATTCGCCGCCAGATTGAGATCGTGTAAAGCCACGATGACGGTAACAGGCAACGCGGTAACAAGACGCATCAGCTCAAGCTGGAACTGGATGTCCAGATGGTTAATCGGCTCGTCCAGCAGCAGAATATCCGGCTGTTGAGTGAGCGCACGCGCTATCTGGCATCGCTGACGCTCACCGCCAGAGAGCCTCTGCCAGGTTCGGTGGGCCAGGGCATTAAGTTTCATCATCGAAAGCGCCTGCTGTACCGCATCCTCATCAGCCTGATGCCAGGGCGTAAACGCTCTGCGATGCGGTGTGCGCCCAAGGCGAACAATATCAAGAACGCTCATCTCCGCCTCCGCTTCCGCATGTTGCGGAACGAAAGCCAGCTTGCGGGAAAGCTGACGCTGGCTCAGGGTATTCGTCTGCTTACCGCCCATTGTGATTCCGGCATAAGTGCAGGGCTGGACGCCCGCCATGGCACGGATCAATGTCGATTTTCCCGACCCGTTAGGGCCGAGTAGCCCTACCGTTTGCGACCGTTGTGCCATAAAACTGATGTCAGACAACACCCGGCGCGCCTGGAGCGTCACGCTCAGCTTATCCACCACGACATGCATGCTTATTTCTCCCGGTTACGGTACAGAATCAGGGCAAAAACAGGCGCACCAACCAGGGCGGTGACCACACCAACTGGCAAAACCTGGTGGCTAATCAGCATGCGCGAAATCAGGTCTGCAAGGATCATGAAATGACACCCGCCGAGGAAGGCGAGAGGGACAGTGAGCAAATGGCGGTGCCCAGCAATCATGCGGGTAATATGCGGGATGACCAGCCCAACAAAACCCACCGCACCAATAGCACTGACGATGACCGCCGTTATCAGCGCGGTGGTCAGCAGTAAAATCACGCGTACCCGCTGAACGCGTGTGCCAAGCGTCGCGGAAACGTCCATGCCGAAATTAAAGGTATCCAGTGAACGGGCGTAGCAGATCGTTATCAGCAACCCTGCCACAACGACGGTGAAGCACAGGAGTGCATCAGCCCAGCGCACACCGCTCAGACTCCCCAGCAGCCAGAACATGACCCCACGAGACTGCTCCGCGTTAGCCGACGTACTGACAATGTACGACGTGAGCGCGTTAAACAGCTGCGTACCGGCGATTCCGGCCAGTACAATCCGTGCTGCCTTCTCGCGCATACCGCCTGATAAGACGACGATCAGCAGAAACGCCATACAGGCACCAATAAACGCTCCGGCGCCTGTCGTAAGGACACCGCTGCCAATCCCCAACAGCATTACGCTGACGGCACCGGTTGAGGCACCGGCAGAGATCCCCAGCAGGTAAGGGTCCGCAAGCGAATTACGCAACAGCGACTGCATGACCAGACCGCACAACGCCAGGCCACCGCCGCTGCTGGCCGCCATCAGCGCACGACTCATACGGTATTGCCAGACAATTCCGGCTTCAACGGCAGGCAAATCGACGTGGGTGATACCCAGACCATTGGTTATTGCCCAAAACGCAGTGGCATAGCTCACCGGTATATCACCAGTCGCAGCAGCCAGCGTAATCATGATCGGCAGACTCAGGATCCCAGCGCAGATGATCGTGCCGGTTCGCCAGTAATAAACGGTCTTGTGCATCATCTGGCTTGAGTCATCTCTTTCATATGCTGGCCGATGAGCTCAACCGCTTCGACGTTACGCAGTGAGGGATCCAGCGACATGGCAGGAACCACCACGATATTCCCTTGCCTGACCGCAGCCATTTCACGCGTGACGGGATCGGTTTCCAGGAACCGTTTTTTTGTCACCACGTCATCTGCGGGATGCAGTCGTCTGTCCATACTCGCGATGACGATAATATCAGGCTGAGATTTAACGATATGTTCCCACGTCACCGCAGGCCACTCCTCGCCAGAATCGATGATATTTGTCAGACCAAGGGTTTTACTGATCCAGCCTGGTGCGCCTTTATTGCCCGCTACCCACGGATCGCCTTTCAGGCGGGAGCTTGAAAACCAGTAAACCACCTTAAGCGGCGCCTGCGCATGCTGCTGCGCGGCGGCAATGCGCCCGGAAACTTTCTGTTTCAGCGCTTCGCCACGTGCCGGTACGTCAAAAATGCGAGCCAGAGCCGTAATCTCTTCAAGAATGATATCAATGGAGTAAGGCGCAGAGCGTGCGCCGTCGCCATTGGAGGTGGCTGTGACGGCCTTATCGGTACAGTCGGCTGGCGAGATCCAGGTCTTGATGCCTAACTGTTCAAATTGCTGACGCGTAGCAACCTCACCTTGCGGCCCGACATGCCAGCTGTACTGGGCGAGAACAAGCTCAGGACGTTGAGCGACTACGGCTTCGAACCCAGGAGCATTCTCTGCCAGTCGCTTAAGTCTGGCACCCTGCGCGCTGACATCGTCGGGTAAGGCGCCAAACCAGACGGTAGTACCCGCAATCTTATCTGCCAGCCCCAGGGCAAGCATCAGTTCTGTTTCGTGCTGACCAATTGTCACCACGCGTGAAGGGGCATGCGTGAAGGTTTCTTTAATGCCGCAGTTTTCGATGGTTATCGGATAACGAGTATCAGCCGTGCTCACCAGAGGAAAGGTCAGCAATGCAGAGAGCATAAGGGGGATTGTAAATTTCATCATTTTGCTAAAAGTTATGTTATAACATAACAATATGCACAGTATAAAACATGCTGTCAAGTCAACGCGAGGCGAGGCGACAACGATCACAAAGCCCATACCCACCCGAAAAGTACCCGTCGTTGTCCCAATCGTCCCTTCACGTTACGCCCCTCTCAGGCTTCAATTAAACAACAAAAACAAAACATAAATTTAACAACACAATTCCGATACGAGGTCCCTATGAAGCCTGAAGAGTTCCGCGCTGATGCCAAACGCCCGTTAACCGGCGAAGAGTATTTAAAAAGCCTGCAGGACGGACGCGAGATTTACATCTACGGCGAGCGCGTCAAAGACGTCACCACCCATCCGGCGTTTCGCAATGCGGCGGCCTCCATCGCGCAGATGTACGACGCGCTGCACAAGCCGGACATGCAGGACACGCTGTGCTGGGGCACCGACACCGGCAGCGGCGGCTATACCCACAAGTTCTTCCGCGTGGCGAAAAGCGCCGACGACCTGCGCCAGCAGCGCGACGCCATCGCCGAGTGGTCACGCCTGAGCTACGGCTGGATGGGCCGCACGCCGGACTACAAAGCCGCGTTCGGCTGCGCGCTGGGCGCCAACCCGGCCTTCTACGGCCAGTTCGAGCAGAACGCCCGCAACTGGTACACCCGTATTCAGGAAACCGGCCTGTACTTCAACCACGCCATCGTTAACCCGCCGATCGACCGCCTCAAGCCGGCGGACGAGGTAAAAGACGTCTACATCAAGCTGGAGAAAGAGACCGACGCCGGGATTATCGTCAGCGGCGCGAAAGTGGTGGCCACCAACTCCGCCCTGACCCACTACAACATGATCGGCTTCGGCTCCGCGCAGGTGATGGGCGAAAACCCAGACTTCGCGCTGATGTTCGTCGCGCCGATGGACGCCGAGGGCGTGAAGCTGATCTCCCGCGCCTCCTACGAGATGGTGGCAGGCGCAACCGGCTCCCCGTACGACTACCCGCTCTCCAGCCGCTTTGACGAGAACGACGCGATCCTGGTGATGGATCACGTGCTGATCCCGTGGGAAAACGTGCTGATTTACCGCGATTTCGACCGCTGCCGCCGGTGGACGATGGAAGGCGGCTTTGCGCGAATGTACCCGCTGCAGGCCTGCGTGCGCCTGGCGGTGAAGCTCGACTTCATCACCGCCCTGCTGAAGAAATCCCTGGAGTGCACCGGCACCCTGGAGTTCCGCGGCGTGCAGGCGGATCTCGGCGAAGTGGTGGCCTGGCGCAACATGTTCTGGGCGCTGAGCGACTCCATGTGTTCCGAAGCCACGCCGTGGGTCAACGGTGCGTATCTGCCGGATCACGCGGCGTTGCAGACCTACCGCGTGATGGCCCCGATGGCCTACGCCAAGATCAAGAACATCATCGAGCGTAACGTCACCTCCGGGCTGATCTACCTGCCGTCCAGCGCGCGGGACCTGAACAACCCGCAGATCGACCAGTATCTGGCGAAATACGTGCGCGGCTCCAACGGCATGGACCACGTCGAACGCATCAAGATTTTGAAGCTGATGTGGGACGCCATCGGCAGCGAGTTTGGCGGCCGTCACGAGCTGTACGAAATTAACTACTCCGGCAGCCAGGATGAAATTCGCCTGCAGTGTCTGCGCCAGGCGCAGAGCTCCGGCAATATGGACAAGATGATGGCGATGGTCGACCGCTGTATGTCCGAATACGACCAACACGGCTGGACGGTGCCACACCTGCACAACAACAGCGATATCAACATGCTGGACAAGCTGCTGAAATAGCGCAGCGGGAGGTTGCAATGCATTCAGATGAACAACGCCTGCGTTTTCGCGACGCAATGAGTAGCCTGTCGGCGGCGGTTAACGTGGTCACCACCGAGGGCGAGGCGGGCCGCTGCGGCATCACCGCCACCGCCGTCTGCTCGGTCACGGACACCCCGCCGTCGGTCATGGTGTGTATCAACGCCAACAGCGCCATGAACCCGGTATTCCAGGGCAACGGCAGGCTGTGCGTTAACGTGCTGAACCACGAGCAGGAGATCATGGCGCGCCATTTCGCCGGGATGACCGGTATGACGATGGAAGAGCGCTTTGCCCTCTCCTGCTGGCAGAAAGGGCCGCTGGCGCAGCCGGTGTTGAAGGGCGCGCTGGCCAGCCTTGAAGGCGAAATAAGCCAGGTGCAAACCATCGGCACGCATCTGGTTTATCTGGTTGAAATTAAAAACATCATTCTGAGTGACGCGGGCCATGGCCTGATCTACTTCAGACGCCGCTTCCACCCGGTCATGCTGGAGACGGAAGTCGCCGTGTGATCCCCCCTCGCGCTGGCCTTTTTTCCGGCCAGCGCCGCTTTCTGCAAAAACTCCTAAGGTTTCCGCTAAATCACGCCGTTATATACCCATAAGAGAAATTTTCTGTGCCTGAATACTGACGCCGCCTGTCAGTGCACCCGCATCATTCAGCGCATACCTATATATACAGGATGACCTTATGGCTAAAACGACGCGGAGCCGCTCGGCTGAACGTCTGGTCGATATTCTCCTTGAGCTACATTTAAACGGTGTGGTAAACCGCGGTGCGCTAATGGAGAAATTTAAAATTACCGAACGCACCGTCTACCGGGATTTAAATGCCCTCTCGCCCATTGTTGAACATACCGGTAACGGTCTATATCGGCTGATTCATTCCGCACAATCGCCGGGTGGGCAAGGATTGCATCACACTCTGGCTAACTTTCTGAATGCCGACAGCTTTTTCCCTGAAAGAAATATGGAATTCTGGCAAAAGCTTGAAACGCGCGTAGACGAAAACCATATTCTTATTCTTGGCAATGAAGCGGAACATACGGTAGAACGCGATATTCGCCGTCATTTAACGAAAATCGAGAAATCGATTAAAAACCATAATGTTTGCCAGATCGTTTATAAGGGTAAAACCCGCCTGATTAATCCCTATAAACTCATTAACAAAAAAAATATATGGTATTTACAAGCCACCGAAAATAGCCGGCTGAAATCCTTCTCATTGAGCCAGATTAGCTGGTTTGATATTCAGAAAACGACCTTCACTCCCGAAGAAAATGTTCTTGAGCTGCTGGAGAAAAGCCTCGATCCCTGGGTGTCCGAAGATACTTTCGCAGTGAAAATATTTATCAAAGATAATATTTCACATTACTTCCTGCGCCGGGATCTTCTGCCGGAACAGGAGCTGCTAGAGGAGCAGCAGGACGGCGTCACGCTGCGCTGCCAGGCGGCCCACGAGAACCAGATCCTGCCGCTGCTGTTCTACTGGCTCCCCCATATTCAGATCCTGGAACCGAGCTGGCTGAAGGAGAAACTCATCAGGACGCTGGAGAGCTATCTGGCCGTAGAGCGCAACCCGAATAATCAAGTGATCTCAATCACATAATTTCGCCCTCCGGCGGCGCGCCGAAACCGCTCGTCGCCGCCTTTGACCGCTCACCCGGCACTTTCAACCACTCATTCATTTACCGTCCTTTTCGCGCGCGGGGATCTGGCACGATCGCTCCAGCATTAATCAATACCTCCTCACAACGAACCCTGACCCTTTTTTCTTTACATAAAAAACCAGGTCTTACTATGGATACTAAAAAACTACTGAAGCACGTGCCCTGGGCCTTACTCGGGATCCTCGGTGCTTTCTGTCTGGCGGTTGTCGCATTACGCCGGGGCGAACACGTCAGCGCCCTGTGGATCGTGGTCGCGTCGGTTTCCGTCTACCTTGTGGCTTATCGCTACTACAGCTTATACATCGCGCAGAAGGTCATGAAGCTCGACCCGACGCGTGCCACCCCGGCGGTCATTAACAATGACGGCCTGAACTACGTGCCTACCAACCGCTACGTGCTGTTTGGTCACCACTTTGCCGCCATCGCAGGCGCTGGCCCGCTGGTCGGCCCGGTACTGGCCGCGCAGATGGGCTACCTGCCGGGTACGCTCTGGCTGCTGGCGGGCGTGGTGCTGGCGGGGGCGGTGCAGGACTTTATGGTGCTGTTTATCTCCTCGCGCCGTAACGGTTCGTCGCTGGGTGAGATGATCAAAGAAGAGATGGGCCGCGTGCCGGGCACCATCGCCCTCTTTGGCTGCTTCCTGATCATGATCATCATCCTCGCGGTGCTGGCGCTGATCGTGGTGAAAGCGCTGGCCGAAAGTCCGTGGGGCGTCTTCACCGTCTGCTCTACCGTACCGATTGCGCTGTTCATGGGCATCTACATGCGCTTCCTGCGCCCTGGCCGCGTTGGCGAGGTCTCGGTGATCGGTATCGTGCTGCTGGTCGCCTCCATCTACTTCGGCGGCGTGATTGCGCACGACCCGTACTGGGGCCCGGCGCTGACCTTTAAAGACACCACCATCACCTTCGCGCTGATCGGTTACGCATTCGTTTCTGCCCTGCTGCCGGTGTGGCTGATTTTGGCTCCGCGCGACTACCTGGCGACCTTCCTGAAAATCGGCGTGATCGTCGGGCTGGCAATCGGGATTGTGATCATCAACCCTGAGCTGAAAATGCCGGCGGTAACCCAGTACATTGACGGTACCGGTCCGCTGTGGAAAGGCGCCCTGTTCCCGTTCCTGTTTATCACTATCGCCTGCGGTGCCGTGTCTGGCTTCCACGCGCTGATCTCCTCCGGCACCACGCCGAAGCTGATGGCCAATGAAACCGACGCGCGCTTCATCGGTTACGGCGCAATGCTCATGGAGTCCTTCGTGGCGATCATGGCGCTGGTTGCGGCGTCGATTATCGAGCCTGGCCTGTACTTCGCGATGAACACGCCACCAGCGGGTCTGGGCATCACCATGCCTAACCTGCATGAGATGGGCGGCGAAAATACCGCGCTGATCATGGCGCAGCTGAAAGAGGCCAGCGCACACGCGGCGGCGACCGTCAGCTCCTGGGGCTTTGTGATTTCGCCTGAGCAGATCATGCAGACCGCGAAAGACATCGGCGAACCGTCCGTGCTGAACCGCGCAGGTGGTGCACCGACGCTGGCGGTAGGTATCGCACACGTGTTCCACAAAGTGCTGCCGTGGGCGGACATGGGCTTCTGGTACCACTTCGGTATTCTGTTCGAAGCGCTGTTCATCCTCACCGCGCTGGATGCCGGTACCCGTGCGGGCCGCTTCATGCTGCAGGATCTGCTGGGTAACTTCGTGCCGTTCCTGAAGAAAACCGACTCTCTGGTGGCGGGCGTACTCGGGACCGCGGGCTGCGTAGGCCTGTGGGGTTACCTGCTGTATCAGGGCGTGGTTGACCCACTCGGCGGCGTGAAGAGCCTGTGGCCGCTGTTCGGTATCTCTAACCAGATGCTGGCGGCCGTGGCCCTGGTGCTGGGTACCGTGGTCCTCGTGAAGATGAAACGTACCAAATACATCTGGGTCACCGTGGTGCCTGCGCTGTGGCTGCTGCTCTGCACCACCTGGGCGCTGGGTCTGAAGCTGTTCAGCACCAACCCGCAGCTGGAAGGCTTCTTCTTCATGGCTAACCAGTACAAAGAGAAGATTGCTGCAGGCGGCGCGGATTTAACCGCGCAGCAGATTGCCAACATGAACCATATCGTGGTGAACAACTACACCAACGCGGGTCTGAGCATTCTGTTCCTGGTGGTGGTGTACAGCATCATCTTCTACGGCATCAAAACCTGGATGAAAGTGCGCAACATCAATGGCCGCACGGATAAAGAAACCCCGTACGTGCCGGTACCGGAAGGCGGCGTGAAGACCTCTTCACACCACTAAAACAATGGCGGGTGGCGCTGCGCTGACCCGCCCTACAACGGTGCTGTAGGCCCGGATCGCTGCGCGCCACCGGGCTTTTTCTTATCAGGACACGTTATGTTTGGTAACTTAGGCGAAGCAAAAAAATACCTCGGTCAGGCGGCGAAAATGCTGATTGGCATCCCGGACTATGACAACTACGTTGAGCACATGAAGACCAACCATCCGGATAAGCCGTACATGACCTACACCGAATTCTTCCGCGAGCGTCAGGAAGCGCGCTACGGCGGAAGTGGAGAAGGCGGCGTCCGCTGCTGCTAAAGGAGAGACCATGACCCCGATTGCCGTTACCCTGCTGACCGGTTTCCTCGGCGCCGGTAAAACCACCCTGCTGCGCCACATCCTGAACGAGCAGCACGGCTTCAAAATCGCCGTCATCGAAAACGAATTTGGCGAAGTCTCCGTAGACGACCAGCTGATTGGCGATCGCGCCACGCAGATCAAAACCCTGACCAACGGCTGCATCTGCTGCACCCGCTCTAACGAGCTGGAAGATGCCCTGCTGGACCTGCTCGACAGCCGCGATCGCAGCGACATCGACTTTGACCGTCTGGTGATCGAGTGCACCGGCATGGCCGACCCCGGCCCGATCATTCAGACCTTTTTCTCGCACGAGATCCTTTGCCAGCGCTACCTGCTGGACGGCGTCATTGCCCTGGTCGATGCGGTCCACGCCGACGATCAGATGAACCAGTTCACCATCGCCCAGTCTCAGGTGGGCTACGCCGACCGCATCCTGCTGACCAAAACCGACGTGGCGGGCGAAAGCGAAAAACTTCGCGAGCGCCTGACCCGCATCAACTCCCGCGCGCCGATTTACACGGTGACGCACGGCGATATCGACCTGTCTCAGCTGTTCAACACCAGCGGCTTTATGCTGGAGGAGAACGTCACCGCAAAACCGCGCTTCCACTTTATGTCCGACAAGCAAAACGACGTGGCGTCGATTGTGGTGGAGCTGGATTACCCGGTGGACATCAGCGAGGTCTCCCGCGTGATGGAGAACCTGCTGCTGTCGTTTGCCGACAGGCTGCTGCGCTACAAAGGGATGCTGTGGATTGACGGCGAGCCGAACCGCCTGCTGTTCCAGGGCGTGCAGCGCCTGTACAGCGCCGACTGGGGCCGACCGTGGGGCGATGAAGCGCCGCACAGCGTGATGGTGTTTATAGGCATCCAGCTGCCGGAAGAGGAGATTCGGGCGGCGTTTGCGGGTCTGAAGAAATAGCCTCCCCGCTTAACTATGCGATCCGAACAATCCCCTCTCCCCTGTGGGGAGAGGAGTGAGCGGTAAACTTATTTCACCGCCTCCGGCAGCGTCACAATCCACAGCTCGCTGTCGGACTCCGGCTTCTTCAGCGGCTTCACGCTGAGCGTGGTTTCCACCGGTTTATCCTCCAGCGTCAGCTTGCCTTCCGCGTTCACCCGGTAATCCTTAAGCTTCTTGCCCTCGACCGGGTTTTGTATCGCGACCTTCACGCCAAAGTCGTTATCGTTCGCCACCGCAAGCGTTTTGCTGTCGATCAGCGCCAGTCCTTCAGCCTTCTCCTGCTGCCAGCCCAGCGCGCGGAGATCGACCACCTGCGTTTTTGCCGCAAGGGTAATGCCGCGCTGCGCCAGGGTTTTCTCATCATCAAACTCCGGGTACTCGCCCGGCTTGTCGAAGGCGGAAAGATCGCTCGCCTTGCTGAGATCCACCTTGTAAATCAGGTTGCGCATCCCGTCGTTTTTATCGCTTCCCTGCTCAATCAGCAGGATGTGCTGATTATCGAGCGCCACGATGTCGCCGATTTTGGCATCGCTGTTTTTGTCGTAGGCCGCGCTGTCGATAGGGTAACCGTACATCGCGGTTTTGCCGGTCGCCGGGTCGAAGCTCACCAGACGGGTGAACAGCGCCTGCTTTTTGCTCTTCCCGTCGATGTCCAGCGTGCTTTGCACGGCGGCGATAATCCGCCCGTCCGGCATCCGGGTCAGGCCTTCAAAGCCCCGGTTGGGCTGGCGCCATTTGATGATGTTTGGCAGACCGCCCGCGATAGATTTTTCCCCTTCCGCGGCCTGCGGCCCGTGGATCGCGAGGATTTTCCCTTTGCTGTCGACGTTAATCAGGAACGGGCCGTACTCGTCGCACAGCCAGTAGCCGCCTTTGCCGTCCGGCGTAATGCCTTCCGTATCCAGTCCGCGGTTATCACCTTTCAGGACCTTGAGGGTGTCGCTGAACGCCACTTCATTGGTGGAGCCAATCACGCCGCTTTGCAGCGGGAGACCGTTAATCTCGCCTTTATCGTCGTGCAGCGGGCGGGCATCAACCGCCTCCGCTTTGCCGTTCTGGACGCGGATGGTCATCAGGAGCGGCGCGAAATCCGGCGTAACAAAGATTTTGGCTTCGTTTTTACCCATTTTTGGCGCATCGGCGTTGGGACCGCGATCGGTCACGGTCGCAAACGTCAGGGCATCGCCCTGCTTGCCCGTAAACAGCAGGCCAGAGCCAATCCCCACCGGGAGCCCGTTCGGGAACGCATCGGCAAACGCGCCGCTGTATTTCACATGGGAGCCGTCAGGGAAGCTGACGATATAGCGCTCAGCGGTAGGCTGCGCAGCCAGGCCAGAGAAAGAGAGCGCACAACCGATAAGCACAGGAATAATTTTTCTTTTCATATTGTTAGTGTCCAGTGAGTGAAGCCAACAACGTAAAGAATAAACGTGTCAGAAAAATGACATAGAAAGGCAACCGACGTGCGCGGGTGAACGTATATTCATTGCCCTGAAATGTAAGGTTGTGTTGTATTGTGTGACATCTGAAATACTTCTGGAAATTATTAGAAACCCAATTAATTCACCTCTAATCACTATCCCTTCCTCGTTCAGTTTATGTTTAGTCAAAAAATTAAACGGTGCCTAAACGTCCAAACATCACGCGTTGACACCTCGACAATCAAACATCAATGCAACATTTCAAATAAAAAAGTTAACAATATCAGCATAAAACAGCGACCTTCATCACATTTGCAGTCATAAACATCGCTTGTTAAGGTGCCCCCAGATGAATTTAATGACGAGGCATAAAACATGAAAAAACTGAATATCCTTCTTCTTTCTGCTCTGACCGCCCTCTCGGGTTCCGCTCTGGCAATGGGCGGCAGCATTGAGCAGGGTAAAAACTTTACCAACCTCAACCTCGAGATGGGGAAATCCTCATCCGGCCTGTATGCCGAAAGCAACTGGCTTAAAAACACCGATGACGGTACCCAGACCGGCGGCGTGGGCGCAGGCTACAACCTGGAAGTGGGCCCGGTGATGCTGAATGCGGGTGCCAAAGCCATTTACATCGGCCCGAAGAAAGGCGATAACGGCGTGGCGTTCCCGATCGGCGGTGGTGTGAACGTTGCCCTGACCGACAGCATCCACGTGTACGGTGAAGGCTACGTGGCGCCAGAAGGGCTGAACAACAGCGTGAAAAACTACGTGGAAGCCAACGGCGGCGTAAGCTGGACGCCAATTACGCCTGTGACCCTGAAAGTGGGTTACCGCCACGTGAGCGTTGATGGCAAGGACGGCCGCCCTGGCCACACACTGATTGACGGCGCATATGTAGGCGGTGGAGTCACCTTCTGATGAAACACCGCATGACCGCGCTTTGCGTTCTGAGCCTCACGCTGATGCTCACCGGCTGCGTCCAGTACAAATGGGTGAAACCGGGCGTCAGCGATGCGGAAATGAATAAAAAGCTCACGGAATGCGAAGCGCAGGCGCTGATCGATCTTCCCCCGGATAACGTGGTGACCGGTTCGAGCTCGGAAAAAACGGACAAATCGAAAAAGAAAAAGGATATTTCCACGAGCTACACGGTTGAAGACGCGAATGAATATCGCCGGGATACGCTGGTTGACAGCTGCATGTTCAAAAGCGGCTGGGACAAGATCGAAGTGCAATAACTCCATAAAAAAACCTGCCGGTTGGCAGGTTTTTTTTATGGCCTCTTACTGACGCACCACCACCAGCTTCTGGTTCACAAACTCTTTGATCCCCAGATCCGACAGCTCGCGTCCGTAACCGGAGCGCTTCACGCCGCCGAACGGCAGCTCTGGCGCGGTATCGGTGAGCCAGTTGATATACACCATCCCGGTCTCGATCCGGGACGCCATCTTCTTCGCGCGCTCGATATTCTGGCTGAATACCGCCCCACCCAGGCCGTAGTGTGAGTCGTTCGCCAGCGCGACCGCCTCGTCGTCGTTTTTTACCACGTACATCTGCGCCACCGGGCCGAAGAACTCTTCAAAGTACGCCGGGTTGTCGCGCGAGATATTCGTCAGGATCGTCGGTTCGAAGAAGCTCCCCTCACGCTGCACCGGCTTGCCGCCATAGCGCAGCGTCGCGCCGTTTTTCACCGCCTCGTTGACCTGTTTGGTCAGCGTTTCCAGAGCATCTTTCGACGACAGCGGCCCCAGCGTGGTGCTTTCGTCGAGCGGATCGCCAATTTTCACCTGCTTAAATGCCTCGGTGAATTTGCTCAGGAAGGTGTCGGCAATCTTTTCATGCAGGATAAAGCGCTTCGCCGCGGTACAGACCTGCCCGGCGTTGTTGAGCCGCGCATTCACGCCAATCCTGACGGCTTTGTCCAGGTCCGCATCGTCCAGCACCACGAACACGTCGTTACCGCCCAGTTCAAGGGTGGATTTCTTGATGTGCTTCGCCGCCTGCGCGGCCACCACGCTGCCGGCTTTTTCAGAGCCGGTCAGCGCTGCACCCTGCACGCGATCGTCAGCAATGATGTTCGCCACCTGCTCGGACGAAATAAACAGGTTGGTCCACGCCCCTTCCGGCGCCCCCGCCTCACGCACCAGGTGGGCAAAGGTCTCGGCGCAGTGCGGCACGATGCTGGCATGCTTGGCGATAACGGGGTTACCCGCCGCCAGGTTTGGCGCCAGAACGCGCATCAGCTGGTAATACGGGAAGTTCCACGGCTCAACGGCCATCAGCACGCCGATGGGGTGATGCTCCACCCACGCTTCCCCGAGTTCGGATTGATACTTCACCGGGGCCAGGAACTGCTTCGCGTTGTCGGCGTAGTAGCGGGCGATCTGCGCGCACAGCTTCACTTCGCCACGGCTCTGTTCGATGAGCTTACCCATCTCCTGACTGGCAATTTTCGCCAGCTCCTCGGTGCGCTCGTCGATCAGATCGGCAAGCTTATGCAGCACCGGCAGGCGCTGATTGATGTCGCCTTTCGCCCAGTCCGAATGGTAAAGCGCATCGGCCGCCTTCAGCGCCGCTTCGATATCCGCGTCGGTATGCGAGGGGTATTCTTTGATGAGCTGGTTAGTGGCAGGATTTACTGTCTGATAAGCCATGTCGAATCTCCTTGTTTTACCGCTTAGGGTATTAAGGGTAGTCAACATGACTGGCTGTGGACGTAAAGTTGGGTATATCCGGAAGGTTCTTAATGAAGCGCTGCAAGACGGTTCGCTGACGTGGTATAAAAAACGTCCAGAAGGAGTTCATATGACCGATACCCGACACATCCGGCAGACTTTTCACCGCGCCTCAGGCCTTGAGCTGCGCAGCACGTGGCAGAGCACGCAGGCGTACAAACGCCACAGTCACCCTCAGCTCTCTATCGGCGCGATTATGGAAGGCCAGACCTGCTGCATTTGTCATGACAAAGAATACATCCTTAACTCCGGGGACCTCATTGTGATCCCGGCCTCTGCGCCGCACAGCTGCAACCCCGTCGCCGGGCAACCGCGCAGCTACCATATGCTCTATATCGACACCGATATTCCTCAGGCGTTACAGGTGATTCGCGACCCTGCGCTGTTTAAGCGCTACCTGGATATTGTTGAGGCGATGTCGCCTGTATCCGTGGACACGCTGCTTTCAGCCCTGCCCCGCTGCGTGGAAAACGCCGACGCGCTTCGCTCAACCAGCCAGCACGTGCGGCAGGCGTTTCTTGCCGACCTGGCCGCACCGCCTTCGCTTGACGAACTTGCCCAACGATTCTCGCTGCGCAAGGAGACGCTGATCCGCACCTTCCGGCAGGATACCGGCCTGACGCCGGGCAGCTTCCTCAACATCTCCCGCGTGGAGTTCGCCAAAGCGCGGCTACGAGCCGGGGACGACATTGCCGACGTTGGCTACCAGAGCGGGTTTGCCGACCAGAGCCATTTTCATAAGACCTTCGTCAGCTATACCGCCGCCACGCCGCGCCAGTACGCGACGGGCCGATCAATATCTGACAATAAATAACGTTGGCATCACCGTAGCCTGACCTCAGATTGTTAACCGAGGTTGCTATGGAACTGTTCTTCCCTTCCGCTTTTCTCGCCCTGGCGCTGGCGCATTTTGTCGCCCTGTTAAGCCCGGGGCCGGACTTCTTCCTGCTGGTGGGCTACGCGGCGCGCTACCGACTGCGCGGCAGCGCCGGATTGTGCGTCGGCATCGCCGCGGGTAACGCGCTTTATATTGTTCTGGTGATTATCGGCTGGAGCGCGCTGCGCCAGTTTGGCTGGCTGTTTACGCTGATAGAGCTTTGCGGGGCGCTGTACCTGCTGTGGATCGGCTCGCATCTGGTGCGCAGCCAACCGCAGGCACTGGCGCTGAATGAACCCCGTCAGCGCTGCCCCTCGCTGCGCAAGCAGATCCTGCTGGGGCTCGGCTCGGCGCTGCTTAATCCGAAGAACGCGCTGTTCTATCTGGCGCTGATGACGGCATTGCTGGGGCCGGACGTGACGCTGCTTCAGCAGGCAACGTGCGGCGTCTGGATGGTGACGGTGGTGCTGGCGTGGGATCTGGCGCTGGTGACGCTGATGGGGCTATCGCCGGTGCAACAGAAGCTCAGCCTTGCGCTGTGGCTGATAGAGCGCACGGCGGGGGTGGTGTTGATGGGGTTTGGCGGGTGGGTGCTGTGGCGGCTGCTGGAAAATATACGCTGAGATAGCGGGCAGCCAAACGCTGCCCGCTATTTATTTTTTGTTTTGATCGCGCAGCATTGCTTCACGCAAAATGGCATTGAGCCGCGTCTGATAACCTTTCCCAGGCCGTTTAAGCCACTCCATCACATCGGCGTCAATGCGTACAGATGCCTGAGTTTTGAGTGGTCGATAGAACTTCCCTCGCACCGCCCCTGACCACTGTTCATCGTCCGTGGCAGGAATATCGCTGTAATCAATCTCCGCATCTGGTTTTTCAGCTAATGCTTTGAGCTCAGCCACACGACGAGCGCTTACCTCAGGCGCACTACCGCGTTTATGTTTAACGATGCTCATAACGGCTCCTCTCTTTGCGGTCCGCCTTTCGTGCGCTAATGATACGGATGATTTCTCCTCCGCTTTCAAAACGTACCGTATGTGCGACCAAAATAACAAGAAGGCCTTGCACAAGGCCGATGGTTTGCCAGCGAAATTCCCCGTTTTCATAGCGATCCTGAACAGACAAATGATAAGGATCGTCGAAAACCATAACCGCATCCTCAAAGCGTATGCCATGTTTTTGCAGGTTACTTTTCGCCTTATTGTTATCCCACTCATACTCCATTGGCATAGTGTACCCTTCCCTGATTGTATATACAAAAAAGCATATACAAATTGCACAATGATTAAACCAAATATGTAAAAAGGTGTTTAATTCCGGAAGGTAGATTCCAGAAGCTGGAATGACATAACGTTCCCTGCTTTGCACATTCCCCTCGTATCCCTCTATCCTTAACCCATGGAAAAAATAGCTGAACTCAAACGCGCCAAGCTGCTGGCGCTGTCGCTGCTGCTGGTTGCCGCCGCGGCCTTTATCACCACCCTGTTCCTGCCGCAGACCTTTTGGGTGCGCGGCGTCAAGGCCATTGCCGAGGCGGCGATGGTCGGCGCGCTGGCGGACTGGTTTGCGGTGGTCGCGCTTTTCCGCCGGGTGCCGATTCCCTTTATCTCCCGCCATACGGCGATCATCCCGCGCAATAAAGACCGGATCGGCGACAATCTCGGCCAGTTCGTGCAGGAGAAGTTTCTGGATACCCAGTCGCTGGTGGCGTTGATCCGCCGCTATGAGCCCGCACAGATGATTGGCGCCTGGTTCAGCAAGCCCGACAACGCCCAGCGCGTCGGGCTGCATCTGATGCAGGTGATGAGCGGTTTTCTCGAACTGACCGACGACGGGCGCATTCAGCGCCTGCTCAAACGGGCGGTACATAAGGCCATCGACAAGGTCGACTTCACCGAAACCAGCGCCGTGATGCTGGAGAGCATGACCAAAAACAACCGCCACCAGGTGCTGCTGGACGCCATCATCAACCGGTTGATTACCCTGATTCAGCGGGAAAGCACGCGGGACTTTATTGCCGACCAGATTGTCCACTGGCTCAAGACCGAGCATCCCCGCAAGGCGATGGTGCTGCCCACCGAGTGGCTGGGCGATCAAAGCGCGGAGATGGTATCGAACGCGGTCAACACGCTGCTGGACGATATCAGCCACGACCGCACGCACCAGATCCGCCAGGCGTTTGACCGCGCCACGCTGAAGCTTATCGACAACCTGAAAAACGATCCGGAGATGGCGGCAAAAGCCGACAACATTAAGCACTACCTGAAAAACGACGAGGCGTTTAACCGCTATCTGGGGGAGATGTGGGCCGACCTGCGCCAGTGGCTGAAGGCGGATATGCAGAGCGAGGATTCGCGCGTGAAGCAACGCATCGCCAACGCCGGACTGTGGTTTGGCGAAACGCTGTCTAACGACGCCAGCCTGCGGGCATCTCTGAACGAGCATCTGGAGCAGGCGGCGCACCGCGTCGCGCCGGATTTTGCCGCGTTCCTGACCCGCCACATCAGCGACACGGTGAAAAGCTGGGACGCCAAAGACATGTCCCGCCAGATTGAGCTCAACATCGGAAAAGATCTTCAGTTCATCCGCGTCAACGGTACGCTGGTGGGCGGGACGATTGGCCTGATCCTGTTTTTACTCTCGCAGCTGCCTGCCGTGCTGGGACATTAATCCGCTTTGGGCGGCGCGATGACGTAGCGCGTTGCCTCGAAGCGGTTGAGGATCAGGTGCATCAGAAAGACCATCGTCAGCGTCGCCACCAGCGAAAAGGTGACGGAGGTGATGCGGTACAGATCGCTGAACACCAGGTCGGTATCCGGGTGCATGTTCTGCCCGAACATTATCCCGATGGTGGTGATGCTGGAGAAGCCTACGCCCGCCCCGACCTTCTCCATCACGTGGAGTCGCGCGCCAAACGCCAGCCCAAGGCCGATCAGCGGCATCATCAACAGCATATGGCTGCTGTGATCGTAGAGGATCAGCTGCACCACCAGAATATAGAGGCAGCCCAGCACCACGCCGACCACGCGCCAGATGGAGCTCATCACCGCGCCGCGATAGTGCATCGGGAACAGGATCAGAATCCCTGCCATCAGCGCCGAGAGCGAATCGCTTAAGTCGCTGATCTGAAACACCACGAAAATCATCGTCGCGACGGTGCCGGAGAGCAGCGACTCGTGGCGCACGCGGGCGTCGTCTTTCTCAATCAGCGGCGGCGGCTTGCGGGGCTCCACGTCCGGCAGGAGGTAGTTCATCAGCGCGCTCAGGCACACCGCCATCACGCTGGCTTCGATGTTCGAGAACAAAAGCGTATGCCAGTTGGTGGTGGGGTAGCTCATAAAGTTGAGCATCACGCTCTGGCACACCACGCCCATGGACCCGAACAAAAACAGCGGCCCTTTACTCATAAAGCGAAAACGCATCACGTAGAGGGCGAAGACCACCAGCGTCATGATCGCCGGCCATTGCGACAGATAGCCGATGATAATCACCATTTCGACGCAGTTAAGCGATGCGCTGAAGATAAACTGCTTCGCCACGTGGCGGTTAAACACCGGCACCAGCGACAGCAGCATGATCGGGTAGACCACGAAAAACACGCCGTAGCGGGTGTTGTAGAAGCTCGAGATGCTCAGCGCAATCATCCCGGCAAAGACGATGCGCAGGGTCTGGCGAAAGTCGTTTGCCGTGTAGACGATGTTACCGTGCGGAGTAAAGACCCGCGCCAGGGTACTAATAGACATAGTGAAGCAGGCTCACCAGGTGGATCTGCATCCCGGAGAAGAAGCGCGCAAACGGCCCTTCGCTGTTGTAGAGCTGTACGGTCGCGCGGGCGCCGGTCGGCAGATGCTTCGGCAGCGGCTCGTCCAGCGAGACGTGAATGCGCATGCGCTGGGCATCGCGTACCCAGCGGTTGGAGGTTTCCGGCTCGGAGAGCTGGCCATTAACGGCCTCCTGACCTGCCAGGATCCCCGCGTCGCTGCTGGTGACGTGGGCGCGGAAAACGTGTCCCGGGAAGGCGTCAAACACCACGGCCGCATCGGTGCCCTGATGGGTATGGCGCAGACTCTTCTCACGGAAATCGGCCACGATATCGGTCTGGTTGTTTACCAGCGCCAGCGCGGCCGAACCGGAGGAAGCGTAGAAGCCCGGGCTCAGCTGCAGGTTACTGACCGTGCCGTCCGCCTGGGCGTAGACCTTCGTCCAGCCGAGGTTCAGCTCAGCGTCATCCAGCGCGTTGCGGTATTTTTGCAGCGTCACGTTGCGGTGTTCTTCGCGCTCACCACGCTGGATGCGCAGGTTGCGGATGTTGGCCTGAATCGTGCTGACGGACTGCTCGCTGCTCTGCCAGGTGGTGCGAACCTTATCCAGATCCGCCTGCGAGACGTTCTGCAGGGTGCTCAGCTTCTGGTAGCGATCAAAGGTCACTTTGTCGTTACGCGCGGTCAGCACGGCGGTTTTCAGGCTGGCCTGCGCGGCAGCGATCTGCGCATCCAGCTGTTCGTTGGACAGGCGTGCCTGCTCGAGCGCGATTTGCGCCGCTTCTACTTTATTGCGAAACGGCGTGTCGTCGAGTTCAAACAGCAGATCGCCTTTCTTCACCTGGCTGTTGTTATGGACATGTACCGCCGCCACGTAGCCGGAAACGCGCGGAGACACCGGCGTCACCACGCGCATCACAGTGGAGTCCGGCGTCAGCGGGATCCAGATATCCGCGACGATAAAGTAGACAAACATCAGCAGGAAAGAGGCAATACTCACCCTTACCCAGCGGGCAAACTTTTGTTCAGGGGTCATTATTTTTCGGTCTTGTTATCTTCTTCGCGGATTGTCCGCAAATTGCAGGCGATTTGATTCAACGTGGCGCTGAAAATGTCGAGATGTTCCGGCGCGATGTTTTGCGATACGCGCGCCTGATACGTCTCAATCACCTGAGTGAGCCTTTTTAATATGGCTTTTCCCTCAGGCGTCAGCGTCAGAAGCCGGATGCGCTTGTCATAAGGCGATGTGGTGCGCAGCAGGTAACCCTGTTTTTCCAGCTGTGTGAGGGTGCGCATCAGCGGCGGCAGTTCAATGCCCTGCACCTCCGCAAGCTCACTCATTGAGACGTTATCCCCGAGCTGATGAAGCTGCATCATCACCGTCCAGCTCGACTGGGTTAACCCGGTATCGAGAATGGCGTCGTCGATGACGGCACGCCACTGGCGCACGATCATCGCCATCCGCATGCCCATCGGCCTGCGGCAGAACAGTTCTTCTTCACTCATGGGGAACCTCTCGTCACACGCGGTCAAGATAATAGTTATCAGGGTAACTATCAAGAAACGGGAAGTTAAAGCGCAGGAATTGCGAAAGGTGTTACTGGAGGCGATGTACACGTAGGCCCGGTAAGCGCAGCGCCACCGGGGGTTTTTAGCGGCTAAAAAGCCTCTTAACAGCAGCCTTTCCCGACGCCGTCACCACCACCTCCCGATACCCCGCCACCCGCTGGATCCAGCCTTTACTTTCCAGATGGTCGAGCAACAACGCACCGGCTTCTCCGCCCAGGTGAAACCGCCGCTCGCTCCAGTCCAGGCAGGCGCAGCAGGCCTTCCGGCGGGGATGCGCGCTTAACGAAATGCCGAGCGCCAGGAACTGCTCCCGGCCATAGAGTGTCAATGCGGAACCGTCAGCCTCCAGCCAGCCTTCCGCCTGCATGAAATCATAGATCTGCACCGCCACGGCGCCTGCGAGGTGGTCGTAGCAGGTCCGGGCTTCACGCATGGCTTTCGGCGCGCTGGTTTCCGGCGGGGTAATGCGGCTCCACGAAAGCCCCATCATCTGTTCCACCAGCGCCGCCACGTCGTGCCCGGCAAGACGATAATAGCGATGCCGCCCTTGCGACAGGCAGGTTATTAGCTGTCCTTCAACCAGCCGGGCAAGATGCCCGCTGGCGGTCGACGGCGCAACGTCTGCCGCCGCGCTCAGTTCAGTGGCCGTCCACGCACGCCCGTCCATTAGCGCACAGAGCATCTTCACGCGCGACGGATCGGCCATGGCAGCCGCCACCGCGGCAATCGCCTTTTCCAGCATCGCGCTGTTATCGGAGGGTAAACTCGTCTTAAGCATAGGCCGCCCAGGGTTCGGTGATCTCTGCGGCCAGCTTATCATCATCCGTCAGCAGAATAAGGTGATTCGCATGGTCGCTGTACTGAGTCAGGATAGACACGCCGCGTGCCCTCCGGTTTCGGAACTGTATTCCCGCACCAGCTGCGCCACCCGAATACGGTAGAAAGAAAAAATCGACGCCCGCCCTTCGGCCTGCGCCGCCTGATGAAAGACGTTCTGCTTCCAGCGGCGGACGGCCTCTTCATCCCGCCACCAGGAAAGGGAGAGGATTTTGCCGTCGGTGGTCAGGCTCTGGAACCGTTCGATATCAATAAAGCCGTCGATGTCGGCCAGTAAAGGCTTAAGCTCTGCGGCAAGCTGAAGATAGCGCGCCTGATGGGCAGGCGCGGCTTTGGCTTCGAAAAGGACTGCGATCATGGTTTTCTCTCCGTTGTGATGTTGGGGAGAGAATGCAGAATGGAGAGATACAATGCTTCGGCAAGGAGCGAAGCGTTGTGCCGGATGGCGCTGCGCTTATCCAGCCTACGGCTCATGTAGGCCCGGTAAGCGCAGCGCCACCGGGCGGGTTTTAGCCCACCATCGACCTCGGCTCCATAAACGCCCGAATTCCCCACTCGCCCATCTCGCGCCCCACGCCGGAGTGTTTGAAGCCACCAAATGGCGCTTTCGGTTCATGAGCCAGGGTGTTCACCAGCACGCGACCGGAAACAATCTGCTGTGCCACGCGTCGCGCGCGGTCCACATCGCCGCCCAGCACCATCGCGCTCAGGCCGTACTCGGTATCGTTGGCAATGGCGATCGCCTCCGCCTCGTCACGATAGGGGATCACGCACAGCACCGGGCCGAAAATCTCGTCGCGGGCAATGGTCATCCGGTTGTTCACGTCGGCAAACAGCGTCGGGCGCACAAACCAGCCGTCTCGCGTCCCGTCCGGTCGTCCTTCACCGCCCGCCAGCAGGCGTGCCCCCTCTTCGAGGCCTTTACGGATATAGCCCTGCACCCGCAGCCACTGCTTCTCGCTGACCATCGGGCCGACGTCTGTCGCACTGTTGCGCGGGTCGCCGGAGTTCACCGCCGCCACGGCCTGCGCCAGCGCGGCTTCGATCTCCGCCTTACGCGCCTGCGGCACCAGAATGCGCGTTCCGGCCACGCACGCCTGCCCGCTGTTCATAAACCCGGCCTGGATCACCAGCGGGATCGCCTGCGCGAGATCCACATCATCCAGCAGGATCGTCGGCGATTTACCGCCCAACTCCAGCGTGACGCGCTTAAAGCTTTCCGCCGCGTTGCGCAGGATCGCCTTGCCGGTATTCGTGGAACCGGTGAACGAGATTTTCGCGACGTCCGGATGGCGGCTGAGGGTCTCGCCCACCGTCTCGCCGCGTCCGGTGACGATGTTAAACACGCCCGGCGGCAGCGCGGCGTCGCGCAGCGCTTCGGTGACAATCTGCGTTTGCAGGGCGCTCATTTCGCTCGGCTTGATGACCGCCGTGCAGCCCGCCGCCAGCGCGGCCGCCAGTTTGCCGCAGATAAACCCGGCATCGCTGTTCCACGGGGTAATCAACCCGGCCACGCCGAGCGGCGTCATCTGCACCGTTGCGGCACCTGCGGAGGTGACAAACTCAAACGCCTCCAGCGCCTCGATGGCCTGCGCAATCACCTCTGCCGGATAGCTTGCCATCCATGCCGAGCGCGAGGCGGGCGCGCCGTACTCCTCAACAATCGCATCCAGCAGCGCATCGTGACGGGCGGCCACGGCGGCGTGCATGCGCTTCAGCGCGGCGATGCGTTCCTGCTTTGTGGTCCGGGACCACGCCGGAAACGCCGCTATCGCCGCCGCGATAGCGCGCTCTGCGTCAACCTCATCCGCCAGGCGAACCTGACCCATAACCTGCGCCGTCGCCGGGTTATACAAATCAAACCACTCGGTGCCGTGCGGGGTAACAAATTCGCCGTTAATAAAGATCTGTTCGATGGTGTGCATATAAACCTCCTCAGGCTGTGTGAGCCCAGTCTGTCACGGCTTCTCCGTTGCGATAATCCACGCTATGCTGCAAGGGTTGTTTCGATTTTCAGGATAATCTATGCATCGTTCAGGTCTGACAGAGCTGGAAGTGGTGATGGCGGTGGTGCGGCGCGGCAGCTTTCGCGGTGCGGCGCAGGAGCTGGGGATGTCCGCCACGGCGGTCAGCAACGCCATCGCCGGGCTGGAGAGCCGCCTTCAGACGCGACTTTTCAACCGCACGACCCGCAGCGTGGCGCTCACCGACGCCGGGCAGCGCTACGTGGCGCGTATCGGCCCGGCGCTACAGGAGATCCGTCTCGCCGGGGAGGAGATCCACAGCGACACCGGGGAACCCGCCGGCACGCTGCGCCTCAACGTGCCGAACCATATCGGCACGCTGTTTCTGGACCAGCTGCTGATCGACTTCATGATCCGCTACCCGAAAATGCGCGTGGAAACGGTGAGCGAAGCGAGGATGATCGACATCGTCGCCGAAGGCTATGACGCGGGGATCCGTCTCGAAGAGTCCGTCCCGCAGGACATGATCGCCGTGCCGCTGACCGGTGAGATCCGCCAGCTCGTCACCGCCACGCCGGACTATTTCGCCCGTCACGGCATACCCGAGACGCCGGACGATCTGCTTTCACATCAGGGGATCGGCATGCGTATGGCCCACGGCGGGATCTACCGCTGGGAGCTGGCCCGTCGGGGTGAAACGTACGCGCTTGCCGTGCCGCCGCGCTTTGCGACGTCCGATCTTTTTGCCTCGATCCGCGCCGTAAAAGCGGGGTTAGGGGTGGGATTTTTACCGGAACTCTATATTCAGGACGAGCTGAAAAGCGGGGAGCTGGTGAGCGTCTTAAACGACTGGGCGCAGCCGTTTGCCGGGCTGCGCCTGTACTACCCTGGCCATCGCCACGTCCCGCCGGGGTTGCGGGCGCTGGTGGCGATGATCCGCGAGCGCGGGATTATTCCAGGTTAGCCTTATTCAGCCCGTACGCCGCGTCCAGCGAGCCCGGCGCCATGCGGGAGGTGATCCCCAGACGGTTCCAGGCATTGATCGCCACGATGGCGAAGTTCAGCTCTGAAATCTCCACGTCGGAGAAATGTTCCGCCACGCTGCGGTAGAGCGCATCGCTGACACCGTGAACGCCAATCTGGGTCAGCGCTTCGGTGAAGGCCAGCGCCGCTTTTTCACGGGCGCTGAACAGCGGGGACTCGCGCCAGGCCGCCAGATGATACAGGCGCAGCTCGCGCTCGCCGGCGATTTTCGCCTCTTTTGAGTGCATATCCAGACAGAACGTACAGCCGTTCAGCTGCGACACGCGAATGTCGATCAGGTGCTTCAGCGCCGGATCGATGGAGGTTTTTGCCACCTCCATGCTCAGGGCAGACAGCGCGTTGGCGAGGGCAGGTGTAGCTTTATGGTGGTTTACGCGAGTGCTCATGGTCTTTCCTCTTTTTGTGCGGCATGTGTCATGCGATGAGGCAAATCTACGCCGTTCATGACATAGTAAAAAGATACAAAAAGCGTGAAACGAGGTAGGACATGAAGCCGGGCTATCACGAGATTTATTCCCGCTATCGCGACAACATTATGCGCGGCGTGCTGAAGCCGGGCGACAGGGTACCTGCCATCCGCGTGCTGGCGGAAGAGCTGAAGGTGGCGCGTAAAACCGTCGAAACGGCGTATGCCATTCTGACGGGTGAAGGGTATCTGGTGAGCCAGGGGGCGCGCGGCACGCGGGTTAACCCGGACCTCCTGCTGCCGGACAAGCATGCCCCGGCGGAGCAGCCCACCGGTACGCTTCCGGCCTCGCTCATCAGCCAGCGCGAGCGGGCGGGGTTTCTGCGCCCCGGCATCCCCGCCCTCGACAGCTTCCCGTATAAAAAGTGGCTGCTGCTGGCGGGCCAGGCGACGCGGGCCATGCGTCAGGAGGAGATGCTCAACCCGCCCGTTCTGGGCTGGTATCCGCTGCGCCAGGCCATCGCCAGCTACCTCAATATCTCGCGCGGCTTGTCCTGCACCGCTGAACAGGTGTTGATCACCAGCGGCTACAGCGGCAGCCTGCGGCTGATCCTCGATACCCTCGCCAGCCGCAGCGACAAGGTGGTGTTTGAGGATCCGGGCTATTTTATGGGCCAGCAGTTGCTGAAGCGGATCGTGCCACGCCTGCACACGGTGCCGGTCGATCGTTCGGGTATCGATACCGAGTACCTGCTCCGTCACCATCGCGACGCGCGTTTTGCCATCGTCACCCCGTCGCACCAGAGTCCGCTGGCGGTCACGCTCTCGCTGCCGCGTAAACAGCAGCTGCTCGACTGGGCCAGCCAGAACGAGGCGTGGATTATCGAAGACGATTACGACGGAGAGTTTCACTATACGCGCAAGGTGCTGCCGTCGCTGAAAAGCCTCGACCAGCGCGATCGGGTGATTTTTATGGGCTCCTTCAGTAAAACCATTATGCCGTCGCTGCGCATGGGCTACGTGGTGATGCCCGCCAGCACCGTCGGGGCCTTTACCGACTGCGCGGACATCACCACCAGCGGCCAGCCGGTGCTGACGCAAAAGATCCTCACCGCGTTTCTCAACGAAGGGCATTTTTTCCGTCACCTGAAAAAGATGTGCGCGCTGTATCAGACCCGCCGCGACTGGATGATTGCCGCCCTGCAGGAGGTATATGGCGATCTGTTTTTCACCGAGCAAAACGACGGTGGGATGCATATCGTGGCGTTCCTGACCAAAGGAAGCCGTGACCGGGAAGTGGCGCGCTGCTGGCAGGAACATCAGCTGCAGGTCAATGCGCTCTCGGAATGGTATCGCGGGTCGGGCAAACGCTACGGGCTGGTGATGGGCTATAACAACGTGCGGTCGTATCAGGAGGCGCTGAATTTACTGGAAAGGCCGAAGCGGCAGACGTTTGCGCTGTTGCGCTAACCATCGCCGGGTGGCGGCTTCGCCTTACCCGGCCTACTCGATCCCGTAGGCCCGGTAAGCGTAGCGCCACCGGGCGATGATACGGCTCACACATCATAACGCGATAACCCAACGTCCTTGAGTTGCTCGTCGCTCATCTGGCTCAGGATGCGGCGGGTGCGGTTGATGCGATACCAGTTACGCAGCGTTTTCGCGATCCAGACAAACACAACAAACGGACGTTTTGAACGATTCTCGTAGAATTCCATGATGCTCTCCTCACTGTGTCAGTGGGGTTATCATCCCGGAAATCGGCCTGTGCAATACAGATGCAAAAACAACTTTTGTTTAACATACAGATCCGCTAAAACAGTATCTGCATGGCAATTTTCGCAGCAATCTGTACTGGTTTTATAATCTGTATGGTGAAAACAAAGGATACAGCATGACGCGCTACCAACATCTGGCCAATCTTCTGGCTGAACGCATTGAGCAAGGGCTGTATCGCAGCGGCGAACGTCTGCCGTCGGTGCGCGCGCTGAGCCAGGAGCACGGCGTGAGCATCAGCACCATACAGCAGGCCTATCAGATCCTCGAGAACCTCCAGCTGATCACGCCTCAGCCGCGCTCCGGCTATTTTGTCTCGCCGCGCAAGGCCCAGCCGCCCGTACCGGCAATGACGCGCCCGGTGCAGCGCCCGGTGGACGTTACCCAGTGGGATGAGGTGATGATGCTGCTGGACGCCCGCGCCGACAAAGAGATGATCTCCTTTGGCGGCGGTTCGCCGGACATTAACCAGCCGAGCCTGAAGCCCCTGTGGCGCGAGATGAGCCGCATCGCGCAGCATAACCCCGGCGAGATGCTGAGCTATGACGTGCTTGACGGGCGCCTGGAGCTGCGCGAGCAGATCGCCCGCCTGATGCTGGACGGCGGCTCCACCGTCTCGGCAAGCGACATTGTGATCACCAACGGCTGCCACGGCGCGCTGTCGATCGCCCTGCTGTCGGTGTGCAAACCGGGGGATATCGTGGCGGTGGAATCACCGTCGTTTCACGGCACCATGCAGATGCTGCGCGGGTTTGACATCAAGGCGATTGAAATTCCCACCGACTCTGAAACCGGGATCAGCATCGAAGCGCTAGAGCTGGCAATGGAGCAGTGGCCGATCAAGGCGGTGATCCTGGTGCCCAACTGCAATAACCCGCTCGGGTTTATCATGCCGGAGGCGCGGAAAAAGCAGGTGCTGGCCCTCGCCCAGCGGCACGATATCGTGATTGTCGAGGATGATATTTACGGCGAGCTGGCGGCGGAGTACCCGCGCCCGCGCACCATTCATTCCATGGATATCGACGGCCGCGTGATCCTCTGCAGCTCGTTTACCAAAACCGTGGCGCCGGGCCTGCGCGTCGGCTGGATTGTGCCGGGGCGCTACTACGACCGGGTGATGCACATGAAATACGCCGCGGGCGGGTTTAACGTGCCGGGCACGCAGATGGCGGTGGCGGCGTTTATCCGCGACGGCCATTACCATCGCCACGTGCGCCGTATGCGCCAGATTTATCAGCAGAATATGGAAACCTACACCTGCTGGGTGCGGCAGTATTTTCCGGCAGAGATTTGCGTCACGCGCCCGCAGGGCAGCTTCCTGCTGTGGGTTGAGCTGCCGGAGACGGTCGATATGGTGTGCGTCAGCAAGCAGCTGTGCCGGCTGAAAATCCAGGCCGCGGCCGGGTCGCTGTTTTCCGCCTCCGGGAAGTACCGCAACTGCCTGCGGATCAACGTGGCGCTGCCGCCAACGGAGAAACATCGCGAGGCGTTGAAGAAGATGGGTGAAGCGATTGTGATTGCGATGGAGGAGTAGTTTTTGCCGGATGGCGGCTTCGCCTTACCCGGCCTACGTTCTTGCCGTTGTAGGCCCGGTAAGCGCAGCGCCACCGGGCAACAGGCCGCACTACTCGTCGAAGTACCAGTACCCCTGGTTAATCAGCCCGGTGAGCTCTTCTACAAACGCCGGGTTTTTCAGCGCATCGCCCAGCTCGGCCTGACCGAGTTCGGTGTAGCGGCACAGCGCATCCGCCGCCTTCGCGTCTGCCGTCTCCAGCTGTTCGCTGTTGATGAAGAAGCTGCCGTTAACGTTCAGCACGCGCAGCCCGCTCAGGCGAGACAGCGTTTCGCCGCCCTGTAGCGCATCCAGCACCTCTTCCGGCGCGTACGGCGGCTCGGCGGCGGCGATATCCAGCTCGTGGCGCGGCGTGGAGACAAAGCTGCCGAACCATTTTGTGAAATCGTCCGGCTTGCCGATCATGTCGATCATCATCTGACGAATGCGATCGAGCTCGTACTGCTCCACGCGGCCCGGGTGTTCGCGGCAGGTCAGATCCGGATCGCTGTAGTGCTCGCCGCCCAGATCGTTTTCCAGCGCATAATCGGCGAAGCTGCTGATCAGATCGCGGCCGTTCGGCCCGCGGAAGCCGACGGAGTAGTTGAGCGCCGTTTCATGGGTAAATCCGTCGTGCGGGAATCCTGGCGGGATGTAGAGGATATCGCCCGGGGCCAGATCTTCGTCAATAATCGGCTCAAACGGATCCACATGCAGCAGCGCCGGATGCGGGCAGAACTGACGCATCGGCAGCTTGTCGCCCACGCGCCAGCGGCGGCTGCCCATCCCCTGAATGATAAACACGTCGTACTGATCGATATGCGGACCCACGCCGCCGCCCGGCACGGAGAAGGAGATCATCAGATCGTCCAGACGCCAGTCCGGCAGAACGCGGAACGGACGCACCAGCTCCGCGGCGGGCATATGCCAGTGGTTCACCGCCTGCGCCAGTAGCGACCAGCCGGTTTCGCCCAGATCGTCGAAGTGCTCAAACGGGCCATTGCTTGCCTGCCATTTACCGTTGAAATGGCTCACCAGACGGCTATCGACCTCCGGCTCCATCGCCAGCCCTGCCAGCTCGTCCGGGGTAATCGGATCGACAAAATTCGGGAAGGCATTTTTCAGCACAACGGGTTGTTTTTGCCAGTATTTCTCAAGAAATTCCGGCCAGTTCAGGTTCAGTTGATACGCCATGGGTAGCACCAGTGAGAGGGGAAACAGGCGCGATTATAGGCAAGAAGGCAGAGGGGGAACTTGTCATGGGTCAAACGAGGGCGTGTAGGTCGGGTAAGGCTAGCCGCCACCCGACACGTACACGGCGGTAAAAACTTAGTCCAGCTTCAGCTCGTCATAATGGGTGATCAGCTTGCCCACGATGCCGTAGTCCAGCGCTTCCGCCGGGGACATCCAGAAGTTGCGGTCGGTGTCTTTTTTCACTTTTTCCAGCGGCTGGCCGGTGGCGTCAGCGATCAGCTTGTTCACGCGATCCAGCATGCGGATGATCTCGCGCGCTTCGATCTCAATATCCGTCGCCTGGCCGCGCACGCCGCCCAGCGGCTGGTGGATCATAAAGCGGGTATTTGGCAGCGAGTAGCGGTGCTCTTTTTTCGCGGCCAGGAAGATGGTGATTCCGGCGCTCGCCACCCAGCCGGTGCCGATCACGTGCACTTCCGGGCGAATGAATTTGATGAAGTCGTGGATGGTGTCGCCCGCTTCCACATGGCCGCCCTGGCTGTTGATGTACAGTTTGATCGGATCGTTGCTGACGCTTTGCAGCAGGATCATCTGGGTGATCACTTTCTGCGCCAGCTCCTGGTTGATCTCACCGGAGATCACAATCGAACGGGACTCCAGCAGTTTTTGCTGCAGAGCGCCCGCGCCGTTTGACCCTTCCGCTTTATCCTTGTCGCTTTCTTTCAGTGTGTAGTGCATTGTCTTTTCCTCAGCTTGTCGCGCTCAAAACCAGAGTGTAGCCTGTTTTACCGGTGAAAGTCCTCACCGACACATCACGAGGGAACTTATGCATATTGCCCATGTTGCACTCTGGACCCGCAGCCTGAACGCCCAGGTTCAGTTCTGGGAAAGGGTTTTTAATGGCCGCAGTAACGAACGCTACGTCAGTAAAAATCGTCCGGGGTTTGAATCACATTTTATTACGCTGGATGATGGTCCGACCATCGAGCTCATGACGCTGCCGGAGCTGCCCGACGCCCCGCTGCACCCGGAGTTTATCGGCTGGGCGCATATCGCCATCAACGTCGGCAGCAAGGCAAAAGTGGACAGCATGGCCGAGCAAGCCCAGGCCAACGGCACGCTGCTCAGCGCTCCGCGCCTGACCGGAGACGGCTTTTATGAGGCGGTGATCGCGGACCCGGACGGCAACCGCATTGAGCTTGTCGGTGCATAAAAACAGCGTTTCGTTCCTTCACCGCCCCCGCCCCGGCTCGCTATACTTCATACGGTTATCATATTGTTAAATGATAATGATAGTTAATGTGTTAAGATGAAAGGCAGCATAAACAGTCTCTTACGTCGCCGTAGTGACTGTTTGCATCCTCGACATGTCAATCAGCACCGGGGCGGTGAATGGAACACATTGTGTATGTGGTAGATGACGATGACGCCGTCAGGCAGTCCGTGATCGGGCTGCTGGAATCGGCAGGCCTGAACGCCATCGGCTTTTCATCGGCAGAAGCGTTTCTGCAATACCGCTTTGAGGATCTGCCGTCGTGCGTGATCCTCGATATGCAAATGCCCGCCATTTCGGGTTTTGAGGTAGCAGACGCCCTCAAGGAAAGCGGGCGCGAAATCCCGATTATTTTCCTCACCGGCCACGGCACCATCCCGATGTCGGTGCGCGCCATCAAAGGTGGCGCGTACGAATTCCTCACCAAGCCCGTCGAATCTAACGCGCTGATCGACGCCATCGAATCCGCACTGCAGCTGGCGGAAAACAACGCCGTGCGCAATAAAGAGCACTACGCCCTGAAGCAGCGCCACATGTCCCTCACGCCGCGCGAGCACGAGGTGCTGACGCTGGCGATAAGCGGCATGCTGAACAAGCAAATTGCCGCCGAGCTGGGCGTCAGCGAGATCACGGTGAAGGTGCACCGCCGCCGCGTGATGGAGAAAATGCAGGTGCGCTCCGTGGCCGAGCTGGTCAGGGCCGTTGAGCGCCTGACCAATAGCCAGCCTGCGGAGTAACGTTTACGCTTCCTGCGCGGCCAGCGGCAGCGCGAAGGCAAATACCGTGCCGTGCGGCTCCCGGCGGCGCGCGCTCAGCTTCCCGCAGTGGCGCTCGATAATGCTGGCGCTGATGGTCAGCCCCATCCCCATTCCCTGCGGCTTGGTGGAATAGAACGAGTCAAAAATCTGCTCCAGCCGCTCGGGCTCAATGCCGCTGCCGGTGTCGGCGATCTCAACGATCACCTTCCCGTCCGCGTTGCTGGTGCTGAGGGTGATGGTGCTGGCACGCTCCTTCACCTCGGCCATCGCCTCAACCGCGTTCATCACCAGATTCAACAGCACCTGCTGGATCTGCACGCTATCGCCGGTGATAAAGCTGTCGCTGGCGTTCAACAGATAATCAACGCTTATGTGTCGCTGCTCCAGCTCGCTGCGCGAAAGCGTGATGATATGGTGGATCAGGGAGTGCATGTCGATACGCGAGAAAGTGGGATCCTGCTTGCGCGTCAGGGACTGAATGCTGCGAATGATCTCCCCCGCCCGCGCGCCTTCGGCGGCGATCTCCTCCAGCCCTTCCCGCACTTTATCCAGCCGGGCGGGCTCGCGGTTGAGCCAGCGCAGGCTCGCTCCGGCGTTCGAGACGATCGACATCAGCGGCTGGTTGATCTCATGGGCGATGGAGGAGGTCAGCTGTCCGACGGTGGTGGCCCGGGACACCCGCGCCAGATCCGCCTGCGCCACCCGCATGGCATCCTCCGCGGCGCGCTGGCTGGTGATATCGGTGATGATGCCGTAATACTCGTTCACCTCGCTGCCCACGCCCACCGGATCGCCAATGCCAAGGATGTAGCGCGTTGAGCCGTCGGGACGCTTAACGCGAAACTCCGCGCGCATCGAGAGCCCGTCGCGCACGCTTTGGGTAACAATGGCGCTGATGCGGGCGTAATCGTCCTCATGGACGAAGGTCAAAAACTCCGCCATGGAGATCGTCTTTTGCTGCTCGGGCAGGCCGAGAATGCGGGCGTACTCGTCCGAGACAAACATCAGATCCTGCTCCAGCTCCCAGCGCCAGCTGCCGGTGTGGCTGATCTGCTCGCCCAGCATCAGCGAGGTCTGGCTGGCGCGCAGCTCTTTCTCCACCCGGCGGCGCTGGATGTTCTCCGCCAGCAGCTCGGCGTACAGCCGCGCCGTCTCCAGGGAGACCGCCGCCTGCGCGCCCAGCAGGCTGACCACGCGCGAGTGCTCGGCGGTAAACACTTCCGGCATCAGCCGGTTTTCCAGGTACAGCACGCCCACCAGCCGCGCCTGTTTGAACATCGGGACGCACATCACCGCCGCCCCCGAGGTCACCAGATAGGGGTCCTGACTGAAGGGATGAAACTCCTCCGGCCTGCCGGTGCGGATCTCCTGCCCGGTGCGGATCACCGCCGCGAGCACCGACAGCGGCAGGTCGGTCGCAGTCGGCACGTCTTTCAGGATCCGCACCCGCACGCCGTCGGTGCTGGTCCAGGCGCTGGCCTCGATCTCCGGAATCAGGCTATCGCTCACGCGAAGCAGCAGCCCGCGCTGCGCCCCGGCGCGTTCGAGGAGGATCGTCATCAGGTTTTCGATTAAGCGCTCAAGGTTGATCTCTTCCGACAGCGCGCGGGAGGCTTTGATCACGCTCTGCAGATCGCGGATGGTCTCGTTCTGGGCGAACGCTACCGTGTCATAGGCGCTCGCCTGCCCGGAGGCCAGCAGGTGCGGGAAATCCTGCTCCAGCTGGCGCACCTTGGCCTGCGCGCCCGCGCGGCCCCAGGCGGAGATGGCCCCGCGGAAGTGTGCGTCCGAGGCGGTTGGATAGCCGCAGGCCAGCGCAAAGCGGCCCGCCAGCTCGTGGGCCAGGGCGTTAATCGGATTAAACCCACCCTCGCGGGAGAGCCGGACCGCCTTCTCGTACTGCTCAAGCGCGATGCTGTTCATCCCGTCCAGACGCACGATTTCGGCGTAGATCAGCGCCTCTTTATCCGCGAACGTGCCGGGATTAATGCGCGCCCAGAGGGCGATTTTGTCGTAGTGGGCGTGAATGCTGCGGCGGTGGTTCGCCGAGAAGGTCTCCGGCGTCAGCTGACGCGAAAGCGCCAGCGCGCTGTAGAGATGGTAATCCAGCAGATGGATGTGCCCCGGCGCGGACCACGCGTACCACCCCGCCATCTCCAGATCCGCCTGCGCGTCGGCGTACTCGCCGCAGGTAAAGTGCGACATGCCGCGATAGAGCCAGTACCAGAACAGCATGGTGGAGGTCTGCTCCGGGGCCTGCTCCGGCGACGCGGGAAGCAGCGCCTCGGGCAAGACCTGCGACGCGGTCCAGGTGCCGATGACCGGCGTGCGCAGGAACTCAACGTAGCCGCGCTGCACCATCAAAATACTTTCCACGTCCTGGAAGTGGGTTTTACGCACGAACGCCAGGCCGCGATCGATGCTGGTCAGCACCCCGTCCAGGTGATCGCCCCGCGAGAGGAAGTTGATCACCTGGTGGCAGGCCGCAAAGCAGGCCATCGTCATATCCCCGTGGGTGACCGCCGCGCTGAAGCAGGCTTTCGCGCACTCGATGGTGAACGACAAAGGCTGGGTCCAGACGCTGAGCTGGTCGAGCGGCAGCAGGGTCTTGGCTTCAAAGGCATCGTAGCCGTGGCGGGTCACCAGCTCGCGGGCCAGCGTGCCGTACTGAAACCCGAGGCGATACTCGGCGTAGCGGTGGCCCATCAGCACGCCAAACCAGGCCATCGCCGTGGTGGAGGCGCCGGTGATGCCGTGGTCAAGGGTCAGGTGCATCATGCGGCAGAGCAGTAAGAAATGCAGGCGCGGGCAGATGAAGCTGGCGCAAATGCTGGCGCTGTAGAGCAGATTCATCACCGCTTCCGTTTCCGGGTTCTCCATCCGCGAGAGCGGGGCAAAGAGATGTTGCGGCGCGTCATTTGCGCGGTTGCAAAAGCGTTCCCAGGCCTCGTCGCAGTCGGCATCTTCCGGATAGCGGCCAATCTGGATGCCAAACACCCCCAGCCAGCAGAGCGCCGCCTCCAGCGCCAGACGGCTGTCCGACTGGCGAATGTAGACTTCCACCAGCAGGTTGGCCGCCAGCGCCTTTTCGGTCAGCCCGCCGGGGCAGCCGAGGATGGCGTCACACAGCTCGCGGGTCCGCTCCAGGTGCCCCAGCGCAAACTCGCAGCCCGCCTCTTCGATATCGAGCATAAAGTCCGACACCGTCCCGGCGTTGCCCAGCGCTCTGGCGGTCTGGATATAGCTCAGCGCCGAAAGATAATCTCCCGAACGCTTCGCGCGTCGCGCGGCCAGCAGGCTCAGCTCGCGGAACCGCTGGCGCTGCGGGGCGGGCTGGATGCTGTCCAGTGCGGCCGTGACGTGATGTACGGCGCGGAACAGCAGCTCATTCCCCGCCGCCTGGCGCGCGGCGTCGGCCAGCAGGCTGGCGGTGGTCAGGTGAAGATGGCTTTTCTCATGCCGATCCAGCAGCGCAAAGGCGGCCTCCTGCACCCGGTCGTGGGTGAAGGAGTACGCTTTCTCCGTCAGCACGATAAGCTGCGCCATCACCGCCGGGTGCAGCGCATAGCGCATTTCCGCCATCGACATGCCGACCACGCGGCACATCATCTCCATCTCGCCCGTGCCGCCGAGACAGGCGATGCTGCCCAGCAGGCGGCGCGTCTCGTCGGGCAGTTCTTCGAGCTGCTCCAGCACCAGGGTGACCACGTTTTCGGTGTAATGCCGGGCGCGGATCGCCTGCAGATCGTAATGCCACTTGTCCTGGTATTTGTTATGCACCACCAGCCCGTCGTCGACGATGCGGCGGAAAAATTCATGCACAAAAAGCGGGTTGCCGCCCGTCTTCTCGTGGATCAGGGTGGCGAGGTCGGTCGTCGCCGCGCTGCGGGTGCGAAACACCGTTGCCAGCCAGCGCGCCACGGCTTTAACCGAGAGCGCCTGCGGGACAATCTCGCTCGCGTGCTGTGCCGCCTCCGGCAGGCTCGCCAGCTGCTGTTGCAGCGTGGGGTCGGACAACGAGCCGATATCGCGGTGGGCGACAGCCACCAGCAGCGGGATGGCGCCGCAGTTCACCAGCAGCGCGTTGAGCGTTTGCAGGCTGGCGGCGTCGCTCCACTGAAGATCGTCCAGCACCAGCACCAGCGGGCAGCCCTGCGAGGCAAAGGTTTTCACCAGCGCCAGCACCATATGGCTGAAGCGCGCCCGGGCATCAATTGAAAACGTATCCGCCGAGAAGCGCGGCTTGCTCTCAAGCAGCAGGCCCAGCTCGGGCACCAGGCTGACGGCCAGTTCTTCATAGCCTTCAAGGGCGCGCGAGAGGCGGATTTTCCACTTCGCCACCTCGTCTGCCGGCAGCCCCAGCAGGTGGAGCGTCAGGGTGCGGAACGCGGAGCTTAATACGCCGTAGGGCAGCGACGGTGAAAACTGATCGACCTTGCCCACCGCCAGCAGCACCGTGCGCTGCTGCAGCGTTTTGAGCGCCGTCGCAATGATCGAGGATTTGCCGATCCCCGACGGCCCGCCGATGGTCACCAGCTCCGGCACGCGGCTCTGCCCCACCCGCTCAAACGCGGCAATGACGTCGTTCGCCTGCGGATGGGTCGCGAACAGGGAGTCCGCCAGATGGATCGCCGGGGTGCGGTCCTGCTGGCCGGGGGTAAAGGCGACGATGTCGCCCTCGCAGGTCAACGTCGCCTGGCAGCGGCGAAGGTCGGCAATCAGCCCGTCGACCGTCTGGTAGCGGTTATCGGGGTGCTTCTCCAGCAGCTTCAGGATGATGGTCGACAGCATCCCCGGCACGTCCGGGCGTATCGCGTCCGGGGCCAGCGGCGCCGAGGCGATGTGGTAATGCGCCCAGTTGGTCTGGTCGTCCTCTCCCAGCTCAAACGGCAGGCGGCCGGTCAGGAGTTCATACAGCACCATGCCGAGGCTGTAGAGATCGCTGCGGTTATCCACGGGACGCTGGGTGCGGGAGGTGTGTTCCGGCGACATCCACGCAGGCGTACCGCCCGAAACGGCAAGCCGGGTCTGGGAGAAAGCATCGGAGAGCGTGCAGGAGAGGCCAAAGCTGCCCAGACGGCAGGTGGCATCGTGCTGAACAAAAATGCTGCCGGGCTTGATATCGCCGTGGATCAGGTTTTGCAGATGCATCTGGCGCAGAGGGACGCAGATCTGGATCGCCAGCTCGATAAAGCGCGCGATCCCCGAGATCGCCCTGCCCGCGCGCCGCGCCAGTAGCTCAAAGGAAAACGGGGCGTACACCAGCGCGAAGCGTCCCCGGTACTGGGTGGAGGCGACGGCGCGAATGGCCCAGCTGTCCTGCAGCATATCGCGCAGCGCAAACTCGTTTTTGAGCAGCCGGGTGGCCCGCTCTTCCTCTTCGTCGCTGACCGTGGTGGCGATAATGAACGAGCCGCCGGAATGAGGATGTCGCGCGTGCATCCAGGCGATTCCGCCCTCCTGCGCCAGCACGGTAAAAATCACATCCTCTTTAAGGACAAAAACCCGCCCCTGGTGAAGATTCCCCTGGGCGGGCCAGAATGCAGGCTGCTCGTTTTCGTTCATCCGCGATCCTTATTGTCGGCGGGCCAGCTCCCGCTGGATATGATCCAGCAGAATATCGATGTTAATGGGCTTACGCAAAAAAGCAGCGGCGCCCAGACCGAGAGCGTACCGCTGCATATTTTCATCAGCATGACCGGAGATAAAGAGCACGGGCGGCGGCGGTACGGCCAGCAGCCGCAGCTTGTCAAACAGCTCAAGGCCGCTCATGCCCCGCAGCTTGATATCGGTGATCACCAGCGCCGCGCCGGACAGGGCGAGCGGATGGCTCAGAAATACCTCTGCCGAATCAAACGTATCGGTCGAATAGCCTTCCGACTCCAGGAGATTACTCAACCCGCTGCGGACGGAACGTTCGTCATCAATGATGGCAATGCGCCACGGCAGCGTCATGCTGTTATTCCTCTAACCAGTCATTTAACGTCGCGGGTATCCTTCGCGGGCGCAGGGGGCGCCGTGCCGCTGATTTTCGGTACGCATTCGTGACGAAACCAGGCGAGGGTGAGCGGTTCGCGACTCAGTAAACGCCGTCCCACCGGGATGAGCTGTTCACCCACCAGCATGCCAAACAGGCCAAGCAGGGCGACAACCGGCGGCGCCGGGGAATGGACGTCGAGCAGAGCGTAAATTACCCCAGCACCCACGCCGCACACCAGCGAAATTATCCATGCTTTCATGACGACGCTCCCGTCTGCGAACTGGCCTGCGGAACGATCGCCTGAGGCGGCGGCGCGCCGTCGCGGGATAAGAGATGGCGCGTCGCCTGTTCACCCGCCAGCATCCCCAGCAGGCCAATCAGCGCCAGCGCGGGCGGCGCGGGGGAGCGCACCTTCAGCACGGCATACATCAGGCCAATCAACACGCCTGCCGCAAGGGATATCAGCCCAGTACTCATCATGAACTCCAGAGAAAGAGGCAGCGGCGAGCCGGATGAGGGACCAGCCCGCCGACGGGACTTAGCGAGCCGGAACCGGCGCTAAGGTGCGGTGCTCGCTCTTCTGGCGAGACGGCGCTTTGTGCACCATGGTGTAGGCGTAATCCACGCCCATGCCGTACGCGCCGGAGTGCTCGCGCACGATGTCCATCACCGCGGTGTAGGTCTCTTTACGCGCCCAGTCGCGCTGCCACTCCAGCATTACCTGCTGCCAGGTCACCGGGATCACGCCCGCCTGGATCATGCGCTGCATCGCGTAGTCGTGGGCTTCTTTGGAGGTGCCGCCGGACGCGTCCGCCACCATATAAATTTCGTAGTCGCCTTCCAGCATCGCGCACAGGGCAAAGCTGTTGTTGCACACTTCGGTCCACAGGCCGGCAACCACGACCTTCTTCTTGCCGTTGGCCTTCAGCGCGTCGCGCACCTTCTGGTCGTCCCAGGAGTTCATGGAGGTACGCTCCAGAATGTCCTGGCCCGGGAACACGTCCAGCAGCTCCGGATAGGTGTTACCGGAGAAGCTTTCGGTCTCAACGGTGGTGATGATGGTCGGGATGTTGAACACCTTAGCCGCTTTCGCCAGCGCCACGGTGTTGTTTTTCAGCACCTGACGGTCAATCGACTGCACGCCAAACGCCATCTGTGGCTGGTGATCGATAAAGATGATCTGACAGTTCGCAGGGGTTAACACTTCGAGCTTTGAAGAGGTCATAGCATTTTCCAGTGGTTAAGGGTAGAAATCGCCGCGAGCGCCGCGACGATAAAATCACCTTTATCCTGCGGTTTTCCGCCTCCGCGCGTAATTATCTCTTCGTATAGTTAACCTTAGGTATAGTTATACTTTGGTATACCTATCCTATTGTATAACTGGATCTTTGCCGAAACCGGTTCCCATAATCCTGACCATTCCCCTCTCAGTCAGGAGCAGTTATGGTTACCCTCGGTAAAGCCGATCTCATTCTGGTTAATGGCCAGTTTCACACCGTCGATCGCGAGAATCCCGTCGCGGAAGCCGTTGCCGTGCGCGACGGAAAATTTCTGGAAGTGGGTACCGTCGCCGAGGTGATGCAGCACCACGGCGACGGCACCAAAGTGGTCGATCTGAAAGGCCACACCGCCATCCCCGGCCTCAACGACTCGCATCTGCACCTGATCCGCGGCGGGCTGAACTACAACCTCGAGCTGCGCTGGGAAGGCGTGCCCTCCCTGGCCGACGCCCTGCGGATGCTGAAAGAGCAGGCCCTGCGCACCCCGTCGCCGCAGTGGGTGCGCGTGGTGGGCGGCTGGACCGAGTTCCAGTTTGCCGAGCGCCGCATGCCAACCCTGGACGAAATTAACGACGCCGCGCCGGACACCCCGGTCTTCATCCTGCACCTCTACGACCGCGCCCTGCTCAACCGCGCCGCGCTGAAGGTGGTCGGCTACACCAAAGACACGCCAAACCCGCCGGGCGGCGAGATCCAACGCGACGCCAACGGCAACCCGACCGGGATGCTGATTGCCCGTCCGAACGCCATGATCCTCTACGCCACGCTGGCCAAAGGGCCGAAGCTGCCGCTGGAGCAGCAGGTGAACTCCACCCGCCAGTTCATGCGCGAGCTCAACCGCCTGGGGCTGACCAGCGCCATCGACGCGGGCGGCGGCTTCCAGAACTACCCGGAAGATTACGAGGTGATTGCCGAGCTGCACGAGAAGAAGCAGATGACCATCCGCATCGCCTACAACCTGTTTACCCAGCGTCCGGGCCACGAGCTGGAAGACTTTGAAAAATGGACCGACATGCTCACGCCGGGCCAGGGCAGCGACTTCTTCCGCCACAACGGCGCGGGCGAGATGCTGGTCTTCTCTGCCGCCGATTTTGAAGATTTCCTCGAGCCGCGCCCGGACCTCGCGCCGGGCATGGAGGACGAGCTGGAGCGCGTGGTGCGCCATCTGGTGGAACACCGCTGGCCGTTCCGCCTGCACGCCACCTATAACGAATCCATCAGCCGCATGCTGGACGTCTTCGAGAAGGTGAACCGCGACATTCCGTTCAACGGCCTGCACTGGTTCTTCGACCACGCGGAAACCGTCACCCAGGCCAACATCGACCGCATCAAAGCGCTCGGCGGCGGCATTGCCGTGCAGCACCGCATGGCCTTCCAGGGCGAATACTTCGCCGAGCGTTACGGCATCGAAGCCACCCGCCACACGCCGCCGGTGGCGAAAATGCTGGAGACCGGCGTGCCGGTGGGCTTAGGCACCGATGCCACCCGCGTGGCGAGCTACAACCCGTGGACCGCGCTCTACTGGCTGGTCTCCGGCCGCACCGTCGGCGGGATGCAGATGTACGATCACAGCGCCCGTCTGGACCGCGATACGGCCCTGATGCTCTGGACCCAGGGCAGCGCGTGGTTCTCCAGCGAGCAGAACCAGAAGGGGCAGATCAAGGTCGGCCAGCTCGCGGACCTGGCGGTGCTGAGCAAAGACTACTTCCGCGTGCCGGAAGAGGAGATCAAGGGCATCGAGTCCGTTCTCACGGTGGTGAACGGCGACATCGTCTACGCCGCGAGCAGCTTTGGCCCGCTCGCGCCGCCGGCCATCCCGGTCCTGCCCGAGTGGTCACCGGTGGTGAAGGTGCCGTGCCACTACCGCAGCGCGCCGCCGCAGGCCGCCCGCGTGGGCATGAGTGTGGCTCACCACTGCAGCGGCCCGTGCGGGGTTCACAGCCACCAGCACGATTTCGCCCGCACGTCAGCGATGCCGGTGTCCGACGATAACGCTTTCTGGGGGGCGCTGGGCTGCAGCTGCTTTGCATTCTGATGAAAAACACCTTTACCCCGCCCCGGGTCGACCTGGGGCTGTTCTTCCTGCGCCTGACCGGCAGCCTGCTGCTGCTGTACGTGCACGGCCTGCCGAAGGTGCTGCACTTCAGCGAAGAGCTGACGCGCATTGAAGATCCGTTCGGCTTCGGGCCTTACGCCAGCCTGATCCCGGCGATTGTCGCCGAGGTGATCTGCCCGCTGTTGATCATTGCGGGCGTTTACACCCGCCTGGCGTGCCTGCCGATTATCGCCGTGCTGCTGGTGGCAATGCTCGCGGTCCACCCGAACTGGTCGATTGCCGAAGGGCAGTTTGGCTGGCTGCTGCTGATTATCTTCACCACCCTTGCTCTCACCGGGCCGGGCCAGTGGCGGCTGCAGCGTAAGGCAGCGGAGAGGTTCGCATGACTCAGGTTAACGACGTTCGCGACGCACACGTCGAGACGACGCCCGCGCAGGCGGTTTCGCCGTGGCAGCCGCTGAGCCAGCCGGTGTTCCGCATGCTGTGGATCGCCACGGTGGTCTCTAACGTCGGCTCATGGATGAGCGACGTCGGCATCAACTGGAGCATGCTGACCCTGAGCGCCGATCCGCTGGATATCGCGCTGGTGAAGGCGGCGAGCAGCCTGCCGATGTTCCTCTTCGCCCTGCCGTCCGGGGTGATGGCGGACATCGTTGACCGGCGTAAATACCTGCTCTTCTCCCAGCTGTGGGTGTTCATCGCCGCAGCCGGGCTGACGGTGCTCTCCTTCACCGGACACGTCACCCCTACCGTGCTGCTGGTGGCGACGTTTCTGCTGAGCGTGGGGGCGGCGATGAGCTCGCCGCCGTTCCAGGCCGTGGTGCCCGATCTGGTGAGCAAGCCGGAGCTGGGCGCCGCCGTGGCGCTGAACTCGCTCGGGGTGAACATCAGCCGGGCGATTGGCCCCGCGCTGGGTGGTTTCCTGCTGTCGCTCGCCGGGCCGTGGATGGTGTTTGCCCTGAACGCGCTCTCCGTGGTCGGCGTGGCGTGGGTGCTGTGGCGCTGGCGTCCGGCCCCGTCCATTCAGCGTCTGCCGCCGGAGCACTTCTTCTCTGCGGTGCGCACCGGCATCCGCTACGTGCACGCCGCCCCGGTGCTGCGCAACGTGCTGGTGCGTACCGTGGCGTTCTTCGTTTTCGGCAGCGCGGGCTGGGCCCTGCTGCCGCTGGTGGCGCGCCGCGAGCTGGGCTTAGGCCCGGCAGGCTACGGCGTAATGCTGGCGTGCATTGGCCTGGGGGCGATTGCGGGGGCCATTCTGCTGCCGCGCCTGCGCCAGCGGCTGAACGCCGACCGCCTGATGGTGGCCGCGAGCCTGGTCTTTGCCCTCACCATGCTGGCGCTGGCGTTTGTGCGCCACGTCTGGCTGCTCAACCTGTTTGAGTTCTTCACCGGCTTCGCGTGGATTGCGGTGCTCTCGACGCTGAACCTCGGCGCCCAGCGCAGCGCCGCCCGCTGGGTGAAGGCCCGCGCGCTGGCGGTCTACCTGACGGTGTTCTTCGGCTCAATGACCACGGGCAGCGCCATCTGGGGGCAAATCGCGTCGCAGTTCGGCACCCCGACCGCGCTGGTGGTCGCCACGCTGGGGATGGTGCTGGCGAGCGCCACCGTGTTCCGCTGGAAGCTGGAGAAAGACCCGGACCTGAACCTCGACCTGAGCGGCCAGCCGCTGGACGGCGTGGAGATCGACCTGCCCAACGAGCGCGGCCCGGTGCTGGTCTCGCACGAGTACATCATCGACCCGCACAACGCAAAAGCCTTCCTGGAGGCGGTACACGAGCTGCGCCGGGTGCGCCGCCGCGCCGGGGCGATGAGCTGGGCGGTGTACGAGGATATTGAGCGCCCCGGCCTGTTTATCGAGACCTTCCTGATGGGCTCGTGGATTGAGCATCTGCGCCAGCAGGAGCGCCACACCATGAATGACCTCCTGCTGCAGAGCCGCGTTCTGGCTTTTCATCAGGGCACAACATCACCGGCTATTCGCTATCTGGTCGCGCCGGTATAACCCTAACCATCACCTGTACAGGAACACACTATGGCAACGTTTAAGGCAAAAGACGGCACGCAGATTTACTACAAGGACGGCGGCGCGGGCAAACCGGTTCTCTTCAGCCACGGCTGGCCGCTGGACGGCGACATGTGGGACAGCCAGCTGAACTACCTGGCCGAGCGCGGCTTCCGCGCCATCGCCTTTGACCGCCGCGGCTTTGGCCGCTCGGATCAGCCGTGGAACGGTTACGACTATGACACCTTTGCGTCCGACATCAACGACCTGATCACCACCCTGGACCTCCAGGACGTGACGCTGGTGGGCTTCTCCATGGGCGGCGGCGACGTGACCCGCTACATCAACAACTACGGCAGCGCGCGCGTGGCCGGTCTGGCGCTGCTGGGCGCGGTCACGCCGATCTTTGGTAAATCCGATACCTTCCCGCAGGGCGTGGATCAGAGCGTGTTCGACGGCATTCGCGACGGGCTGCGCAAAGATCGCGCCCAGTTCATCAGCGACTTCGCCACCCCGTTCTACGGCATCAACGCCGGGCAGACCGTTTCCGCCGGTGCCCTGACCCAGACGCTGAACATCGCCCTGCTGGCGTCCCTGAAGGGCACCATCGACTGCGTGACCGCGTTCGGCGAAACCGACTTCCGCCCGGATATGGCGAAAATCGACGTGCCGACGCTGGTTATTCACGGCAGTAACGACCAGATCGTGCCGTTTGAAAGCACCGGCAAGCTGGCGGCAGAGATGATCAAAAACGCCACGCTGAAGGTGTACGACAACGCGCCGCACGGCTTCGCGCTGACCCACCAGGACCAGCTTAACGAAGATCTGCTGGCGTTTGTGAAGTCGCTGTAAGTCTTTAAAAGCGAAGCCTGATGGCGCTTCGCTTATCAGGCCTACAAGGGCTGGTCCTGTAGGCCGGGTAAGGCGCAGCCGCCACCCGGCGCTTTCGCAGACGCGTTGCGCTCCGCCAGCAGCCGACAAATCTCCGCGTGCTTCTCCTCGGTAAAGGTAAAGCGCGACATAAAGCCCATGCGGATCAGCGACCCTATTGCCGGCAGCAGACAAATCCCGAAGAACAGCCCCGACAGCACGCCTTGGCTCTGGATTTGCGCCTGCGGCACGTAGCCGATCATCGTCAGAAACACGCCGATTAACCCACCGCCCACCGCCACCGACATCTTGCCGGTGAAGGTCTGCCCGGAGAAGGTGATCGCCGCGCAGCGCTTGTGGGTGTGGTACTCCGCGTACTCGATGGTGTCGGCAATCATCGACGAGGTGAGGATGTTGGTCATCATCACGAACAGCGTGCTCAGGCCAAGCAGAATAAACAGCATCGTCACCTGCTGATACCCGACAAACCACATCACCACGCGCACCGCCACGTCCAGCCCGCAGAGGATCATAAACAGCTTCCGCTTCTGCATTCGGCGCGTCAGCATCGGCGCGACCAGGCACAGCACCGCCGCCACGATCCCCATCACGCCAATCGCCATCTGCAGGCTGCCGTCGCCCAGATTGTTGATAAAGAAGTAGATGTAGAGCCCACCCGCCACGTTGTGGAACACGCAGAAGAAGAACGACAGCAGGACGATAAACAGCGGCTTGTTCTGGCGCAGGTTGTGGAAGGTGTCGCGGATGGTCACCTTTTCCGGGCTCGGCGGCACGCGCTCTTTGATCTGCATAAAGCCGTTGAGCATCAGCGGCAGGCCCACCAGCATCATCACCAGCGCCGCCATAAAGTAGCCTTTGTCATTGCTGTACTGGGCGAAGAACGCCGCCAGCTTCGGGAAGAAGATGTTGGCGCAGGCAATCCCGGCGTTCACCCCGAGCATCGCCGCCGTCACCGCGCGGGTGCGCTGCCCGGAGTCGTTGGTCATCACTGACGACATCGACCAGAACGGGATATCGGAGATGGCGTACAGCGTCCCCCACAGGATGTAGGTCACCCCGGCGTAGAGGATTTTGGTGGTCATGTCCGCTTCGATTTTATAGAACGACAGCAGCGTGACGCCGGTGATCAGCAGCGGCGCGATCAGTAAAAAGTGGCGAAACTTGCCGAACCGGCTGTTAATGGTGTCCATAATGCTGGCAAACAGCGGATCGTGAACCGCGTCCCACGCGCGGGCAATCAGGAAGATGGTACTGGCCGCCAGCGCCGAGATCCCCAGCACGTCGGTGTAAAAATAGTTAATAAACGAACCCACTAAACCAAAGCTAAAACACTGACCTAAACCATAGCCAAAATAAGACCACAGCTCGCGAGACGGTATTTTCATTGTCATTGCCATTGTTATATGCCTGCCTGGTTGCCCGGCGGTCGGCCGCCGGGTCGATATTATTAGTCCTGCGCCTGCGGGGCGATCTTGCGCAGCTGCTGCATCAGGGCGATTTCACGGCGCGAGAACGGAATGCCGTTCTCCTCGAACACGTCGTGGAACCAGAGGCGGCAGTAGTCCGTGGACTCCTTCATCACCACCGGCCACGGCAGCCACGTCTGGGTTTTGCCGCGCACCAGCCCCCACTGGTACGGCGCGACCTTCGCCGCGTACATCAGCGGAAGCTGCTCTTCGATGGTGCTGCCCACGTGCCGCGCCAGCCATTCGGTGCAGAACAGCGGGCGACCAAGCTTTTGCAGCTGCTGGATAATCGCCGTCATCCGGCCGGTGTGGGTGTAGGCGTGGAAGCTCACCACGTCCGAGAGCGCCAGCGCGGTCTGGTCCAGCGGATGCCGGAAGAACGTCTCGCCCTCCTCTTCCGGCGGCAGACGCCACGCGCAGACGGTGAGCGGCTGGGTCGGGTCTTCTTCACGCACCCACTGGAACGCCAGCTTCATCAACTCGTGCGCGCAGGTCTCCAGCTTCGCGTCGTACTGCACCTCCTGCGTGCCCGTCGCGAAAATACCGCGGTTGCCCGGCTCGTTGTAGAGATCCCACAACAGCACGCGCCTGTCGTCGCGGAACTGGCGCACAACGTCGCGGATGTAGCGCTCAATGTCTGCCCAGCAGTCGGGATCGCACACCTTGTCGCGCCCCGGGCTCGCCGCCGCCTGGCTGTTGTGCTTGCCCGGCACCGGCGGCTTTTGCGGGCCGAGGTACGGCTCGTCGCCGGAGAAACCGCAGTCGTCCATCAGGGTCAGCATGGTGCTGAACCCGTGGCCGTCAGCAATCGTCAAAAAGCGGTCGATGCGCGCCATCAGCCCGTCGCGGTCGTGCTCCCAGACGATAAACGGCAGGTTGATGCGCAGGGTGTTGTAGCCCGCCTCCGCCGCCCAGCCCAGCTCGCGCTCGATGGTGGCGGCATCGAAGGTCTCTGCCTGCCAGATATCGGTCCAGTTCACCGCCGTCGACGGCAGATAGTTAAACCCGCACAGCCAGCCCTTCTGCTGATACCACGCCTGTGCCTGCTCCCTGCTCCACTGCTCTTTCATTACGCGTCCTCTTACTGATAATATTTAGCTAATAAATATTAGTTGCGGGATAAATGCGCAATTTCTCGCACGAAGAAAAGCGATGCCCCTCACAAAGTTCGCGCTTCGATGAATGAGAAACGTGATCGACGGCGCTAAAGCGTGCGGTTAGGGTATGATGCGAATTCGCGAAAGGGAGAGGACGGATGAAGCGAAAAACAAAAGTGACGATGAACGATATTGCGCGGGCGGCAGGGGTGTCGCAGGCGACGGTATCGCTGGTGCTTAACCAGTCCCGCAACATCAAGCTCAGCGACGACACCCGCCAGCGGGTCATTGGCGTCGCCACCGAGCTCGGCTACGACCGCCTCCCCGCCGTTCACGCCCCGCGCAACCAGGAAGAGATCGCCCTGCTGGTCAGCTCGCTGCAGAGCTTTGACCCGTTTATCGACGCCATCAGCCAGGCGCGGGAAGCCGCGTGGCGCAACGAGACCCTGCTCACCGTCTACGACTACGGCGACGACATCGAGCTGGCGCTGAACATCATCCGCCAGCTGGAGAAGCGCAACTGCATCGGGATTGTCCTCGCCTCACCGGTCACCACGCTGGTGGACATGACGGCCTTCCAGGACTGCACCCGCATCCCGCTGGTGCTGCTCAACCAGCGCGACCCTGGCTCGCCGCTGCTGCCGTCGTTTATCCCGGACGACTACGCCAACGCTTTTCAGGTGACTAAACACCTCATCGCCTGCGGGGCGACGCGCATCGCCCACATCACCGGCGAGAGCTGGATGGAGGCCTCGCGCCAGCGCCTGGCGGGCTACCAGGCGGCATTACAGCAGGCCGGACTGGCGTGCGACGACGGCCTGGTGCGCCAGACCAACTGGCAGTTCAGCGAGTCCTTTACCGCGACGGCTTCCCTGCTGGAACTGGCCGAGCGCCCGGACGCCATCTTCTGCGCCAGCGACTGGCTGGCGATTGGCTGCTATCAGGCGCTGGCGGTGAACGGCGTGCGCATCCCGCAGGACATGCTGCTGGCGGGCTACGACGACCAGAAGATTTCCGAGCAGCTCACCCCGCCGCTGACCAGTATCCAACTGCCCTACAGCGAGCTGGGACGGCTGGCGGTGGAGTACCTGTGCAATCAGGAAGATGCCGCCACGCACGTGACGCTGGCGGGCAGGCTGAAGGTACGCGCCTCAAGCCCCGTCTGAGGTAAACACCATCCCCGCGTAGGGCTTCTCGCGGCACGCCGCCAGCCGCGCGGCGAGGCAGCCCACGTGCAGCTCCAGCTTGTGCCCGTCCGGGTCGAGAAAATAGAACGACGCCCCCTCGCTTTTGTTCTGCTTCCAGACGGTGACGCCCGCCTGCTCCAGCCTGTGCGAGAACGGTTCAAAATCCGCTTCCGCCACGGTAAACGCGTAGTGGGTGTAATCGCTCTCCTGCGGCGGCACGTACTGGCGCGCCTCGTCGAACGACAGGCAGACCCACAGATCGCCGCAGGTAAGATAGGCCCCGGTATTCCAGCGGGCGTGCAGCGTAAGCCCCAGCAGTTCGTGCCAGAAGGTGACGCTTTTTTGCAGGTCGCTGACCGCGAGGGTCAGGTGATTGAGTGATTGCAGCATGACGTGCCCTTTTGTTTTTCGCGCCGGACGTGGTACGGTAAAGAGATGAACATAAACCACGCCGTGCTCACCGTAAACCGCTGGTGGCTGCCTTCTTAAAGGCGGCACGGAGTAGTTTTCCCCATTTTCAGATAGCCGCCGAAAGGCGGCTTTCTCACATCTCAGACCCCTTTCGGCATTACAACGTTAAGGAGTCTTTATGAACACGCAAACCATCCTCACCGGCGACCGCCCAACCGGCCCGCTGCATCTTGGCCACTACGTCGGATCGCTGCGCCAGCGCGTGGCGCTCCAGCAGACGCACAACCAGTTTGTGCTGATTGCTGACCTTCAGGGGCTGACCGACAACGGCAGCAACCCGCAGAAGATCCGCGACAACATCCCCGAAGTGCTGGCCGACTACCTCGCCGCCGGCATCGACCTGAACCTGACCACCATCTGCCTGCAGTCCGCCCTGCCCGCCCTCGCCGAGCTGACGATGCTGTATATGAACATCGTCACCGTCGCCCGCGTGGAGCGTAACCCGACGGTGAAAAACGAGATTGCACAGAAAGGCTTCGCCCGCTCGCTGCCGGTCGGGTTTATGGCCTACCCCATCAGCCAGGCGGCGGACATCACCGCGTTTAAGGCCGAGTGCGTGCCCGTGGGCGACGACCAGCTGCCGATGATTGAGCAGACCAACGAGATTGTGCACAAGATGAATAGCCTGCTGCCCGCCCCGGTGCTGCGCCACTGTAAGGCGATGCTGAGCGACACCAGCCGCCTGCCCGGCATCGACGGCAGCGCCAAGATGTCGAAATCGCTGGGCAACACGCTGCACCTTTCTGCCAGCGAAGAGACCATCCATCGCGCGGTAAGCGCCATGTACACCGACCCGAACCACCTGAAGGTGAGCGACCCGGGGCAGATTGAGGGGAACGTGGTGTTTACGTACCTCGACGCGTTTCATCCGGACAAGGAGAAAGTGGCGGCGATGAAGGCGCACTATCAGGCGGGCGGGCTGGGTGACCGGGTTTGTAAGAACGAGCTGGAGGCGTGTTTGCAGGAGCTGATTGCGCCGATGCGGGAGCGGAGGGCGATGTATATGCAGGACAAGGGGGAATTGATGGCGATGCTGAAGCGCGGGACCGAACGGGCGCAGGGGGTGACGCAGGAGACGTTGAGGGAGGTGAAGGTTGGGCTGGGGGTGCCGGTGTTTTGAAACGCAGCTTAAATAATAATCCCGGCGCAGGGCCGGGATATTTATCAGGCGTTGCGCTTAATTACCGGAATATCGCCGGTGTCGTTCAACGCTCCTGGAAATGTTTTTAACCACTGCGCGACTTTCTGCTTATTTATATTCACCACGCTCATACCTTCCAGGCATCCCCATAATTCTCTTGTATGCTGCGGCGTAATTACAATGCAGTCTTTCATGGCGCGGATTTTTACGGGCATGCCGTTGATAAAACCTGCCCGGGTTAGCCAGTCGCCGCCCAGGAGAAGATATTTCATGTCTATGCGAGCATAGAGTTCGCAGCAGGCGGCACTGTCCTGCGGCGTTTCGGCACGGGGATGGACGGGTGCCGCGTTGGTCTGGTTGCCGTGAAGACGGCGGGCGCTGTTTTTGCGTACCAGCTCGCGGTTTTCATTCATGCCGGTGAAAGCGTCTGATTCTGTTTTGCAAACGGTAAACTCTGGCTTAAAATTCGTCGCAGCCATTTTCAACTCCTCAGTAGTTGTTGTGGTTAGCGGTATGGGGGTGTTGCAGCACCTTCATATCGCGAATTCCTCGTTAAATTTTCTTTGATACTTCCTTTGCCGTTCGGCGTAATTTCTGGTGCTCATTATACAGAGCTGAATATAAACACAGCGGTTTTGGAGGTGGTAAATTTGAATTTTGCGAGGAGGATTCAGGAAAAGGGTTGGGTCAGAGAAATTAGCAGCGAGGACTATCAGAATATAAGGTGAGCGTCCGCATGAACCTCAGAGCAACCATTCGCCGATCTGCGGGCTGGCAATGCGTCGTTTTATTATCAAGTTCGGTGACCGACTGAGCGATCACCTTTAATACGATGGCAGTTACACAGCATTACGGACAGGCTCCTTTGAGAGGATAAGCGTTAATAAAGAGGAGGCACTCAATGCCTCCTTTCTATTTGTTACGCTCTTACGTTCCAATCGTCCGTATACTGGACATTACCATCAACATAACGCCAGGTGATTTTGTCATACATCAGGGAAACAGATTCCATGTGGTTGATCTGCGAGTTTCCTGCCATTTTAGCGTTTGGCATCCCTGGGTTAATGCCCGTCACTTTCACACCCTCAATGGTCATGACGAAGTAGCACTCTTCTTGTCCTGCATGGTTAATGCGATACCAGCGAATCTCCGCACTTTTCAACGTTTGACCGGTGGCAACGGCTTTGTATAGGTACGGGCTGGAGCTATCAAACTCCTTTTCAATCATCATCGGAGAATGTGAACGCTTGCCAGTAATCTTCCCGTTGGCACTGTCTACTGGAATGTTCAGACCATGGCTAAAGCCAACAATCTCTATACTCCCCTCACGATCCTGAACGTCTACGGCTCCTTTAATGTCTGCGCCGCCATCGTCCTTAAGCCACATGTAAGCCGGAATAGGCATTTTACAAACTCCTTTTAGTTGTGATTTTCTTCGTGATGAACCAGTAGCAAACAATCGTTAAGAGCAACTGAAAGCCCACAATCGCCGCCATTGTGAAATTTGAATACGTTTGATCCGGGAATAAAGACTGATAAGGCAGCAAGCGAAATAACGCCCAAAACAGGAAGGTAAACCCGAAGATTTTAGCTAACCGTCGCAGTGTGGAACTGAACCACTCTCTGGGGATGCCAGCTGGACTAACTTTGTGTGTCGCGCCACTGTACGCCGTGGTTATGGCGCTCATGACAGGTACGCTGATTAATGTATTGATTAAGATGCTAAAATAGCCGTCTAACGATTCCCAAACTTCTAAATCAGGTTCACCCAAAATGAAGCGGGTAAACTTGTCGGCGCTCTGGAAATCAAAAAGCCCCGTAATAGAATTAACTAATCCATCATACGGAACCATTTCAGCAACGATCAGCACAACAACAGCGAACAGCACTATCTTGATGAATAAACTAAGGGCATGTTTTGCCATTGGAGATCACCTCAATCGTGCCGTATGCCTGTAGCTTCCTCATGCAAGGAACATCTATTTTTTGGCTTCTCAACAGAGCATTACGCAACATGGCAAAATCAGAATCATGTGGGAGAGTGATACAACCTTCTGATAGTACGCCTGGGTGCAAACGGAAATTGCCACGCTGAACGCTCTCAATCCATGTGTAATCGTCGATCCCCCAATCATCACGCCATAATGCGAACCATTCAGAATGTTTGAACGTTGCACCATTGGCGAAGTGATTATAAATGTCTCTTCCCACTGTGTTTAGCTGTGACTTGAGTCCACCCTGAGGGCGGTCAACAATCCAGTATTTACCCGCTGGTACTGGCCCCTCTTTGGGGATCATTCCACATGCCCCACGATTACGGTAAGCACCATTACCAGAGAAAGCTAAAAACGTGCCTATACCAGGAAACGATAACGGGGAGTAGTACGCATCATTAATTACGAACTTTCCATGTAGAGCCATAGATAACCCTTTTATCTATAATGATTTATTGGCTTATCGTACTCCTACGCAATCGGACATAAGAAGGTTTTCTTCCGAGAGTCCTCTGATTTTCAGACAATAGCCCGTTGGTGGTAAGACAACGTGTAAGGCCGTTAGGCGGTAACATCAGAGGTGAGTCAGGAAGCTAAGTTTATCAAGTTGACCATGTAGCCTCAGGGGCAAGACCGAACCGCTGGCAGAGTGACCTGCTCCCTGATGTTAGTAATGTCTTCATAAGCCACATGAGGACATCCCCATGAAGAGGCGTTTTTCCGACTGGCGTAATTACTGCTGCCTATTATACAGAACTGAAGATAAATACAGCGGTTTTGCGACAGGTAAAATTGGGAAATACGAGGGGGATTCAGGAAATGGGTTTGGGGGATACTGGTAAATCGCTGGCTTGAAAATCAGTCTTATTTTCCTCATCCAGAAATCTATTCATTCGCTAAAGTACCTTAGACGACAAATTCATCGCATCCAGCCCCTCTTCTCAGATCCCACAAAAATTGATCAAACCTATAGATTAACGATTTACATCACCCTGATTTTGTTATGTGATCCTGTTACAGGCTTTAGTAACGCCCTGCCCAGCCAACCGTAACAGGACTTCATTGATGGAATTTTATCAGGCCGATCCGACGCTTGAGAACTACTGGCGTGGTGTGATCCTCTTTGGAAGGAACGTCGCATCTTACAAATTTGCGCTGGCGTCAGCGTTGTATGAAGTGGATAAGACAGGCAGCGATTTGATTACGCTCGACCAGCTTGCTGTGCCGTTCAGCCGTTATCTTTGCGAGCACCTGAAACATGCGCCAAAACAGATCACCTCCCGCAGTAGTCAATTTTTGGAAACCTGCCTGAAGTTCAACAGAGGTGAAATCACCCACGCCCAGCTCATTGAAGCGACGGTGCGCCTTGGCTTTAACAACGTGATTGATGCCTTTCATTACGTGAACCAGGGCGAGATCGATAAACGTTTTTTCCTTGATGAACGCAAAACCAACAACGGGATCCGCCTGACGCATAACTTCTTTTTACTGGGCGAACGCCTCCAGTATAAAAACCTCGCCTTTGAAACCAATGCCCGCTGGAACCTGGTGGAACAGGCCTGGTCGATGGGGATTTCGCGTAACCTTGTGGGCGTAGAGTTCGACGAAGATAATCAGCTGTTGTTCACAAGGGTGAATAAGCGTCGCGTAGACATCACCAGCTGCCGCGACAGCCTGAATGGTTATCAGAAAGGACGATGTTTTTACTGCTTCAAACCCATTAGCCTGGTACCGGGAGACGCAGAACTGGCGGACGTCGACCACTTTATTCCCTGGGCTGCCCGCCATGAAGTGAGCAATATTAACGGCGTATGGAACTTAGTGCTGGCCTGTCGATGTTGTAACCGTGGCGTTGAAGGCAAATCTGCACGCATTCCCGAGCTCAGGCTCCTGCAGCGGTTACACACCCGCAATGAGTATTTTATTCAGAGCAAACTGCCGTTACATGAGACGATTGTTCTACAGACGGGGCAACGTCCTGAAGCACGAAAAAGCTTTCTTCAGCGCAACTGGCAGGCTGCGCTGGACAAACTTATCCATACCTGGAAACCCAACGCGGAAGGCGAGGCAACGTTTTAATGACTCTTCACTATTATCAGAACCACGCACAGGATTTCTTCGATGGCACGGTCAATGTCGATATGACCCCGCTTTACGAGGCCTTTACCCAGCATCTGCCTCATGGTGCCCGGGTTCTGGATGCGGGTTGCGGTTCAGGCCGGGACGCAAAAGCCTTTCATGAGATGGGTTATGAGGTGGATGCTTTTGATGCCTCTTCCGCGATGGTGGAACTGGCAAGGCAACATACCGGGTTACCCGTGCAGTTGATGACGTTTTCAGAGATCGACGGTAAAGCGCAGTACGATGGGATCTGGTGTTGTGCATCTTTGCTGCATGTCCCCTCTTCTGAGTTGCCTGCGGTGATGCAGAAGCTTGCGGATGCGCTTAAGCCTGGCGGCGTCTGGTATGTGTCCTTTAAGTACGGCAACGGTGAGCGCGTGCAGGGTGAAAGGCGGTTTACGGATCTGGATGAAGAGGGGTTGCGGGAGTTGCTGAAGGCTGTTTCGGGGATGGAGATCGCTTCGCTGTGGGCGACTCAGGATAACCGCCCGGACAGAGATGAGACATGGCTGAATGGGATATTAATTAAATATGCCTCTTTATGAAGTTGCCATGGAAGCGGCAATAATGAATCTACATCGCCCTATTTTTATCAACGGGAAGGTTAACAGTTATAGGACCAACATTAAATGATTAAGAACGAATTGAAGGTGCTTTTAATCCACTGATAATTCATTTGGATTTATAACCCTATATATTGAGCAAGCAAACTTAATTGGCAATCTAAATTCTCAAGGAGTTTAATAATGTCTTTGGCATCTGAGGGTGATATTATAAAGGGATTAATCATACCGGTAGCACTGTATTTGATTAAAAAAATCATTGACTGGGCAGGCAAAAGATTTGGCCCTCCTCAACCTAAGAGGAAGTACCAATTTGATAAAATCCCTGCTGATAAAAAAGTTGAATTCCTATCGCAGATAGACACCTTAAAGGAAAAAGTATCTACACCACATACCCTTGTTCAGATGAAACTTTTATATGAACAACTTGGAATCTATTTACCTGTATGGCATTGCCATCAGCTAGTTTCATTTATGGCTTATGAAAATATTAGCTCATTGGATGTACGTCTACGAGGCTTTCTTAAAAACACAACTATTGGGAATTATCCGAAAAAAGGTTTTAGTGTAAACGATAAGGCAGTGCGCAGGTCCTATTCGATATCCATTTTATTCGGTTTATTTTCAGTTGCTATATTTGTTTATGCAGGATGGGACTCTATATCATCTTTCTGGGAAAGCAAGGAAATAGGCTTATTTTTATTATTTTTAATCATCTACACATCCGCCATTATTGCTGTTGTAGGATATATTATATCCCAAACTGAAGATATCTATCTTGGTTCTAAATTCGGGTATATATTCGAAGCTTGGCTTTCAAACAATCCTCCGGATAACGATGCTATCAAAGATACTTCTGTAACAACCTCATCTGAAGACCAAGGACCGCAAGGTAAAAATCAGGAAAGTTAATCAGGGTATTGGTCGCTATATCCGTTCGCATGAAGAGGTGCATCGCATCAGCATACGTAGCTATCTGAATGATTTTATGCAGGCGAACGGCGCGGAGCTGGCCGCCGCACTTACCCCGGAGCTGATGAATTATCCCGGGCAACACCCCGCCGTTCAGCACTGTGCCATGCAGCACTCACTCGACTGTCTGCGTGAGGCGCTACAGCTCTGGCTGGTCGCCGGTGAAAAAATTAATTATTCGGTGCAGGATAATGACATTTTAACGGCCATCGGATTCAGGCCTGACGCGGCTTCGCGCGATGAGAGTCGTGAAAAATTCACACCTGCACAGAACCTGATTTACACCCGCCGCCGTGCAGAACTGGCTGCGCAGTAGTCCTTTCAAAAATCCCCGAAAATCCCGCCATTTTTACGTAAAAAAGCCATGCATGCATAAGGTGCATGGTTTTGCATGCGTTTTACCGACACTGAATCCCCCACCAGATCCAGCACTGGCGCGCCCTGAGGCCGCTAATGCATCTGCATTAAAAGCGCCCCCTTAAGCGGGCAGGCGGGGCGGGGAGAGCATTGCGCGCCAACATCAGAAGCATTATTAGAAATTGATGACCTTTCAATCATAAATGATGTAGCCTTATAACACTTGTAATACAATTACATTGAGCTGATTCGAAATTTAAGCAACAAAATGATGAATCTTAAATTTTCATCATTAGAGAGATTAAATATTAAATTACAGGGTAATCATGAAAATTAAGAATGAGATCTCAGCAGCCACAATCCTTTCAACAATGATGTTCATTTCAGTTTATGCTTTCAAAAGTGGCGAAGCTATGTTTTTTGGCTATCCGTCATATTATATTTATTTAGATACAAATGAGGTCATTAACACCTTACTTAAACTATCAGTTGTAATAATAACGCTTATCACACTAACTCTATTTATACGCATCCCCACCAAATTTTTTATTTTATTTGTTGCTGTAGCACTTATCACAAAATTCATAAGAATTGCTGTCTTAAGCCATCACCAGCCCTTAAATGTCATGGCTGTAATAAATCTTGGCTCTAGTCATATTCTTTTTATATGCTTGTTATTCTTAATTCCAAAAGCTATTAAGCAAGAAACTGTATATTACTCATTGAATGCTAAGCCATGTATGTTGGCAGTCCTAGCCTTCCTTAGTTTCTCCTATTTCTTCGGACTTAATTACCATAGTTTTTTTCCTGGTGGAATTTGGCAAACAGATGATGAAAAAGTTGTAGTTGGACGATACCAAGACAAATTTATCTTGAGACAATGCAACAATGGCAAGGCTTTATTCTATATAGATGAAATTAGTAAAAGTAAGTTTGAGAAATTTAAAATTGACACCCGTAGAGTTCTTCTTCTTAGATGTTAAACAGAACTCGATGAGATGAAAAAAACAGAAGCAATGGTAAACTGGTAATACTATAACCACCAATTCAATCAGAACATTAATATTGAGGAGTTAAAAATGAAAAGAATAATATTTTACTCTTGGCAATCCGATTTACCGTCAAAATCGAATAGAAATATAATTGAGGGCGCTTTAAAAAAAGCTTTATCTGCGATAAAAAAAGATGCAAGTGAAACCGTTGAACCTGTGCTGGATCGAGATACTGTTGGAACCCCTGGCTCGCCATCAATAAGCGATACGATTTTTAAAAAAATATCGACATCAGATGTTTTTATAGCAGACGTTTCGATTATTAATGCTTCTGAGAGTAGCAAAAAAACTTCAAACCCAAATGTTTTAATTGAGCTAGGATTCGCTATTTCTCAATTAGGGTGGGATAGAATAATTCTTATACAAAACACATTTTTTGGTGGGCCAGAAGAATTACCTTTTGATTTACGCGGGCGCAGAGTTGTCACTTATAGTTACGATCCACAAGATGATACCAAGTCTGAAGTAAGAGGTATATTACAAGGCAGACTTGAACATGCTTTAAAATATGCACTGAAAGACTCAAGCGTCGGTTCGTTACAAAGCGGTTCAAGTGCCCCTGTATGGTGGGGCGAATGGATTAATTACAATCATAATAGAAGCTATGGAGGACATTTATTCATAAGAGAAACATCCTCAGCTGGTTTTTTATTTGACCTATCAGTTTATAGTGGTTCTCATTCTGGTAAAATAACATCACAAGCTGTCTTTGTCTCAAGAGATATGGCGTATGCAAAAATACAAAACCAGAATGGTGAATATGGTGAAATCAGTTTCAGACGCAACATAGTTGATGGGAAAAAATTTCTATCTATAGATGAAACAGCTGATTGTTCAAGCCATAGAGGTATGGGCGTAATATTTAGTGGTGAATTCCAATGGTCCAGTGATAACCTTTTTGAACTAGGATTTTTAAACGAACTTGACTTACAAAGAATATACAATGTTTTAGGATCATATTATTTTGATTTTAAAAAAAGAATGGAAGGTATCGGTGAAGGCGAAAATCTAGATACTTTTGAGGCCAAAGTTTTTTATGGCGGCGTTAGAGGAATGTATACCTATATGGAAGGGATAATAATGCTCTCTTCAGAAGGAGGGATATGGCTGGCATATTTAGATGATAATGATATTAAATATTTCACCAATGACATTAACTGGAAAACCAAAACACCTAGGACAATTGATAATTGGCGTAGTCGATTTCAACAGGTAGAAATAAAATACATATCAGATACAAGTACTTTACCACATGATGCCTTAGACGAAATACTCAAAAATTTAGAAGATGAAATGACAGAAGAATAGAAATAAAAACAGTGAGTATATTAAGGCATCGTTTGACCATTGATACTTCAATATACTCACATTAACTAAAAAAATAACCTCTTAATAGTTTACTCCCTTTTATTGTTAGCATAATCGTATGGACTCACTTCGCTCGATTTATTTGCATCAAGGTAATCTGACCACCATTGCACCATCATACGACGTTCATCCAAATGCTCAGATGTATGAATATAAGCTGCACGTACTTTATTTCGCTCTGAATGGCTCAATTGTCGCTCTATAGCATCATCACTCCATAACCCCGACTCACCCAATGCACCACGCGCCATTGTTCTAAATCCATGCCCGCAGACCTCAGTTTTCGTGTCATATCCCATCGCACGTAATGCGCTGTTCACCGTGTTTTCACTCATAACCTTAGTTGCGTCATGATCCCCCGGAAACAGCAGTTCTTTATCATCACTAATCTGCTTTAACTGGTCTAACAAAATCATCGCCTGCCGACTAAGCGGAACGATATGCTCCTCTTTCATCTTCATGCCACGGTACGAGTAACGCACGCCTTTAATTTCTTCTCGTTTTGCAGGTACTCGCCAGAGAGATTTATCGAAGTCGAACTCATCCCAACGCGCGAAACGTAGCTCACTGGAACGCACAAAAGTTAGTAAGGAAAGCTCGACCGCGATCCGCGTCATTACCCGACCGCGATATGCAGCAAGACGAGCAAGAAACTCAGGGAACCGGCTTGAAGGTAAAGCGGGGTAATGTAGCGCTTTGGTTGTCGATAGCGCACCGGCCATATCACTTGCTGGATTTGAGTCGATGTAATCGTTCTGTACGGCATAACGCATAGTGGCCGTGACGCGCTGTTGCAGGCGCTGAGCGACATCGTGTTTGCCACTGGCATCAACTTTTTTAATCGGGGCTAACAGGTGGCTAGTTTTAAGCTGCCGAATGTCGGACGAACCGATATGAGGGAAGATATAAAGCTCAAGATAGCGTAGAACGCGTGATCGATGGTCTTCACTCCAGCGCTTGTTACTGGCATGCCATTCACGAGCAATTGTTTCGAAAGTGTATGCCCCCGAATTCTCAGCCTGAGCTTCTTTCTGTTCGGCTTTTGGGTCAATGCCCTGTACTAAGAGCTTTTTAGCCTCGTCACGCTTTGCTCTTGCCTGAGCAAGCGTCACCGTAGGCCAAACACCAAAGGCAAGGCGATCCTCTTTTTTGTCAGAGGGGCGTCTGTATTTCATGCGCCAGTATTTAGAACCCTTGGCCGAAACCTCAAGATACAAACCGCCGCCATCGGCCATTTTGTAGGTTTTGTCTTTTGGCTTTGCGGTCTCGACCTGTCTGGCGTTGAGCTTCATCTGGGGGCACATTTTTTATCGAAGTTAAGATGCCCCCAATTATGCCCCCAATGACATCCGGATTTCAACGGACTACCTCGGACAACTCAGGACGTAAAATCGCTGCAAACGTTGATTTTAAAGGGTTTGATGGACTTTCTCGGATGGTCTGGGAAGTACTAATGGTGCCGAAGGCCGGACTCGAACCGGCACGTATTTCTACGGTTGATTTTGAATCAACTGCGTCTACCGATTTCGCCACTTCGGCACTGAAGGGGATGCGGAAACGTTGTGGATTATACCTGTCGCGCGCCGCCATGCAAGCGACGACGCGCGAAACCCGCGCTAAGTGCCCAAAAAACCAGCGCCCTTCGTCAGTCCAGCTCAGACACCGCCAGCCGAATCACCCTCGCCGCCTTCTGCTCCGGCAGCGCCAGCACCTTGGCCCACATCTCCTGCACCATATCGCAGGAGAGCTTCTCTTTGCCCGCCGCCTTTTCCGGCATCTGCAGCAGCTGGATGTCCTCGCCGTACTTATCGGCAAGTTCCTTCATAATCGGCCGCACGTCTTCGACAGCCGCCTCGCGTTCGGCCGGGGTCACGGTGTGGCGATTTTTTCCGTAGGCCGCGCGCATCATGTCGGCGTCGGCCTGCATGCGCCGCGCCATCAGGTCTTTATCCAGCATACGCATCGGGTTGATGCCACCCTTCACCATCGGGTAAAGGAAGCGGAAGCAGGCGTCGTCGCTCACCTTCTGGATGGCGGCGGTCTGCTCCATATTGATGGTCATGTAGTTCACCACGTTGGCGTCCGGGGCGTTCTGCAGGCGCGTCATCTGCAGATGCAGGATCTGCGGCTGGATGGTGTCGATAATGTGCTGCTCCGGCTCGCCCGCTTTTTGCAGGGCGGCCATCTGGTCGAGGATGCGCTGATGCAGCGCGGGCTCCTGCTCCTTAATCACCTGCCAGGCGGGCATCGCGTTGAGGGTGGTATCAATCTGGTGTTCGGGGGCACGCTGCTTATCGAAGAATACCCAGAACGCCACGGCGGCGGCCGCGACGACGACAATCACAATACGGGTCCACGTTTTATTCATCTCGCATCCTTATCCTTGAGTTATGCCGGTTTATACCGGCACGCCGCTGTGGAAGCGAAACTCGTTGTCCGGTGTCGAGATAAGTGTGGCTTCAATTTCGCCAAAAAGCTGTATGCGCGGTGAGATATCGTCGTCGCTCACCTGCTGGGCCAGCGTCAGGTAGTCCTGATAGTGGCGCGCTTCCGAGCGCAGCAGCGAGAGATAAAACTTCTGCAGGTCGTCGTCGAGGAACGGGGCCAGCGCGGCGAAGCGTTCGCAGGAGCGGGCTTCGATGTAGGCGCCGCAGATGAGCTTGTCGATCAGCGTCAGCGGTTCGTGGGTGCGCACTTCCTTCAGCATCCCTTTGGCGTAGCGGCTGGCGGTGATTTTGACGTACGGAATGTTGCGGGCCAGCATCGCCTCGCGCACCTGCCAGAAGTGGTGCAGCTCCTCTTTAATCAGCAGCACCATGCTGTCGATGAGCGCCTGGCCCCACGGGTCGTCGGTTTTGGGCATCACGCTTTTGCCAATCTGCCTGTGCAGGGCGATGAAGTCAGGCTCCGGGCCGTCGCGGAAGGTGAACTGTTCGTAGGGTTTGAGCCAGTCGAGCAGCGCGTCGGCACCGCTTTCGTCGGCGACGTATTTACGCACCAGCAGCAGCGCGGTCTGGGCGGCCTTGAGCTCGCACACCATGTGGTCGGTGAGCAGCAGCGGCAGGTTTGCCGGGTCGCGGGCTTTATCAATCCATGCTTGCGGGGTCGGGCACTGGAGGAAGTTGAGTACGGGGGCGAGTATCTGCGGGTAATCCATGGTTCTGCCTTGAAAAAGCGGTGGCGCGCGCCACCGCCTGAAACGCTTAGTGACGCACGCCGTCGTCGTCTTCGTCGACGTAATCTTCGTCGTCACCTTCTTCGCCGTCTTCACCGTTCGGATCTTCGAAGTAGGTTCCCCAGCCGTCGTATTCCACATCAAACTTCTCGGCCAGGTTCATCAGCTGTTCGACCTGCGCGTCGATCAGCTCCGCCTTCAGCGCGCCTTCGCTCAGGATGTCGCAGCAGATGACGGTGTCGCCCTCTTCCACTTCCAGCTCTTCCGGCTCGGTCACTTCGTAGCCCAGCTTGAAGGCTTCCACGGCCATTTTTTCCAGCGCGTCGAAATCATCCGCAGAGAAATGGTGCTCGATGGTGTACAGCGCGTCCGGATCGCTACCGTCTTCCAGCAGCTCTTCAATAATCAGACGCGTCTCTTCGCGTTGCTCTTCCAGTAATTCCGGGTTTGCCATGGCTCAATCCTCTTTAAAGTGCGGCAGATACTTCTATTTTCACACACGGACGGGTTTGCCTCCACCTTTGTTGGAAAGATTTGTGAAACGGGGTTGCAAATGAATAATTACACATATAAAGTGAATTTTAATTCAATAAGTGGCGTTCACCATGTGAGGATAAAATGTCTGATCTGTACAAGAAACACTTTCTGAAATTGCTCGACTTTACCCCTGCACAGTTCACTTCTCTGCTGACCCTTGCCGCACAGCTCAAGGCCGATAAAAAAAAGGGCAAGGAAGTACAAAAGCTTACCGGTAAAAACATCGCGCTCATCTTCGAAAAAGACTCGACCCGTACCCGTTGCTCTTTCGAAGTTGCCGCATTTGACCAGGGTGCGCGCGTTACCTATTTAGGGCCGAGCGGCAGCCAGATTGGGCATAAAGAATCAATTAAGGACACCGCGCGCGTGCTCGGGCGGATGTACGACGGCATTCAGTATCGCGGCCACGGCCAGGAAGTGGTCGAGACGCTGGCGCAGTACGCGGGCGTGCCGGTGTGGAACGGGCTGACCAACGATTTCCACCCGACGCAGCTGCTGGCGGACCTGCTGACCATGCAGGAGCACCTGCCGGGCAAGGCGTTTAACGAGATGACGCTGGTCTACGCGGGCGACGCGCGCAACAACATGGGCAACTCGATGCTGGAAGCGGCGGCGCTGACCGGGCTGGATCTGCGCCTGGTGGCCCCGAAGGCCTGCTGGCCGGAAGAGAGCCTGGTGGCAGAGTGCAGCGCGCTGGCGGAAAAGCACGGCGGGAAAATCACCCTGACGGAAGACGTGGCGGCGGGCGTGAAGGGGGCGGACTTTATCTATACCGACGTGTGGGTGTCGATGGGCGAAGCCAAAGAGAAGTGGGCGGAGCGGATTGCGCTGCTGCGCGGGTACCAGGTGAACGCGCAGATGATGGCGCTCACCGGGAATCCGGACGTGAAGTTCCTGCACTGTCTGCCGGCGTTTCATGACGACCAGACCACGCTCGGCAAGCAGATGGCGAAAGAGTTCGATCTGCACGGCGGGATGGAAGTGACGGACGAGGTGTTTGAGTCGGCGGCGAGCATCGTGTTCGACCAGGCTGAAAACCGGATGCATACGATTAAGGCGGTGATGGTGGCGACGCTTGGGGAGTGATTGACTCCTCTGCGGTCTGGTGCCCTCTCCCACGGGGAGAGGGAGAAAACCCTAAAAACGACAACAGCGTTATCGTCGGGCAGAAAAATTCATTTTAGTGATGTTTTCTCAGATACGCATTAACCATAATAGATATTTATATTTTTATTAACCATTATTTACTGAGTAGATAATGGTTAATATCAGGTCATTATCAATTACAAAACACCGTATATTATCGGCGTAATATTTCCTTATTACTTCATTTCATTAATAAGGATGATTTTATGTCATGGAATAAGCACGAGGCTGTGTCTTATGCTCGCAGCCACGCGCACCATTACAGCACGGGTTACTGCGCTCGCGCCGTAGCCGCGGCTATCCGCGCCGGAGGATTAGAAATTAATGGCGCTGATGCAAAAAACTTCTGGCGCTCTCTTGAGAAAGCAGGATTCAGCAAGGTGTACGGCACCCTCATTGAGGGTGATGTTGCAGTCATTGACGCATTGCCTGGTGCGCATCAGAACGGGCATGCATGCATCTATGACGGTTCGGGTACCTGGTATTCAGATTTTAAACAGAATAGTCTTTATCCCGGCCAGAGATATCGGAAGATACAGCCAAAAATCACCTTTTACAGGCACTACTAATATGAAAAGCACCTTACTTCTTTGCTGCCTGTTTTCTTTCTCTGCTATGGCCGGCCATTCTGACCCGATTGAGCGTGCTGTAAAATTTAACAGCTGGTACGTAAATCAAATCAACAAAGACGTATTTCCCATTACTGATGGAAACGAAATAGATAAATATGTCACAGCATCAACAATGAAAAAACTCCGTCACGCGCAGGATCCTCACTATGCAGACGAAGAGTTTTACGAGGCCGATATATTTTTAAAAGCGCAATACATCGGCGATGACTGGCCGCAGAATGTAACAGCCATAGCCGGGGATACCGATCCAGTCTGTGTCAACGTATACATTGCATTCGGTAAAAAGCAGGACCACATAGTCATAGACTGCATGGTTAAAGAAGACAACTTATGGAAGGTACAGTCAGTTTCTGCTGTTGAATTTTCAAGAAACCTGACTATACCGAACTGAGCCAAACGACGTACCGGCAATGATATTGATACTGCGCGCTCTTCTTGCCGGGTGGCGCTGCGCTGACCCGGCCTACACAACCCGTAGGCCCGTGCAAGCGTAGCGCCGCCGGGCGAATCAGGCCAGCTCCATTTCATTGATTTTTCACCCCGAAAAAGGTACGTTTTCGCCTTAATTCCAGCGTGGACATGCCAGCATTATGCCGATTATTCAGTCTGTTGAACGTGCGTTGCAGATCCTCGACCTGTTCAACGAGCAGGCCACCGAGCTTAAGATCACCGACATCAGCAAACTGATGGGGCTGAGCAAGAGTACCCTCCACTCGCTGCTGAAAACCCTGCAGCTACACGGCTATATCGATCAGAACCCGGAGAACGGCAAATATCGCCTCGGCATGAAGCTGGTCGAGCGCGGCCATTTTGTCGTGGGCTCGATGGATATTCGGCAGAAGGCGAAAGGCTGGCTGACGGAGCTGTCCCAGCGTACCGGGCAGACCACCCATCTGGGGATCCTGGACGGGCGTGAAGGGGTCTATATCGAGAAGATTGAAGGCAAGCTGGCCGCCATCGCCTATTCGCGCATTGGCCGCCGTCTGCCGGTTCACGCCACCGCCATCGGCAAGGTGTTGATTGCCTGGCTGGGCGAAGCCGAGCTGAATGCCCTGCTGGAGGGCTATCACTACACCACCTACACCCCTTCCACCCTCGCCTCTCGCGAAGCATTAATGGCCGCCCTGGCGCAGACCCGCGAGCAGGGCTATGCCCTGGATAGCGAAGAGAACGAGCAGGGCGTGCGCTGCGTGGCGGTGCCGGTGTGGAACCATGAATCCCGCGTCATAGCCGCCCTGAGCCTGTCGACCCTGACCTCCCGCGTGGACGACGCAGAACTGGCTGATTTCCGCGAGCAGCTTCAGCAGGCCGGGCTCCAGCTCTCACGCGCGCTGGGCTACCCGGCCTGAGCCGTTAGGCCGGCTCGTAGGTGAAGTAGTCGAAGTCCGCGTGGCAGCCGTCGCCGCTGATGTCCTCGCAGTGCAGCCCCACAAACGCGCCGGTGAAGAAGCCGCGCCCGCCGATGTAGTCATCCGACAGCTTCCACGCTTCATAGGTGACCGGCACGGCGTGCCACGTCTCGCCGTCGAACGAATAGCTGTAGCGGTAGACCAGCGTATCCACGTCCACCCGCAGCCAGACGCTCTCTGCATGTTCCGGCACCGGAATCGGCTGCTCATGCAGCGGCCATGACGGCACGTTGTGGTCGAGCTGAATAACCTTGATGGTTCTCCCCTGTTCCTCCTCGTAGTCCACAAAGCAGTAGCTCCAGTTTTTACTGTTGTAGTAGCAGGTCAGCCCCGCGCTCTGCTGGAAGTGGACCGGCGAGAACTGCATCCGCGTCTCCGCCCGGAAGGCAAAGTGCTGCCAGCGGCGCGCCACGGTCGACTGGGTGAATGTCGAGTTGAGCGAGTCGTTGCCATAGAGCCGTAAGTAGCCAGGGCGCGCGGTGAGCGAGCCGAGGGTGTCGTCGAACGGAATGCGCAGGGTCTGCAATTCAGGGTCAAGCGTGCTGCCGTCGAAGTCCTCTCGCCAGCTACCCTGAGCGGCGCGAGGCTGCTCGGCCACCTGCGGGCCTTTCACGGTCAGCTGCGCGTGCTTGCCGCCTTCCACGTACGGCCAGCCGTCGCGCCACTCAATGCGGGCGATGCCAGTCTCGCGTCCCAGCGGGCAGTAGCCGCGTCCGCCGGAGGCCAGCAGCGGCACGCCGGGCAGACGCAGCGGGCGGCTGGTGAGGTAGGCCATGTACCACTCCCCGGTGTGGGTCTGCAGCAGCGAGCCGTGGCCGCTCTTCTGCAGCGGGTTCTCCGGCAGGTGCCAGCTGGTCATCATCGTCACGTCCGGGTGCAGCTCGTACGGCCCGTCGATTGTTTTTGAACGCAGCACCACGACGGCGTGCTCGTAGCTGGTGCCGCCCTCGGCAACCATCAGGTAGTACCATCCCGCGTGGCGATACAGGTGCGCGCCCTCGGTGTAGCAGAGCGGCGTGCCGGTAAACAGGGCTTTACGCTCGGGCGAGAGCGTGCCGGTCTGCGGGTCAAACGCCTGCATGACGATGGTGTTGTGCGGGTTGCTGTGGTGGCGCGGCCCCCACGGGCGGTAGAGGTAATACTTGCGGCCATCGTCGTCATGGAACAGGGACGGGTCAAACCCGCCGTTGCCCATCGGGATCGGCTCGCTCCACGGCCCTTCGATGGACGGCGCGGTAACCAGGAAGTTGCGGCCGTTTTTCCACGGCGAGTCGACAATCTTCACGTCGGTGTAGAGCAGCCAGAACCTGCCGTCGGCGTAGCTCAGGCACGGCGCCCAGATGCCGCCGGAGTCCGGGTTGCCCTTCATGTCCAGCATCGACACGCGGTCCAGCGGCGTGCTGACCAGCGACCAGTTTTTCAGGTCGCGGGAGTGGTAGATGCGCACGCCCGGGAACCACTCGAAGGTCGAGGTGGCGATGTAGTAGTCCTCGCCCTGGCGGCACAGGGACGGATCCGGGTTAAAGCCGGTGAGTATCGGGTTGGTGATTTGCATAGTGCCTCCGGTTAATGGGATGCGGCTGTCGCAGCGTCAGGAACGGCCTCGCCCTGCGCCGCGCGGTGCTTGATCAGCTGCTGGCTGATGGCCTCCACGCGCGCGTCGGTGAGATTGTAGAACGACAGCATGATGAACATGCCCGCGTAGAGCACCACCGGCACCACGCAGAACAGAATTTTGATGGTGGTCAGCACCTCTACCGGCTGCACGCTGCTGCTGGCGGAGTAGTTGACGTACGCCAGGATCCAGCCCACCACCGCCCCGCCAATCGCCAGGCCAATCTTCAGGCTGAACAGGTAGGTGGAGAACACCAGCCCGTCCAGGCGTCGCCCGCTGCGGCTCTCCTCGTAGTCCACCACGTCAGAGGCCATCAGCCACTGCAGCGGCGTGGTGGTGTTAAAGACGAACAGGAACAGGATGTTGAGGGCGAAAATCAGCGCGATGTGCTCCGCCGGGGTGACGAAAATCAGCAGGCTGATGAGCGAGTAGGCGACGATGATCCACTTGAAGGCGGTGACGCGGTCGAAGCGGCCCAGCAGACGAGACGAGCAGAGCGAGCCAAACATGGTGGCGAGGCTGCCGTAGAGTAAAAACTGGGTCGCCATCTCCGGGTGATCCATCACGTATTTGACGAAGTAGAGCGTCGCCCCGCCGCGCACCACGTTGGAACAGGTCGCCATCATCTTGAACGCGCACATGATCCGCCACTGGCCGTTGCCGAGCAGCAGCTTGAGATCTTTCGCCACCGACGAGCCCGGCTGCACCTCAAAGGTGTAGCGCTCTTTGGTGGTAAAGAAGCAGACGTAGAGCAGCACCACGCCGGTCAGGCCCAGCACGCACATGGCGCCGAAATAGCCCACCTGCTCGTCCCCTTTGCCGATGATGCTTACCAGCGGCAGGGCAATGCCGCTGATGGCGAGCGATCCCGCCGCCGCCAGGAAGAAACGCCACGACTGCAGGGCGTGACGCTCTTTCGGGTCGGCGGTAATGACGCCCGGCATGGCACAGTACGGCACGTTAACGAAGGTGTAGACCAGGGTCAGGAGAATGTAGGTCACGCAGGCGTAGATGATTTTGCCCTGCGCGGAGAAGTCCGGCGTGTAGAAGGTAAGCACGCAGACGATGCCAAACGGGATGGCGCCCCACCGCAGGAACGGGCGGAACTGGCCGTGCCGCGTGCGGGTGCGGTCGACCAGCAGCCCCATCAGCGGGTCGGTCACGGCGTCGAGCACGCGGGAGATTAAAAACAGCGTCCCCATAATGCCCGCCGACAGGCCGAAGACGTCGGTGTAGAAGTAGGCCAGCAGGAACATGGTAGCCTGCCAGACGAAGCCGCAGGCGGTGTCACCCAGCCCGTAGCCAATTTTGTCTTTCATGGTTAATTGCGTCATCAGAATTACACCCTTATGTAGTGTGCTGAATTACAACATCGTGTTAATGGAGTGTAATGAGCTGTTCAATTAACCAGCAATGGTCATATCTTATTTCCGAATTACGTTATTTTGCTTTTGTGACGCCAACGATATATCGCAACTTATTGTTTAAATTGATAAAATAAAGACACGCAAAAACCGCCCGCGGAATATTTCCCGCAGACGGTTTTATCTCAGAAAATAATTAAATGCCGAGCGCTTTTTTACCGGCGTTAATTACCTCGATAATTTTATCGGTGTCATAAATACAGCCTTTCCAGGTGCCGCCGCTGACGGACTGTAATGCTGCCCACAGCCGGGTATCGTCCGGCAAAAAGTCGTGGGCGTGCAGGTCCGGGTGCGTCTGCCGCATTGCCAGCTCGCGTGCCCCCTCCTCCGGCGTCAGCGGGTTATCCGCGGTGCCGATAAAGTTCACGCTGCCCGTTAATGTCAGTCGGTCGACGGCTATCTCGATGATGTCGTTATCGCGCAGCTTGCCAATCGGCCCGCCCGCCAGCGCCTCCGGCGACACGTGGCCGAAGCAGGCGCCCGTCGACACGCCCGAGAAGCGCGCATCGGTGATGAGCGACACCGTCTTGCCCCACGAGATATGCTTCAGCGCGGAGGTGAGCTGGTAGGTCTCTTCCATGCCGGTGCCGGACGGCCCGCCGCCGATCACCACCATGATATCGCCCTGCTTGATCTCTTCCCGCTTGATGGCCTTGATCGCTTGCGCTTCCGAGACAAACACCCGCGCCCGGCCGGTGTGGCGGTAAACGCCATCTTCACCGACGACCGACGGGTCGATCGCCGTGGCCTTGATCACCGAGCCTTCCGGCGCGATGTTGCCCGTCGGGAAGCAAACCGTTGAGGTCAGCCCTTTCGCTTTTGCCTTCTCCGGCGGCAGGATCACGTCATCCGGATCCACGCCATCCTGCTCGCGCAGGCACTGGCGGAAGCGCTCACGGCGCTCGGAGGCCTGCCACCAGTCGAGGTTCTCGCCCACCGTCTGGCCGGTGACGGTCATGGCGTCCAGGTGCAGCAGACCGAGATCGCGCAGGTGGAGCATCACCTCCGGCACGCCGCCCGCGAGGAAGGCGCGCACGGTCGGGTGATAGTCCGGGCCGTTGGGCAGCACGCTGACCAGGCGCGGCACCCTGCGGTTGACGCGCGTCCAGTGTTCAACGTCCGGGATCGTGCAGCCCGCCGCGTGGGCGATGGCCGGAATGTGCAGCAGTAAATTCGTCGAGCCGCCGAACGCCGCGTGGATCACCATGGCGTTTTCGATGGCTTTGTCAGTCAGGATGTCGCGCGTGGTGATGCCCCGGTTATCCAGCTCGCTCACCGCCCGCGCCGACTGGCGGGCGATCTCCAGCCACACCGCCTGCCCGGACGGCGCCAGCGCGGAGTGCGGCAGCGCCAGGCCCAGCGCTTCCGCGACCACCTGCGAGGTGCCCGCCGTGCCGAGGAACTGACACCCGCCGCCCGGCGAGGCGCAGGCGCGACAGCCCAGCTCGGCGGCCTCCTGCAGGGAGAGTTCGTGGTTGGCAAAGCGCGCGCCGATGGTCTGCACCTTGCCCGCATCTTCCCCCACGGTCGGCGGCAGCGTCGCCCCGCCCGGCACCAGAATGGTCGGCAGGTCGTGCATCGCGGCCAGGGCAATCATGGTGGCGGGCAGCCCTTTATCGCAGGTTGCCACGCCTATTACCGCCCGGCGCGTCGGGAGGGAACGGATCAGACGGCGAAACACGATCGCCGCGTCGTTGCGGTACGGCAGGGAGTCGAACATGCCGTGCGTGCCCTGAGAACGGCCGTCGCAGGGATCGCTGACGAAGGCCGCAAACGGGATCCCGCCGTTGCGGGTGATCTCCTTCGCCGCCGCCTGCATCTGCATGCCGATCTCCCAGTGGCCGGTGTGGTAGCCCAGCGCAACCGGGCGTCCGTCCCCGGCGCGAATGCCGCCCTGGGTGCCGATAATCAGCACCTCTTTGCCGGTCAGCTTGTTGGCATCCCAGCCCATTCCGGCGTTCTGCGTCATGCCGAACAGGTTGCCGCTGGGGGATTCCATCAGCATCTGCGGGGTCAGCGGCAGCGCGCCCTGCGGCCCCGCCGCGTGGGTGATGACGGCATAAAACGCCTCGTCCTGCGGGGTGAAAATTTTCTCGATGGTCATGGTTATCGTCCGGCTCAGCAGAGCTTGAGCTGTTGCAGCAGGGTTTTCAGCTGCGCCTTACGCGGTTCGTCCAGCGCAGAGGCGGGCGGCAGCACGTGCGTGGAAATCGGGCGGCCGCAGAGCACAATCGCCTCTTTAATAACGTTCACAAACGGCGTATCCAGCTGATACATCTGCGGTATTTGCAGTAAGGTCTGATGATACTCAGCCGCTTTCGCCACGTCTTTATCCCGCCAGGCTTTCAGAAGATTCACCGACACCTGCGGGGCAAAGTTGCCGCTCGCCGAAATCGCCCCGTCGCCGCCGAGCAGCAGGGTATTAAACAGATGATCGTCGTAGCCACACAGCACGGTGAAGTGCGGATGGGCGGCTTTGACGGTGTGGATCATGCTGCGCAGGTGGGCGACGGAGTCGATAGTGTCTTTAATGCCGACGATGTTGCTGCGCGAATCGGCCAGGGTTTTCACCAGCGCCGGGGTCAGATCCTGCCCGGTCAGCGCCGGGAAGTTATAGAGCATCACCGGCAGCGTGACGCTGTCCGCCACCTGCTCGAAATAGCGGATCAGGTTCGCTTCCGACACTTTCCAGTAGTAAGGGTTGATCACCACGATGCCGTCCGCCCCCGCCTGCTGCGCGTGCTGGCTGAGCGCAATGGTTTCACGGGCGTTGGTGCCGCCGGTGCCGATCAGGACCGGCACGCGACGATCGACATAATCGATCGCAAATTGGGCAATGGTTTTACGCTCTTCGGCGCCGAGCTGGGAGAACTCGCCGCCGCTGCCCAGGAAGAACAGGCCGTCAACGCCTGCTTTGATGAGATCGTCGATCAGCGCGGCGGTGCCCGGCTTATCGAGCTGGCCGTCGGCGGTAAAAATGGTGGAGACAGGGGGAATGATTCCCGTGAACAACGCGGACTGCGGCATGAGATCTCCTTGCTGAATCATTTTGTTCTACATTATAGAACTGTGTTCGTTAAATTAACGATCATACTATGACGCAGGAAAAGCGCAGGTAAATGAGAGATGGAGAGGGAGTGCGGGAAATTTAAGCTGGATCACAAATTGGAAGGTGCGGCCTGATGCCCTCACCCTAACCCTCTCCCACAGGGAGAGGGGACTTTTACACCCTCTCCCCTTGGGAGAGGGGTTACTCTACAAGCATCTTCACCACCACTTTCCTGACCTTAGCAGGTGCCCCCACCGCGCACAGCGGCTTGTGCACCTCACCCGGCCAGAACACCACAAAATCCCCTTCGCTCAGCACCACGGTTTTCTCCTGCTCGCCTTCCGGCAGGAACGCGATGTCTTTGTCCGCCAGCCAGTCGGTGTCCGGCGTGCCGGGCGGCAGGGTGCTGAATGTCATCCCTTCCTGTCCCTTCATCACGATCTGAATATCCAGATAGCGCGCGTGGTACTCGGCGCGACGCTCGGCGAACGGCTGGGTTGTATCTTCAGAGACCAGATAAAACAGGCTGCTGTCGTTGACGTCGTGCTTGCCGAGCGGCGTGGTGTCGGTGACGTGAGTTTTAACGTGCTCAATGGCCTGTCGCAGCTCGTCAGGCAGCCAGGAGTGCAGATGGTGGATGTTGCCGATAATCATCAGAAAACCCTCGATATAAAACATCGTTTCATTTTTATCTTTTATACGAGAATCCCGACTGCCATACCAGCGCTTTTTAGACGGGTTTTGCGCGAACGCATGTTTATCGGGAATGGTGTTAATTTGCTGTTAAGCCCTCGCAGGCATTTATGCAGTCATTATGCATATCTTCAGCTCTTCGTTATCCCGCCCTTGCGCTAACTCATTGATCGTCAGGCCTTAACAACAAAACTGGCTACCGCTTCACATTTTAGCACTTTGATAATTTGCTATTAAATTCAATAAATATTTATTGATTTTCCTTAAGCCAAAAATAGTTAATTAGCAATATTGCATAGTCATTCCACGAAAACCACAAAGACATTTAAAATCAATATCTTAACAAAATATTTCAAAGCATTAAATTCTACAAAACACTAACAACTGCAAATAATGACAACGGATAGTGCTTAGCTATTCACCTCGCCAGAATAGCCAATTAATCATTATCTGATGCGAATCATGCAAATGAAAACAAACCGCTTAATATCCATTTTCGCGTGAGCAATATCACAATACGGATTATTTAACTGCCTAGTATGAACCACGAAATCAATTGAGCTTAGCCGCCATGCAATTAAATACATGACATGGCGCATGCCCTTTTTATTCTGAAAAACAGTTAAAGGAATAATTATGGAAAAGCATTACGTCGGTTCTGAAATTGGTCAATTGCGTAGCGTTATGCTGCACCGCCCAAATTTAAGTCTGAAACGGTTAACCCCCTCAAACTGTCAGGAGCTGCTATTTGATGACGTGCTCTCGGTTGAGCGGGCGGGTGAGGAGCATGACATCTTCGCCAACACGCTGCGTGAGCAGGGGGTGGAAGTCCTGCTGCTGACCGACCTGCTGACACAAACCCTTGATATCGCTGAGGCGAAAGCCTGGCTGCTGGAGACGCAAATCTCTGACTACCGCCTCGGCCCAACCTTTGCTGGCGACGTGCGCGGCTGGCTGGCGGATATGCCGCACCGGGAACTGGCGCGCAGGCTGAGCGGCGGATTAACCTACGGTGAAATTCCGGCAGCCATTAAAAATATGGTGGTGGATACCCACACGGCGAATGATTTTATTATGAAGCCACTGCCGAACCATTTATTTACCCGCGATACCTCCTGCTGGATCTATAACGGCGTCTCTATTAACCCAATGGCCAAACCGGCGCGTCAGCGTGAAACCAATAACCTGCGGGCAATATATCGCTGGCACCCGGCGTTTGCCGACGGCGATTTTATTAAGTATTTCGGCGACGAGAATATTAATTACGACCACGCCACCTTAGAAGGCGGCGACGTATTAGTCATTGGCCG